>NZ_CAMSEL010000005.1:0-444854 GCF_947057495.1 Citrobacter sp. Marseille-Q5395 | reverse complement strand
GAATTAAACTTCGTAATGAATTACGTGTTCACTCAGAGACTTGGTATTCATTTTTCGTCTTGCGACGTTAAGAATCCGTATCATTGAGTGCCCACACAGATTGTCTGATAAATTGTTAAAGAGCAGTGCCGCTTCGCTTTTTCTCAGCGGCGCGGGGTGTGCATATTACGCCATCCCGCTTCAGAGTCAAGCATTTATTTTTGCTTTTCTCCGCGGAGTTCTCAGTGGAACCCCGCTGACCCGGCGGCCTGTAGTCCGTTGTTCCGTGTCAGTGGAGGCGCATTATAGGGAGTTATTTCAGGCTGACAAGGGGAAATTTAAAATAACTTTCTGAGTGCGTGTTTTTTCACCAAAACCGTCATTAACATGCCATAAAATAAGCAATTTGCCGTTTTTGCAACCGCAATCACACTTCCTGATGGCATACTAATGAATAAGAGAAAGACTTAAGGAAGAACATTCATGCCTTTAAATGCCCAACAGTTAGCTGCACAGAAGAACCTTTCCTATGTTCTGGCTGAAAAGCTGGCTCAACGAATATTAAAAGGTCAGTACGCACCGGGTGCAATCCTACCAGGCGAAATTGAGCTGGGTGACCAGTTTGGCGTGAGTCGCACGGCGGTAAGAGAGGCGGTAAAAACATTAACGGCAAAAGGTATGGTATTACCACGCCCCCGGATTGGCACACGAGTGATGCCGCAGGCAAACTGGAATTTCCTCGACCAGGAGCTGCTTACCTGGTGGATGACGGAAGATAATTTCCCTCAGGTCATCAAACATTTTCTGGTGATGCGCATTAGCCTGGAGCCCCAGGCCTGTTTACTAGCTGCAACCATAGGTACGGCAGAACAGAAGGCACATCTGAATACATTAATGGAAGAGATGGTCGAGCTGAAAAGAAACTTTAAGCGTGAACGCTGGATTGAAGTTGATATCGCCTGGCATGAGCACATCTATGAGATGAGTGCGAATCCATTCCTGATATCCTTTGCATCGTTGTTCCATTCTGTCTACCAGACCTATTTTACCTCTATTACCTATAACGATGTGGTAAAGCTGGATTTGCATCAGGCCATTGTCGATGCAATAGAGGATAGTGATGGCGATCGCGCCTTCACTGCCTGTCAGGCATTACTGATAGCGCCGAACGAACTCCCGGATAAATAATCTATGGCAGAAAAGAAATCGCGCAGTATGGCCGGGTTGCCATGGATAGCAGCCATGGCCTTTTTTATGCAGGCATTAGACGCCACCATCCTCAATACCGCCTTACCCGCAATAGCACAAAGCCTGAACCGCTCCCCACTTGCCATGCAGTCTGCCATTATCAGTTATACCCTGACTGTTGCGATGTTGATCCCAGTGAGTGGATGGCTGGCAGACCGCTTCGGCACCCGGCGCGTATTTATGATCGCCGTTAGTCTCTTTACCCTGGGTTCACTTGCCTGTGCGCTATCTGGTTCATTAACCGAACTGGTGATATTTCGTGTTATACAAGGCATTGGTGGCGCAATGATGATGCCTGTTGCCCGCCTGGCACTGCTTCGTGCCTATCCACGTAGTGAACTTCTTCCCGTCCTTAACTTCGTGACCATGCCTGGACTTGTGGGGCCGATTTTAGGTCCAGTACTGGGTGGCGTGCTGGTCACGTGGGCCAGTTGGCACTGGATCTTCCTGATTAATATTCCCATTGGCATAGCAGGTATCTTTTATGCCCGCAAATATATGCCTAACTTCACCACGCCGCGCCGCGGTTTTGATATGACCGGTTTCCTTCTCTTTGGCCTGAGTCTGGTGCTGTTTTCCAGCGGCGTTGAGCTGTTCGGTGAGAAGCTGGTCGCCAGCTGGATTGCCCTAAGTATTATTCTCGGCAGCATTTTGTTACTGCTCGCCTACATTCGCCACGCGCGCCGTCATCCGACACCGCTAATATCGCTGCCAATCTTTAAGACGCGAACCTTTTCCGTCGGTATCGCGGGAAACCTGGCGACTCGTCTGGGTACAGGATGCGTTCCCTTCTTAATGCCGCTGATGTTGCAGGTAGGATTTGGTTATCCGGCGCTGATTGCCGGTTGCATGATGGCGCCGACGGCGCTGGGATCAATTCTGGCTAAATCGATGGTGACGCAGGTACTGCGTCGCCTTGGCTACAGAACTACACTGGTCGGCATTACGGTGTTTATCGGCCTGATGATTGCGCAGTTCTCATTGCAATCCCCAGCAATGCCAGTATGGATGCTGATCCTGCCATTGTTCATTTTAGGCATGGCGATGTCCACCCAGTTTACCTCGATGAATACGATTACCCTCGCGGACCTGACCGATGATAATGCCAGTAGCGGAAACAGCGTGTTAGCCGTCACTCAGCAATTGTCGATCAGTTTAGGAGTGGCAATCAGCGCCGCCGTGCTGCGTATATATGAAGACATTGAAGGAACCAATACGGTCGAACAGTTCCACTATACCTTTATTACCATGGGCGCTATCACGGTGGTTTCGGCGCTGATGTTTATGCTGCTAAAAACCAAAGATGGTCGCAATTTAATCAAAGACCGGCATAAGCCTAAGCCGAGCCCCGCGCCATCAGAACAGGAGTAAGCTGCAATCGCTGTTGCTGCAATGCGGGCTGTGCCATACGGTGGATCAACACATCTATGGCCAGTTCGCCCAATTCATCTTTCGGTTGATGAATCGTCGTAAGCGGCGGCGTCATATAGCGAGCCAGCTCAATATCATCATAACCCACCACCGCCATATCCTGCGGGATACGCAATCCTGATTGATACAGGGCCTGATACGCACCGACTGCCATCGCATCATTTCCCGTGAAAACAGCCTGCGGTCGTTGTTTATGCGACAGCAGCGTTTGCATGGCTGAAAATCCACCGCCAAACTCGAAATCGCCGGTAATCTCATAACCTTCCGGGATAGCTAATCCTGCTCGCTGCATTGCTGCCCGATACCCTTCCAGACGCAAACGCGCCGGTGTTTTATCCAGAGGTCCAGTAATACAGGCAATGCGTGTAAACCCTTTTTCGATAAGATGCTGCGTGGCTAAATCCCCGCCCAACAAGGAATTATCCTGAATCAGGTCACTTTCACCATCAAAGGGGGACCAGTCCATCATCACAGTAGGAATAGAAGGATAACGCTGCATGATCTCTCTGGATGGCTGATGTGTTTCCGTGCAGAGCAGCAGTAAACCGTCCACCCGCTTTTGCATCAACGTTTCCAGATTACGATTCATACGCTGTTCATCACCTTCGGTATTGCACAACACCAGACTGTAGCCCCGCTCAAAACAGCTGCGTTCAACACCGCGAACCAGTTCAGAATAAAAGGGATTGGTACTGGCAGTGATTAACATGCCTATGGTGTGGGTCTGATTTAACTTGAGGCTACGCGCCAGCGCGGAAGGCGCGTAGTTAAGCTCTTTAATCGCAGCGTCAACTTTATCGGTGATAGCCTCACTGACAAAGCGATCTTTATTGATGACGTGAGAAACCGTCGACGTGGAAACGCCCGCAAGGCGGGCAACGTCCTTCATTGTAGCCAAGCGTTACCTCTGCTGTAAAAACGCCTCTATTTCTTCGCGCCACGGAACGGAAGGCTGTGCGCCTTTACGCGTTACCGCAATCGCCGCAGCCGCATGCGCAAAGCGAATCGCTTCTGGCAACGGAGTCTCTTCCAGTAAGGCTGTGATTAACGCGCCGTTAAAAGTGTCTCCGGCCGCGATGGTATCTACGGCATCCACTTTGAAACCGGGAACTCGACTACCTTTACCGTTCACGCTGGCCCATACACCACGACTACCTAAGGTAATCAGTACGGTGTGAATACCCTTTGCATGCAACGCCTGCGCTGCTTTAGCCGCATCATCATCATTTTCTACACGGATCCCTGTCAGCTTTTCAGCCTCGGTTTCATTTGGGGTAATGATGTCCACCAGCGCCAGCAGCTCGTCAGAAAGTTCACGCGCCGGAGCCGGGTTAAGCGCTACCGTCGTATTGTTTTGATGCGCAATCTTTGCTGCGGTCAGCACGCTTTCGATCGGCGACTCTAATTGCATCAGTAGTGCTGATGCCTGGGCAATGCGATCACGCTGAGCTTCCACCAGCGCAGGCGAAAGCGCAGCATTCGCTCCGGCATGAATACCGATGACGTTCTCACCTTCACCATTAACAAAAATCAGCGCCACGCCGGTCGATTCACCCTGAATCACGCTAATGGGAGCAATATCGATGTTATCACTGGCTAATTGCTTGCGAACACTTTCACCAATATCGTCGTCACCTGTACAGGCAATAAACGCGATATTCGCGCCACTACGACCCGCAGCAACTGCCTGATTCGCGCCTTTTCCACCAAATGCCACCTGATAATGGCTACCGGTTACGGTTTCACCAGGAGTGGGGAAGGATTTAAGGTTAAGGATGTGATCGGCATTAATACTGCCAAGAACAACGAGGTTGCCTGCGGTTTTCATGTTCGGAATTCCAAGTCAAAGTGCGCCACCGGGTTAGGGTGGCGCGTGCCCTGCTTTTCTTTTTACGCTTTCATCTTCAAATTGATGAGGATGGCGTATTTATGTCGCCATCAGGCCGCGAGCGACCTGAATCGCTATTACTGCTTGATGACCAGCTTCAGGTCAACCGGATATTTAGCCTGAACTTTCTCGCCTTTCAGTACTTTATCCGCAGTTTCAACGCCTTTCGCGCCAATCTGATCCGGTAACTGAGCGATAGTCGCAGCCAGTTTGCCATCATTTACCGCTTTTTCGCCATCTGGCGTGCCGTCAAATCCAACCACCATCACATCAGATTTACCGGCAGTTTGCAGTGCACGCAGCGCGCCAAGTGCCATTTCATCGTTCTGGGCAAATACAGCCTGCACATCAGGGTGAGCAGTCAGCAGGTTCTGCATAACGTTCAGACCTTTGGTACGGTCGAAGTCTGCCGGCTGGCTGGCCAGTACATTAAATTTGTGTGCCGCAACGGCCTGCTGGAAACCTTCGCCACGCTCACGGGCCGCAGAAGTTCCGGCAATACCCTGCAGTTCAATAACTTTCGCGCCTTCACCCGCTTTTTTCGCGATGTAATCGCCAGCAATTTTACCGCCCAGCACGTTGTCTGACGCAATGTGGCTCACAACCTCACCTTTAGACGCTACGCGGTCCAGGGTAATTACCGGGATTTTCGCCTGGTTAGCCATCTTCACGGCGTTACCGACGGCATCGGAGTCAGTCGGGTTAATAAGCAGAATTTTAGTACCGCGAACTGTTAAATCCTGAACGTTCGCCAGCTCTTTCGCCGGGTTATTCTGCGAATCCAGAATCACCAGGTTGTAGCCCAGTTTATCCGCTTCTTTTTGCGCCCCATCCTTCAGAGAGACAAAGAACGGGTTGTTGAGCGTGGAGACCACCAGCGCAATGGTATCTTTTGCCATCGCATTCGCACTCACAGTGGCGCTCAGCGCGACAGCAGAAACCAGGGTAGCCAGTTTTTTCATGTTCATATTTAAGATGTCCTGTAGTCGTTATTACTGCTTTTTGTTGTCTACCAGTACCGCCAGCAAAATCACCACAGCTTTGACGATCATCTGGTAATAGGAGGAAACACCTAACAAATTCAAACCATTATTGAGGAAGCCAAGAATTAATGCGCCGATCAGCGTCCCAACAATGCGTCCTTTACCGCCAGCCAGGCTGGTACCGCCTAATACGACCGCGGCGATAGCATCCAGCTCATAACCAGTTCCTGCCGTTGGTTGAGCAGATGAAAGACGCGCAACTTCGATGATGCCCGCCAGCGATGCCAGCAGCCCACAAAGTGAATAAACAATAATTTTGATTTTACTGACGCTGATGCCTGACAGGCGCGTCGCCGCTTCGTTACCGCCCAGCGCATAGATATAGCGACCAAGGCGAGTATGATGAAGCATGTACCACGCAGCGAGGAAGACAATCCCCATAATCCACACTGGCGTTGGGATCCCCAGAGGACGGCCAATACCAAACCAACCGAAGACATCGGCATTATCGGTAAATCCGGTATTAACGGGGCTACCGTTGGTATACACCATGGTCACACCGCGCAGCAGCAACATCATCACCAACGTAGCGATGAACGCCTGTACGCGGCCTTTCGCGACAATCACTCCGGTCACCGCACCAATAGCAGCACCTAACGCCAGAGCAGCCGCAACAGCCACCAGCGCGTTAACCTCAATCCCGACAATGGAAGCAGCAACCGCACCGGTAAGCGCCAGCAGGGAACCGACTGACAGATCGATACCCGACGTCAAGATCACCAACGTCATGCCAACAGCCATAATGGCGTTAACTGACGTTTGCTGGAGAATGTTAAACAGGTTATTTACGGTAAAAAAGTTGGGACTCATAGTGGAAACAATCGCGATCAGCACCAACAGAGCGATGAGCGACTTTTGCTCCAGAAGCCATGCTTTGGTGAAATAACGGCGACCAGAAACAGCCTGGGTAGTCATCTTTTTTACTCCTGATTCACGCGATTAAGCTTGCCTACAGCGGCAGCCATTAATACTTCCTGAGTGGCCTGCTCGCGAGTGAACTCACCGCCAAGATGCCCTTCATGCATGACGATAATTCGATCGCTCATGCCCAATACTTCTGGCATCTCCGAGGAGACCAGAATGATACTTAGCCCATCAGCCTTAAACTGATTGATAAGCTGATAAATCTCTTTCTTAGCCCCGACATCCACGCCACGCGTTGGTTCATCGAGGATCAGCACTTTTGGCCGGGTCATCAACCCGCGCGCAATCGCTACTTTCTGCTGATTGCCGCCGGAGAGCAGACCAATGGCCTGTTCCATTGATGGCGTTTTCACATTGAACAGACGGATAAAATCATCCACCGCCTGCTGCTCATCTTTATGTTTCAGGCTTCCGCCCGCGCGACTGAAATAACGCAGCGCCGTCAGCGACATGTTCTCTTTAACCGACATACCCAGCACTAAGCCATCGCGCTTACGGTCTTCAGAAATATAGACGATACCGTTAGCCAGCCCATCCTGCGGAGAACGGGTGACAACCTCATGTCCGTCAAGCGTGACGTAACCGCTGGAGCGAGGTAACGCGCCGTACAGCACTTTCATCAGTTCGGTACGCCCAGCGCCCATCAGTCCTGATACGCCAAGGATCTCTCCTTTACGCAGGGTGAATGAAACGTCATTAACCCCAGGACCGCACAGATTATCGACCTTCAGACGCACATCGCCTGGTGCTTTATCCAGACGTGGATACTGATCTTCCAGCTTTCGCCCCACCATCATTTCAATCAGCGAGTCTTCAGTAAGCGTTGCAACTTCACGTTCAGCAATAAACTGTCCATCGCGAAAAACGGTCACGTCATCGCAGATCTCGAAGATCTCTTTCATGCGGTGGGAGATATAGACAATGCCGCGCCCCTGCGACTTAAGCTCGCGGATCACGCGGAACAAAGACTCAGTTTCGGTATCGGTCAGCGCATCCGTCGGTTCATCCATAATGATGACTCTGGATTCAAAGCTCAGCACTTTGGCAATTTCTACCATCTGCTGATCGCCAATTGACAACTCCCCCACCAGCCTGTCGCTTTTAAAACGCAGATTGAGTTTGGCTAGCAGCAGGTCGGCTTCGGCGTACATCTTCTTCCAGTCAATTTTGCCAAAGCGATTTACAAACTCACGGCCAAGAAAAATGTTCTCAGCAATAGTGAGTTGTGGGATCAGGTTTAGCTCCTGGTGAATGATGCCAATCCCGGCCTCCTGAGAGGATTTAGGACCGTTAAAGGTGGTTTCTTTACCCAACCATAATAAAGAACCGGCATCACGGGTATAGATACCGGTCAGGACTTTCATCATGGTGGATTTACCCGCGCCGTTTTCTCCCACCAGCGCCATGACGCGGCCTGGGTAGACATTTAACGCGGCGCCGGATAGCGCTTTGACGCCCGGGAACGCTTTATCGATCCCTTTGAGTTGCAGTAATGCGTTCATGATGGCCTCAGAACGTGACGCCAGCACAAAGAATGATATTCGCATACGGAGAACATTCTCCGCTGCGAATTACCGCCTGACTGTCTGCGGTCTGTTTTTTGAATTGTTCATGCGTGGTGTAACGAATTTCAATGGTATTTCCCTGGTGTTGTTGCAGTTGCTCAATGTGGTTGAGCAACGTTTCGTGGAGTTGCGGATTATGTTGTTTAATTTCCGTCGCGAGAATGGCCGCCTCGACCTGCATTTCACGAGTAACCACATCCAGTACCTGCATAAAAGAAGGTACGCCCTGGGTTAATGCCATATCAATACGCGTTGTGCTGTTCGGAATGGGTAAACCTGCATCACATACTACCAGCGTATCGGTATGCCCCAGACGGGAGATCACCGATGAAATTTCAGAGTTGAGTACTGCGCCTTTCTTCATTTTCTTTCCCCACTAGCGAAACGTTTCGCTGAGAATAATTTTAGTCTGAAGGATGCACAGAAAACCACCACGACGTTACGAAAATGTGATCGCCATCGAAACGTTTCGCAAGCCGTATCATTTGACGAAAAGAAAATTGCGATGATGAAAACAAAACCCCCTCTTTCATTATGAAATAGGGGGGTCAGTTGCATTAAATCTCGACCTGAGTACCGAGTTCAATAACCCGGTTCGGCGGGATTTCAAACTGGTCTGGTGCGCGTAGCGCATTGCGTTGCAGCAGAAGATACAACTTACCGCGCAGGCGTAAATACCAAGGCCGTTTACCCACGATTAGCGACTCGTGCGACATGAAGAAAGATGTTTCCATCATCCGACAGCTAAGTCCTTCCAGACCACAGCGATGGAATACTTCTTCTACATTAGGCGTTTCACGCCAGCCATAACTGGCAACCACGCGCCAGAAGGTGGGCGACAGCTGCTCAATTTGCACCCTACGCACATTATGAACATACGGCGCATCTTCCGTTCGTAGCGTCAGCAGGATCACACGCTCATGCAGCACTTTGTTATGTTTTAAGTTATGTAGAAGCGCAAACGGGATAACATTTAGCGCTCGCGACATATACACGGCCGTTCCCGGCACACGTACCGGTGGTGATTTCTCCAGGGAAGCAATCATCGCTTCCAGAGAGTTACCGTGTTCATGCATGCGACGTAACAGACGGAAGCGTTCACTCTTCCAGGTCGTCATAATGGTGAACATCACCAGACCGAGCGAAAGTGGCAGCCAGCCGCCAGAAATCAGTTTATCGAGGTTCGCAGAGAACAGCGGAATATCGATGCACAGGAACGCCACCAGAATCAGGAAAACGAAGTATTTATTCCAGTGCCAGTTTTTACGCGCCACGGTGGTCGACAGAATAGAAGTCAGTACCATCGTTCCCGTTACCGCAATACCGTACGCGGCAGCCAAATTACTGGAATGCTCAAAGCTCACAATGACAATCACCACCGCAAAGTAGAGCATCCAGTTTACAAAAGGAATATAGATCTGACCCGATTCCATTTCGGAGGTATGGATAATGCGCATAGGTGATAAATATCCCAAACGTACGGCCTGACGTGTCAGAGAGAATACGCCGGAAATGACCGCCTGTGAGGCGATAACCGTTGCCAATGCAGCAAGGATCAACAGTGGAATTAACGCCCAGTCAGGCGCCAACAGGAAGAACGGGTTTTTGATCGCTTCAGGATGTTTTAACAGCAACGCTCCCTGACCAAAATAGTTTAGCACCAGCGAAGGCAAAACGACCGAGAACCAGGCCAGACGAATAGGCAACTTACCAAAGTGGCCCATATCGGCATACAGCGCTTCAACACCGGTGATTGACAGAACCACAGCGCCCAATGCGATGAATGACAACGTTTTGAATTCCAGGAAGAAATGCACTGCCCAGTAAGGATTCAGCGCTTGCAGTACTTCCGGGTTCGCAATAATACTGCGCACGCCTAATACGGCCAGAACCAGGAACCAAAGCAGCATAATGGGAGCAAACAGCTTACCCACCATCCCGGTACCGTGTTTTTGAATTAAAAACAGCAGGGTAAGTACGATAATGGATAGCGGGACTATCCAGGTATCAAGCTGTGGGGCTATGATTTCCAGGCCTTCAATCGCCGACATCACCGAAATGGCCGGGGTAATCACCACCTCACCATAGAAGAAGCTGCCACCAATCAACCCCATAATGACCAGCATTGACGTTGTTCGCGCCGACGTATTGCGCCCGGCCAACGACATCAACGTCAGGATCCCACCTTCACCGGCATTATCCGCACGCATGACAAACGTCAGATACTTAATAGAGACAACAAAGATCAGTAGCCAGAAAATCAGCGAGAGAAAACCAAACACGGCATCACGTTCAACACCAAAGCCGAACTGGCCGGACAAACATTCACGAAGTGTATAAAGTGGGCTGGTACCGATATCACCGTAGACAACCCCAATGGCTGCGAGAGTAATCGCAGACAATGATTGCTTATTATCAGTGCTCATAGACTAGTCTTTCGTTTATACACGTCATCCTTCAAACTACTCCGCGTTGGCAGCACTCCCCCGGTAACTTACAAATGTAAGCTCAGAAGGTTCACTCCTTTGCCGCCTTGATGCAGCCTGAATGATTTAGTGTATATATATATGAAATGTGTGCGTAGTCCCTTGGCCCACAAAAAGGCGCACAGTATGCACGATTAATCGCAAAATCGTACCCCTAAATGAGACCAGATTAATCTGGCTCAAAGAAAATTAAACGCACCTTAAGTCTATTATTGCCCTGGTGTGAAACAGCTATACTCGCTGTTCACGCAGTACATTTGGCGAAAGGACGCCACTTCATTATGGCTCACCCACATTTATTAGCGGAAAGAATTTCCCGTCTGAGCAATGCGCTGGAAAAGGGACTTTATGAACGTAGCCACGCCATCCGTCTTTGTCTGCTGGCTGCACTGAGCGGCGAGAGCGTTTTCTTATTAGGCCCTCCAGGGATCGCTAAAAGCTTAATAGCTCGCCGATTGAAGTTTGCTTTTAAAAACGCACGCGCTTTCGAATACCTGATGACGCGCTTCTCTACACCAGAAGAGGTTTTTGGTCCCCTGTCCATTCAGGCCCTGAAGGATGAAGGACGCTATGAGCGCTTAACGGCAGGCTATCTTCCTGAAGCTGAAATCGTCTTTCTGGATGAAATCTGGAAAGCAGGCCCGGCCATTCTTAATACCCTGCTTACCGCCATTAACGAACGCCATTTCCGTAACGGTGCGCACGAAGAAAAAATCCCGATGCGTCTGCTGGTGGCGGCTTCCAACGAACTGCCTGAAGCAGACAGTAGTCTGGAAGCCTTGTACGACCGTATGCTGATTCGCTTGTGGCTGGATAAGGTGCAGGACAAGGCCAACTTCCGCTCAATGCTGTTAAGCCAACAAGATGAAAGCGACAATCCGGTCCCAGCGACGTTACAGGTGACGGATGAAGAGTATTACCAGTGGCAAAAAGACATTGGTGCGATCCAGCTTCCTGATCGTGTATTCGAACTTATTTTTACGCTGCGCCAACAACTGGACGCGATACCAAACGCCCCTTACGTGTCTGACCGTCGCTGGAAGAAAGCGATCCGCTTACTCCAGGCAAGCGCCTTCTTTAGCGGACGCGATGCAGTCGCTCCTATCGATCTCATTCTGTTGAAAGATTGCCTGTGGTACGACGCACAAAGCCTGAATCTGATGCAGCAACAGCTGGAAGTTTTGATGACCGGACACGCCTGGCAACAACAGGCGATGCTGACGCGCCTTGGGGCTATTATGCAGCGTCGAATCCAGCTTCAGCAGCAGCAAAGCGATAAAACTGCCTTCACCGTCATTCGTCAGGGTGGAATGTTCAGCCGTCGTCCTCACTATGATCTTCCCCCAGAAGTCACTGCATCCGTATTGACGTTACTGCTACAAAAACCCTTAAAACTGCACGATATGGAGGTGATCCATATTTCGTTTGAACGTAGCGCCCTGGAACAGTGGCTTACGAAAGGCGGTGAGATCCGTGGAAAACTAAACGGGATCGGGTTTGCACAGACGCTAAATATGGAGGTCGACAGCGCCCAACACCTGGTGGTTCGCGACGTCAGTTTACAAGGCTCCCGTCTGGCGCTGCCTGGGTCATCTGAAGAGAGTATGCCCAGCGAGATAAAACAGCAGCTTGAAGCGCTCGACAACGAGTGGCACCAACAGCATAGCGGGTTTAGCGAACAGCAAAAATGTCTGTTTATCCATAGTGACTGGTTAGGTCGTATTGAGGCCAGCCTGCAGGAAGTTGGAGAGCAGATCCGACAGGCGCAACAATGCTAACCCTTGATACGCTAAATATCATGCTGGCAGTAAGCGAAGAAGGGATGATCGAAGAGATGATCCTCGCTCTGCTGGCCTCTCCACAACTGGCGGTATTTTTTGAAAAATTCCCCCGGTTAAAGAAAGCCATTGCTAACGATCTTCCCCGCTGGCGAGAGGCATTACGCAACCGTCTTAAAGACACTCGCGTACCGCCGGAACTGACAGAAGAGGTGATGTGTTACCAACAAAGTCAACTTCTATCCACCCCGCAGTTTATCGTCCAGTTACCGCAAATATTAACGCTGTTACACCGGCTACATTCCCCCTACGCTGGACAAGCCCAGCAACTGGTCGATAGCAATAGTACGTTTACGCCCGCGCTGCACACGCTTTTTCTACAGCGCTGGCGCTTAAGCCTGGTGATTCAAACCACAACGCTGAATCAGCAACTACTGGAAGAAGAGCGCGAACAACTGCTCAGTGAAGTACAGGAGAGGATGACTCTCAGTGGACAACTGGATCCAGTGCTGGCGGAAAATGACAATGCCGCAGGCCGTTTGTGGGATATGAGCGCAGGTCAAATCAAACGTGGCGATTATCAGCTGATTGTGAAATACGGCGATTTCCTGACACAACAACCCGAACTCCAGCGTCTGGCCGAGCAACTGGGGCGCTCCAGGGAAGCGAAATCTGTACCGCGAAAAGATGCGCCGATGGAAACATTCCGTACCCTGGTGCGGGAACCTGCAACCGTCCCCGAACAGGTTGATGGCATTCAGCAAAGTGACGATATTCTGCGCCTGTTGCCGCCAGAATTAGCCACACTCGGCATCACTGAACTGGAATATGAATTCTACCGTCGGCTGGTGGAAAAACAGCTACTGACCTACCGCCTTCATGGTGAAGCATGGCGCGAGAAAGTGACAGAGCGTCCGGTTGTACATCAGGACTTTGATGAACAGCCACGCGGGCCTTTTATTGTCTGCGTGGATACCTCAGGGTCAATGGGGGGATTTAACGAACAGTGCGCAAAAGCCTTTTGCCTGGCGCTGATGCGCGTTGCCCTCGCCGATAACCGCCGCTGCTTCATTATGCTATTTTCAACTGAAGTCGTGCGCTATGAGCTGTCCGGAGCGCAAGGCATTGAGCAAGCGATCCGTTTTCTAAGCCAGCGTTTTCGCGGCGGTACAGATATTGCCAGCTGTTTTCGCGCCATTATAGAAAGGATGCAGGGGCGAGAATGGTTTGATGCCGATGCGGTAGTTATTTCGGATTTTATCGCTCAGCGCTTGCCTGATGAGGTCGTCAATAAAGTGGGAGAGCTACAGCGGGTACACCAGCACCGTTTTCATGCGGTCGCAATGTCTGCCCATGGCAAACCCGGTATCATGCGCATTTTCGATCATATCTGGCGCTTTGATACCGGGATGCGAAGCCGCCTGCTCAGACGCTGGCAGCGTTAGTACTTACAGCAGAGAGGCAACGCTTTCACGTACCTGTGTCGGCCATACGCCGCACTGTACCTGACCAATGTGCGGCAACTGCAGCAACAGCATAGTCAGGCGTGACTGACCAATACCCCCGCCAATGGTCTGCGGCATTTCGCCACGCAACAGCGCCTGGTGCCACTCCAGACTCAGGCGATCTTCATCACCAGTCAGAGCAAGCTGGTGCTTAAGCGCATCAGCATCCACGCGGATCCCCATAGAAGAAAGTTCAAACGCATCTTCCAGCACCGGGTTCCACACCAGGATATCACCGTTCAGACCAGCGTAGCCCAGTTCGGAAGCTGAGCTCCAGTCATCATAGTCCGGCGCACGAACGTCATGGCGATGACCGTCGCTGAGCTTGCCGCCGATCCCCACCAGGAATACAGCGCCCAGCTCTTTAGCAATCGCACGCTCACGACCTTTTGCATCAAGCCCCGGATAACGGGATAACAGCTCCTGGCTGTGAACAAAGTGGATCTGCTCTGGCAGGAACGGTGCCAGACCAAATTCTTTGCTCACCGCAGCTTCAGTTGCCTTAATTCCCGCCCAAATAGCCTCTACCGTGCTTTTCAGGGTGGAGAATTGACGCTCACCGTCGCCCATTACGCGTTCCCAGTCCCACTGATCGACGTAAACAGAGTGGAGCGGAGAGAGGCGATCTTCATCGGGGCGCAGGGCTTTCATGTGCGTGTACAGCCCTTCGCCCGCGCTGAAGTCGTGTTGTCCCAGTGTTTGACGTTTCCACTTCGCCAGTGAATGAACCACTTCGAACTGGGCGTCAGGCAATGCTTTTACTTTTACCTGCACCGCTTTTTCACAGCCCGACAAGTTATCCTGCGTGCCATCTCCTACACGACTGAGGATCGGGGCCTGTACTTCGATCAGACCTAAACGCTCCTCCAGCTGACGAGAAAAATGAGATTTCACGAAGCTAATTTGACGTTGTTTGGCAATGTAAGCGGTTTTCATTATTTTTACTCCTGTGTCCTGTTGCCTATGATTAAGCAACAGAATGAGGGCAATATTCAATAATCAACAAACAAAAAGCCATGTTCGATTTTGATTCGTTAAAAATAACCGCTAAAATAGATGGAATCATTAATCTACATAAGAAAAACCTATGGAAAATTATCAGATCGACAATCTGGACCGCGGCATTCTTGACGCCCTGATGGAAAACGCCCGCACCGCATACGCAGAACTGGCCAAACAATTTGGCGTCAGCCCCGGAACGATCCATGTGCGCGTAGAGAAGATGAAGCAAGCCGGGATAATTACCGGCGCGCGTATTGATGTCAGTCCCAAGCAGTTGGGTTATGACGTCGGCTGCTTTATCGGCATCATCCTGAAAAGTGCGAAAGACTACCCGTCTGCGCTGGCCAGACTGGAAAGTCTCGATGAAGTGACGGAGGCGTATTACACCACCGGCCACTACAGTATCTTTATTAAGGTAATGTGCCGCTCCATTGACGCCTTACAGCAGGTACTTATCAACAAGATCCAAACAATTGACGAAATTCAGTCCACTGAAACCTTGATCGTCCTGCAGAACCCGATTATGCGTACAATCCGCCCATGATCGTTTTTTTTAATTCCCTGCTTTTCCACAGGTAGATCCCAGCTCACTCACAGCGTACAATAGCCCCTCTTTATCAGGATGGGCTCATATGGCGGACATTACTCTTATCAGCGGTAGTACCCTTGGTGGTGCCGAATACGTTGCGGAACATCTGGCTGAAAAGCTGGAAGATGCAGGTTTTTCAACCGAAACACTGCACGGACCGCAAGTAGAGGAGCTCCCTACCTCTGGTATTTGGTTGGTGATCAGCTCAACACACGGAGCTGGAGACATCCCGGATAACCTGCTTCCTTTCTATAAAGATCTTCAGTCTCAGAAAACAGACCTTTCTCAGGTTCGTTTCGGTGCAATTGGTATTGGCAGCCGCGAATATGACACCTTCTGTGGCGCGATCGACAAATTACAGGCTGAACTGACATCGTCTGGTGCAAAACAGATCGGCGAAACACTCAGGATCAATGTCCTTGAACACGATATTCCGGAGGATCCAGCGGAAGTTTGGCTGGGATCCTGGATTAATTTACTCAAAAATGTGTAAAGATCGTGCGATCGAGTGTGGATAACTCTGGTAGTAAGCTTGGATTAACCAGTAGTTATCCAAAGAACAACCGTTGTTCAGTTTTTGAGTTGTGTATAACCCTTCATTCTGATCCCAGCTTATACGGACCAGGATCACCGATCATTCACAGCTAATGATCCTCAACAACCTGTTGATCTTATTCAAAGGATCGCCCTTATCCACAGAAAGTCGCGATCCTAATAAGAGATCACAATAAAACAGATCTCTAAATAAAAAGATCTTCTTTTTAATACCCAGGATCCCAGGTCTTTCTCCATCGACTAAAGTTGAGTAGAATCCACGGCCCGGGCTTCAATCCATTTTCACACCGCGTTATGCGAGGCAATTACCATGTTTTATCAGGATCCTTTTGACGTCATCATCATTGGCGGGGGTCATGCAGGCACCGAGGCCGCAATGGCAGCGGCGCGGATGGGTCAGCAGACTCTGCTTTTGACACACAATATCGACACGCTGGGGCAGATGAGCTGCAACCCGGCCATTGGCGGCATTGGGAAGGGACACCTGGTAAAAGAAGTGGATGCGCTTGGTGGGCTGATGGCCAAAGCGATCGACCATGCCGGTATTCAGTTTAGGATACTAAACGCGAGCAAAGGACCTGCCGTCCGAGCGACCCGTGCTCAGGCGGATCGTGTGCTCTATCGGCAGGCTGTACGCACTGCGCTGGAGAATCAGCCAAACCTGATGATCTTCCAGCAGGCGGTTGAAGATCTGATTGTTGAAAACGATCGTGTTGTTGGTGCCGTTACTCAAATGGGTTTGAAGTTCCGTGCCAAAGCGGTGGTTCTGACCGTGGGTACCTTCCTCGATGGTAAAATACATATCGGTCTGGACAACTACAGCGGTGGCCGTGCTGGCGATCCGCCGTCTATTCCATTGTCACGTCGCTTGCGTGAACTCCCGCTGCGCGTGAGCCGCCTCAAAACCGGAACACCACCGCGCATTGATGCCCGTACTATCGATTTCAGCGTACTGGCGCAGCAGCACGGCGATAACCCAATGCCAGTTTTCTCGTTTATGGGTAGCGCCTCGCAGCATCCCAATCAGGTACCTTGCTACATCACGCATACCAACGAGAAAACCCATGACGTGATCCGAAATAACCTCGATCGTAGTCCAATGTATGCTGGTGTGATCGAAGGCATTGGTCCACGTTACTGCCCATCGATCGAAGACAAAGTAATGCGTTTTGCCGATCGTAACCAACATCAGATCTTCCTCGAACCAGAAGGACTGACTTCCAACGAAATTTACCCGAACGGCATCTCCACCAGCCTGCCATTCGATGTACAGATGCAGATTGTTCGCTCTATGCAGGGGATGGAAAACGCGAGAATCGTTCGCCCCGGCTATGCTATTGAGTATGACTTCTTCGACCCACGCGATCTGAAACCCACTCTGGAAAGCAAATTTATCCAGGGATTGTTCTTTGCCGGACAAATCAACGGCACGACAGGTTATGAAGAAGCCGCGGCACAGGGTCTGCTTGCTGGCCTGAACGCTGCCCGTCTGTCAGCTAACAAAGAAGGCTGGGCTCCTGCACGTTCTCAGGCATACCTTGGCGTATTAGTCGATGATCTTTGTACACTGGGTACCAAAGAACCGTACCGTATGTTTACCTCACGTGCGGAATATCGTTTGATGTTGCGTGAAGATAACGCCGATCTCCGTCTGACAGAAATGGGCCGCGAGCTGGGTCTGGTGGATGACGAACGCTGGGCGCGTTTCAATGAAAAACTGGAGCGCATCGAACAAGAACGTCAACGTCTTAAATCGACCTGGGTGAACCCGTTAGCTGAGTCTGCCGCTGAAGTGAACGCTCACCTTGCGACTCCTCTGTCACGTGAAGCCAGTGGTGAAGATCTTCTGCGTCGCCCGGATATGACCTACGCACAGCTGACATCTTTGTCTGCGTTCGCCCCGGGTCTTGACGATGCACAGGCCGCAGAACAGGTTGAGATTCAGGTTAAATACGAAGGGTATATTGCCCGTCAGCAGGATGAAATAGACCGGCAGCAACGTAATGAAAACACTTTGTTGCCTGCGACTCTGGACTATCGCCAGGTTTCCGGTTTATCGAATGAAGTTATTGCCAAGCTTAATGATCACAAACCTGTGTCGATTGGTCAGGCATCACGTATTTCTGGTGTGACACCTGCGGCCATCTCCATTCTGCTGGTATGGCTGAAAAAACAAGGTATGCTGCGCCGCAGCGCGTAAAGCCAATTTTGGCGGGTGCGTTTTGTTTACCCGCCCTACCGATTCGTTAGCCTGGTAAGCAAAACACCACCGGGCAAATTTTATAGACAGGTAACTGCCGTGCTCAACAAACTCTCTCGTCTGCTGGCTGATGCTGGTATTTCGCTTACCGATCACCAGAAAAATCAGTTGATTGCGTATGTCGATATGCTGCACAAATGGAACAAAGCGTACAATCTGACATCGGTGCGGGATCCCAATGAAATGCTGGTGCGCCATATTCTGGACAGCATCGTAGTCGCACCTCATTTGCAGGGGGAGCGCTTTATTGACGTTGGTACTGGCCCTGGTCTGCCGGGCATTCCGCTCTCCATAGTTCGTCCTGACGCCCATTTTACGCTGCTGGATAGCCTGGGGAAACGTGTTCGCTTCCTGCGCCAGGTGCAACATGAGCTTGCGCTTACTAACATCACCCCTGTACAGAGCCGGGTTGAAGAGTTTCCTTCTGAACCTCCATTTGATGGGGTGATAAGCCGTGCTTTTGCGTCGCTTAACGACATGGTGAGTTGGTGTCATCATTTACCCGGTCAAAACGGGCGTTTTTACGCGTTAAAGGGACAGTTGCCTGAAGATGAGATAGCCTCTCTACCTGCTGAATTTAGCGTCGAGTCTGTTGAAAAATTACGGGTTCCACAGCTGGACGGTGAACGCCATCTGGTGGTTATTAAGCCAAACAAAATTTAATATTTGTCAAAAAAAATAGAAAAAAAGCGGTGCTTCAGGTGTTAAAAATTGGAGGGTGTAGTGGGGTTAAATGTTGTTACATTTCACCTGTGCCTTACTGTTTTGCATCATAACTATAACGTACCGTTTTTTGTTAAATGCGAAACAAGTCAACTGTGAAAATATCAGTCTGCTAAAAATAGAACGTAAGAATTACCGTTTTGTGTTAATTTTTTATTATAAATGTCAATGAGTGGTTTTTTTGTTGTTAGGCGCTATTTCTAAAACAGTGACGATTTTTACGCTTAAATATCAAAAAGATGAAAAGGCATCATTTGCCACGTAAATAAATTATGCGAAGGTGAATATGTTCGATATGTGATCTGGTGCACGCTTTATCGCCAGTGTTTACGCGGTATTTGCAGTTTTGCATGATCGTTCACAGTTTGCCGAAAAGTAATAAATGAGGCCCAGAGAAAAATATTTAAACATTTATTCACTTTTTAGCTACTTATTGTTTGAAATCACGAAGGCGCACCGTATAATTTGACCGCTTTTTGATGCTTGACTCTAAGCCATAAAGAACGTTTTATACGACACGCGGCATACCTCGAAGGGAGCAGGAGTAAAAACGTGATGTCTATGTCGCTCTTGAGTCGAAACGTTGCTCGTAAGCTTTTGCTCACACAGCTTCTGGCGGTAATAGCAAGTGGATTGCTGTTTAGCCTCAAAGACCCTTTCTGGGGCATCTCCGCATTATGCGGGGGTTTGGCAGTGTTACTGCCGAATATGTTGTTTATGATATTTGCCTGGCGTCACCAGGCGCATACACCAGCAAAGGGCCGAGTTGCCTGGTCGTTCGCCTTCGGCGAAGCCTTCAAGGTGTTAGCGATGCTGGTTTTGCTGGTGGTGGCGTTGGCGGTTTTGAAGGCGGTATTCTTACCGCTGATCGTTACGTGGGTTTTGGTGCTGGTGGTTCAGATACTGGCGCCGGCTGTAATTAACAACAAAGGGTAAAGGCATCATGGCTTCAGAAAATATGACGCCGCAGGATTACATAGGACACCATCTGAACAACCTTCAGTTGGACCTGCGTACATTCTCGCTGGTGGATCCGCACAACCCCCCAGCCACCTTCTGGACGCTCAATATTGACTCCATGTTTTTCTCGGTGGTTCTGGGTCTGTTGTTCCTGCTTATGTTCCGTAGCGTTGCCAAAAAGGCGACCAGCGGCGTACCAGGTAAATTTCAGACCGCGATTGAGCTGGTAATCGGCTTTGTAAATGGTAGCGTGAAAGACATGTACCATGGCAAAAGCAAGCTGATTGCTCCGCTGGCCCTGACGATTTTCGTCTGGGTATTCCTGATGAACATGATGGACTTACTGCCTATCGACCTGCTGCCGTACATCGGTGAGCATATCTTTGGTCTGCCAGCTCTGCGTGTGGTTCCGTCTGCTGACGTGAACATCACCCTGTCTATGGCGCTGGGCGTATTTATCCTCATTCTGTTCTACAGCATCAAAATGAAAGGCATCGGTGGCTTCACGAAAGAGTTGACGCTGCAGCCGTTCAATCACTGGGCGTTCATTCCTGTCAACTTAATCCTTGAAGGGGTAAGCCTGCTGTCCAAACCAGTTTCTCTTGGTCTGCGACTGTTCGGCAACATGTACGCTGGTGAGCTGATTTTCATTCTGATTGCTGGTCTGTTGCCGTGGTGGTCACAGTGGATCCTGAATGTGCCATGGGCCATTTTCCACATACTGATTATCACGCTGCAAGCCTTCATCTTCATGGTTCTGACGATTGTCTATCTGTCGATGGCGTCTGAAGAGCATTAATTTACCAACACTACTACGTTTTAACTGAAACAAACTGGAGACTGTCATGGAAAACCTGAATATGGATCTGCTGTACATGGCTGCCGCTGTGATGATGGGTCTGGCGGCAATCGGTGCTGCGATCGGTATCGGCATCCTCGGGGGTAAATTCCTGGAAGGCGCAGCGCGTCAACCTGATCTGATTCCTCTGCTGCGTACTCAGTTCTTTATCGTTATGGGTCTGGTGGATGCTATCCCGATGATCGCTGTAGGTCTGGGTCTGTACGTGATGTTCGCTGTCGCGTAGTAAGCGTTGCTTGAATTAAAAGCAATATCAGAACGTTAACTAGATAGAGGCATTGTGCTGTGAATCTTAACGCAACAATCCTCGGCCAGGCCATCGCGTTTGTCCTGTTCGTTCTGTTCTGCATGAAGTACGTATGGCCGCCGTTAATGGCTGCCATCGAAAAACGTCAAAAAGAAATTGCTGACGGTCTTGCTTCTGCGGAACGAGCACATAAGGATCTTGACCTTGCAAAGGCCAGCGCGACCGACCAGCTGAAAAAGGCTAAAGCGGAAGCTCAGGTAATCATCGAGCAGGCGAACAAACGTCGCGCTCAGATCCTGGACGAAGCCAAAACTGAAGCAGAGCAGGAACGTACTAAAATCGTGGCACAAGCGCAGGCGGAAATTGAAGCCGAGCGTAAACGTGCTCGCGAAGAGCTGCGTAAGCAAGTTGCTATCCTGGCTGTTGCTGGCGCCGAGAAGATCATCGAACGTTCCGTGGATGAAGCTGCTAACAGCGACATCGTGGACAAACTTGTCGCTGAACTGTAAGGAGGGAGGGGCTGATGTCTGAATTTATTACGGTAGCTCGCCCCTACGCCAAAGCAGCTTTTGACTTTGCCGTTGAGCACCAAAGCGTTGACCGTTGGCAAGATATGCTGATGTTTGCCGCTGAGGTGACGAAAAACGAACAAATGGCAGAGCTTCTCTCTGGCGCGCTGGCGCCGGAAACGCTCGCTGAGTCGTTTATCGCAGTCTGCGGTGAGCAGCTGGACGAAAACGGCCAAAACCTGATTAAGGTGATGGCTGAAAATAACCGTCTGAATGCGCTCCCGGATGTTCTTGAGCAGTTTATTCACCTGCGTGCAGCCAGTGAGGCGATCTCTGAGGTAGAAGTTACTTCTGCCAATGCACTGAGTGATGAACAGCTTACGAAGATTAGTGCAGCGATGGAAAAACGTCTGTCACGCAAAGTTAAGCTGAATTGCAAAATCGATAAGTCTGTAATGGCAGGCGTAATCATCCGTGCGGGTGATATGGTCATTGATGGCAGCGTACGCGGCCGTCTTGAACGCCTTGCAGACGTCTTGCAGTCTTAAGGGGACTGGAGCATGCAACTGAATTCCACCGAAATCAGCGAACTGATCAAGCAGCGCATTGCTCAGTTCAGTGTTGTGAGCGAAGCTCACAACGAAGGTACTATTGTTTCTGTAAGTGACGGTGTTATCCGCATCCACGGCCTTGCCGACTGTATGCAGGGTGAGATGATTTCCCTGCCGGGTAACCGTTACGCAATCGCACTGAACCTGGAGCGCGACTCCGTAGGTGCAGTTGTGATGGGTCCATACGCTGACCTCGCCGAAGGCATGAAGGTTAAGTGTACGGGTCGTATTCTGGAAGTTCCGGTTGGCCGTGGCCTGCTGGGTCGTGTGGTGAACACTCTGGGTTCCCCAATCGACGGTAAAGGTCCGGTTGATAACGATGGCTTCTCGCCAATCGAAGTTATCGCTCCGGGCGTAATCGAACGTCAGTCCGTCGATCAGCCGGTACAGACCGGTTATAAATCCGTTGATGCTATGATCCCAATCGGTCGTGGTCAGCGTGAATTGATCATCGGTGACCGTCAGACCGGTAAAACCGCGATGGCAATCGATGCGATCATCAACCAGCGCGATTCCGGCATCAAATGTGTGTACGTGGCTATTGGCCAGAAAGCGTCCACTATTTCTAACGTGGTTCGTAAACTGGAAGAACACGGCGCACTGTCCAACACCATCGTTGTTGTGGCAACCGCGTCTGAATCCGCTGCACTGCAATATCTGGCGCCATATGCCGGTTGCGCAATGGGCGAATACTTCCGTGACCGCGGCGAAGATGCACTGATCGTTTATGATGACCTGTCCAAACAGGCCGTTGCTTACCGTCAGGTTTCCCTGCTGCTCCGTCGTCCGCCAGGACGTGAAGCATTCCCGGGCGACGTATTTTACCTCCACTCCCGTCTGCTGGAACGCGCATCCCGCGTTAACGCGGAATACGTTGAGAAGTTCACCAATGGTGAAGTTAAAGGTAAAACCGGCTCCCTGACCGCTCTGCCGATTATCGAAACCCAGGCGGGTGACGTTTCTGCGTTCGTTCCGACCAACGTAATTTCCATTACCGATGGTCAGATCTTCCTGGAAACCAACCTGTTTAACTCCGGTATTCGTCCGGCAGTTAACCCGGGTATCTCCGTATCTCGTGTAGGTGGCGCAGCGCAGACCAAGATCATTAAGAAACTGTCCGGTGGTATTCGTACCGCACTGGCACAGTATCGTGAACTGGCAGCGTTTTCTCAGTTCGCTTCCGACCTGGATGAAGCTACGCGTAAGCAGCTGAGCCACGGTCAGAAAGTAACTGAACTGCTGAAGCAGAAACAGTATGCCCCAATGTCTGTAGCACAGCAGGGTGTGGTGCTGTTTGCGGCTGAACGCGGTTACCTCGAAGATGTGGAACTGGCGAAAATCGGTAGTTTCGAAGCTGCTCTGCTGGCTTACGTCGACCGTGACCACGCTCCGCTGATGCAAGAGATTAACCAGTCCGGTGGCTATAACGATGAAATCGAAGGCAAGCTGAAAGCTATCCTCGATTCCTTCAAAGCAACCCAGTCCTGGTAACGTCTGGCGGTCTGTCCTAGGACGGACCGCAAGGCATTGAGGAGAAGCTCATGGCCGGCGCAAAAGAGATACGTAGTAAGATCGCAAGCGTCCAGAACACGCAGAAGATCACTAAAGCGATGGAGATGGTCGCCGCTTCCAAAATGCGTAAATCGCAGGATCGCATGGCGGCCAGCCGTCCTTATGCAGAGACCATGCGCAAAGTGATTGGTCACCTTGCGAATGGTAATCTGGAATATAAGCACCCTTACCTGGAAGAACGCGACGTTAAACGCGTGGGCTACCTGGTGGTGTCGACCGATCGTGGTCTGTGTGGCGGCTTGAACATTAACCTGTTCAAAAAACTGCTGGCAGATATGAAAACATGGTCCGATAAAGGCGTTCAGTGCGACATCGCAATGATCGGCTCTAAGGGCGTGTCTTTCTTTAACTCCGTTGGCGGTAACGTGGTTGCTCAGGTAACCGGTATGGGGGATAACCCTTCCCTGTCCGAACTGATCGGTCCGGTTAAAGTGATGCTGCAGGCCTACGATGAAGGCCGTCTGGACAGACTGTACGTTGTCAGCAACAAATTTATTAACACCATGTCTCAGGTGCCAACTCTTACCCAACTGTTGCCGTTACCGGCATCAGAAGATGAAGAGTTAAAACAAAAAGCCTGGGATTACCTGTATGAACCAGACCCGAAACCGCTGCTGGATACTCTGCTGCGTCGTTACGTTGAATCTCAGGTTTATCAGGGTGTGGTAGAAAACCTGGCCAGCGAGCAGGCCGCACGTATGGTGGCGATGAAAGCCGCGACCGACAATGGCGGCAGCCTGATTAAAGAGCTGCAGTTGGTATACAACAAAGCTCGTCAGGCCAGCATTACTCAGGAACTCACCGAAATCGTCGGTGGTGCATCCGCGGTATAACCAGGTTAATTCGTAGAGGATTCAAGATGGCTACTGGAAAAATTGTCCAGGTAATCGGCGCCGTGGTTGACGTCGAATTCCCTCAGGATGCCGTACCGCGCGTGTACGATGCTCTTGAGGTTATGAATGGTAATGAGAGCCTGGTGCTGGAAGTTCAGCAGCAGCTCGGCGGCGGTATCGTGCGTACCATCGCCATGGGTTCTTCCGACGGTCTGCGTCGTGGTCTGGAAGTTAAAGACCTCGAACACCCGATCGAAGTCCCGGTAGGTAAAGCAACCCTGGGTCGTATCATGAACGTTCTGGGTCACCCGATCGACATGAAAGGCGATATCGGTGAAGAAGAGCGTTGGGCTATCCACCGCGCAGCACCGTCCTATGAAGAGCTGTCCAGCTCTCAGGAACTGCTGGAAACCGGTATCAAAGTTATCGACCTGATGTGTCCGTTCGCGAAGGGCGGTAAAGTTGGTCTGTTCGGTGGTGCGGGTGTAGGTAAAACCGTAAACATGATGGAGCTGATCCGTAACATCGCGATCGAACACTCCGGTTACTCCGTGTTTGCAGGTGTTGGTGAGCGTACTCGTGAGGGTAACGACTTCTACCACGAAATGACCGACTCTAACGTTCTGGATAAAGTATCCCTGGTTTATGGCCAGATGAACGAGCCGCCGGGAAACCGTCTGCGCGTTGCTCTGACCGGTCTGACTATGGCTGAGAAGTTCCGTGACGAAGGTCGTGACGTTCTGTTGTTCGTTGATAACATCTATCGTTACACCCTGGCCGGTACGGAAGTATCTGCTCTGCTGGGTCGTATGCCTTCAGCGGTAGGCTACCAGCCGACCCTGGCGGAAGAGATGGGTGTTCTTCAGGAACGTATCACCTCTACTAAAACCGGTTCTATCACCTCCGTTCAGGCGGTATACGTACCTGCGGATGACTTGACTGACCCATCCCCAGCAACCACCTTTGCTCACTTGGATGCAACCGTGGTACTGAGCCGTCAGATCGCATCTCTGGGTATCTACCCGGCAGTTGACCCGCTGGATTCCACCAGCCGTCAGTTGGATCCGCTGGTTGTTGGTCAGGAACACTACGACACTGCGCGTGGCGTACAGTCCCTGCTGCAGCGTTATCAGGAACTGAAAGACATCATCGCCATCCTGGGTATGGATGAATTGTCTGAAGAAGATAAACTGGTGGTAGCACGTGCGCGTAAGATCCAGCGCTTCCTGTCCCAGCCGTTCTTCGTCGCGGAAGTATTTACCGGTTCCCCTGGTAAATATGTTTCCCTGAAAGACACCATCCGTGGCTTTAAAGGCATCATGGAAGGCGAATACGATCACCTGCCAGAGCAGGCGTTCTACATGGTTGGTTCTATCGACGAAGCCGTGGAAAAAGCCAAAAAACTTTAACGCCTTAATCGGAGGGTGATATGGCAATGACTTACCACCTGGACGTCGTCAGCGCAGAGCAACAAATGTTCTCTGGTCTGGTCGAAAAAATCCAGGTAACGGGTAGTGAAGGTGAACTGGGTATTTTCCCAGGGCATGCCCCGCTGCTCACCGCCATTAAGCCTGGTATGATCCGCATCGTTAAACAGTTCGGTCATGAAGAGTTTATCTACCTGTCCGGCGGCATTCTTGAAGTGCAGCCTGGCAATGTGACCGTACTGGCTGATACCGCGATTCGCGGGCAGGATCTCGATGAAGCGAGAGCCCTGGAAGCGAAACGTAAGGCTGAAGAGCACATTAAGAGCTCTCACGGTGACGTGGATTACGCTCAGGCATCTGCGGAACTGGCCAAAGCGATCGCGAAATTGCGCGTTATCGAGTTGACCAAAAAAGCGATGTAACACCGGCTTGAAAACACAAAAACCAGTCTGATTTCAGGCTGGTTTTTTTATGCCTGTGGTTTAAGTTATATAAGCTGAAAAGCTATTTTAATATTTATGTGATCTGTATCACGTAAATATTGATCGATTAAAAAATGAAGCGTAGACTTGTTTTTGTGATGAGTGTCACATAATTAACTCAGATAAAAACAGGATACCAACATGAAATTGATCAACAAAATCATCGCCCTTTTCAGCAACATGAACGTTTCTTTCGGCATGTTCAATCTGTAATACCCTGCCTGCAATGTGGCGCTGTGCTTAATGTGGTTTGTAAGCAAGCGCCGTCAGTCGTCTCACTCCCTGTTCTCGTACTTTTCCCCTTAAATACAGCAAGTTGTCTTATCTATTTTTGTCTGCATAGTCTGAAATCATGACTCGCAGGTATTTTGCTGCTGCCGGCTGAATTTGAGCGATAAAATCGCGTGCTATGTACTAAATTCTTTATTCATTAGGCAAAAAAATAGCAAAAACATTAACCTAAGGCTTTAATAGGTACAGACTCCTGGTTTCGGGGAGACAAAAGACGCCGATATAGATGAAAATAGTTGATTAACAGGTAGGTATTTTCTCCTATTGAACGTTTTATCTTCGGCCCATTTCACGATGAAAAAAATGTAGTAATTTCAATGTGAAACGGTATAAATTCGTTCTCAAATTTAAGTCAGGACGTGTATGTTGAATAGTGCTATGAGCGTCGTGATCCTTGCCGCTGGCAAAGGTACACGCATGTATTCCGATCTCCCTAAAGTGCTGCACACTCTCGCGGGAAAGGCGATGGTCCAGCATGTCATTGATGCTGCTAATGAATTAGGGGCAACTCATGTACACCTGGTCTATGGACACGGTGGTGATTTGCTTAAGCAGACACTGAAAGAAGGCAACCTTAACTGGGTTCTGCAGGCAGAGCAGCTGGGAACCGGCCATGCGATGCAGCAGGCAGCGCCATTCTTTGGTGATGACGAAGACATTTTAATGCTCTATGGCGATGTCCCGCTAATCTCCACTACTACGTTACAACGCTTGCGTGATGCAAAACCGCAGGGTGGCATCGGCCTATTAACGGTAAAACTGGACGACCCAACCGGTTATGGGCGCATTACGCGTGATGACGGTAAAGTCACCGGTATCGTAGAGCATAAAGATGCTACCGACGAGCAGCGTCAGATCCAGGAAATCAACACCGGTATTCTGATTGCCAACGGCGCGGACATGAAGCGCTGGCTGTCAAAATTGACTAACAACAATGCGCAGGGTGAATACTACATCACCGATATCATAGCGCTTGCCTGGCAGGAAGGTCGTGAGATCACTGCCGTTCATCCGGACAGACTCAGTGAAGTGGAAGGCGTGAATAACCGCTTACAACTATCCCGTCTGGAGCGCGTGTACCAGTCTGAACAGGCTGAAAAACTGCTGTTGGCGGGGGTTATGCTGCGCGATCCGGCTCGTTTTGATCTGCGCGGTACGCTTATTCACGGGCGCGATGTTGAAATTGATACTAACGTTATCATTGAAGGTAACGTAACGCTCGGGAACCGCGTGAAGATAGGCGCAGGGTGCATCATCAAAAACAGCGTGATTGGTGATGACTGTGAGCTTAGTCCGTACAGTGTGGTTGAAGATGCACGCCTGGACGCTGCTTGCACTATCGGACCTTTCGCGCGTCTGCGCCCGGGAGCCGAACTGCAGGAAGGCGCGCACGTAGGGAACTTCGTCGAAATGAAAAAAGCGCGTCTGGGTAAAGGCTCTAAAGCCGGTCATTTGACTTATCTGGGCGATGCGGAAATTGGCGATAATGTGAATATCGGTGCGGGTACGATCACCTGTAACTACGATGGTGCCAATAAGTTTAAAACCATTATTGGCGACGATGTTTTTGTTGGTTCAGACACTCAGCTGGTGGCTCCTGTTACCGTGGGTAAGGGCGCGACTATCGCAGCCGGAACTACCGTTACGCGAAATATCGCCGATAATGAACTGGTTTTAAGCCGCGTGCCGCAGGTCCATAAGCAGGGCTGGAAACGTCCGGTGAAAAAAAAATAATTTTAGTTTTGTAGGCCTGATAAGGCGTAGCCATCATCAGGCAGACAGAGGGATGAGGAGGTAAATATATATCTCCCTCCCAATAGCAGTAACTATAAAAATAACCCCACTCTCTACAAGGCTCGGGGAGCCCGGAATACGGGCATTGCCCAAAGTATTTCGCGCCTTAGCAAGGCGGCAAACCTGGGAATCTTCGGGAGCTTACTGAGGTAAGTGACCGGAGTGAACAAGTGCAGCCAACGCAGCAACGGCGTGAAAGACGAAGGGTAAACAGGTTGACCGACAACGACAGGCATAATGCCTAAATTCGGAATCATAAAATATGTGTGGAATTGTTGGCGCTATCGCGCAGCGTGATGTAGCTGAAATCCTTCTCGAAGGTTTACGTCGTCTGGAATATCGTGGCTATGACTCTGCCGGTCTGGCAGTTGTCGATGCTGAAGGCAACATGACCCGTCTGCGTCGTCTGGGTAAAGTACAGATGCTTACCGCTGCTGCGGAAGAGCATCCGTTGCATGGCGGCACTGGTATTGCTCATACCCGTTGGGCGACCCATGGTGAACCTTCAGAAGCGAACGCGCATCCGCATGTTTCTGAACATATTGTGGTGGTGCATAACGGCATCATCGAAAACCATGAACCACTACGCGAAATGCTGAAAGCGCGTGGTTACACCTTTGTTTCTGAAACCGACACCGAAGTGATTGCTCACCTGGTGCATTGGGAGCTGGAACAGGGCGGAACCCTACGTGAAGCTGTACTGCGGACTATACCGCAACTGCGCGGTGCATACGGCACGGTGATCATGGATACCCGTAACCCGGAAGTCCTGCTGGCGGCACGTTCTGGTAGCCCGCTGGTTATTGGCTTGGGGATGGGTGAGAATTTTATCGCTTCCGATCAGCTGGCGTTGCTGCCGGTTACCCGTCGCTTTATCTTCCTTGAAGAAGGCGATATTGCGGAAGTTACCCGCCGTTCGGTCTCTATTTTCGATAAGTCTGGCGAAGAAGTGAAACGTCAGGATATCGAATCCAGTCTGCAATATGATGCTGGCGAAAAAGGTATTTACCGCCACTACATGCAGAAAGAGATTTACGAACAGCCGAACGCGATTAAAAACACCCTTACCGGGCGTATCAGCCATGGTGAAGTGGATTTAAGCGAGCTGGGTCCGAATGCCAACGAGCTGCTGTCTCAGGTGGAGCATATCCAGATTATCGCCTGTGGTACCTCGTACAACTCAGGTATGGTATCCCGCTACTGGTTCGAGTCGCTGGCAGGTATTTCCTGTGATGTGGAAATCGCTTCCGAGTTCCGCTATCGCAAATCAGCTGTGCGTCGTAACAGCCTGATGATCACTCTTTCCCAGTCTGGTGAAACGGCGGATACCCTGGCGGGTCTGCGCTTGTCTAAAGATCTGGGCTATCTGGGATCGCTGGCTATCTGTAACGTACCGGGATCTTCTCTGGTGCGTGAATCAGACCTGGCGATAATGACCAATGCCGGGACTGAAATAGGCGTGGCTTCGACGAAAGCATTTACCACTCAGTTGACAGTTCTGTTGATGCTGGTGGCGAAACTGTCTCGTCTGAAAGGCCTGGATGCGTCAATCGAACAGGAGATCGTTCACGGTCTGCAGGCATTGCCGAGCCGCATTGAACAGATGCTGTCTCAGGACAAACGTATCGCAGCTCTGGCGGAAGATTTCTCTGACAAACATCATGCGCTGTTCCTTGGCCGTGGCGATCAGTATCCGATTGCGCTGGAAGGCGCGCTGAAGTTAAAAGAGATCTCTTATATTCACGCTGAAGCTTATGCCGCTGGCGAACTGAAACACGGCCCGCTGGCGCTGATTGATGCCGATATGCCGGTTATCGTGGTTGCACCGAACAACGAACTGTTGGAAAAACTGAAATCCAACATTGAAGAAGTTCGTGCCCGCGGCGGCCAGTTATACGTCTTCGCCGATCAGGATGCTGGGTTCACTAGCAGCGAAAACATGCACATCATTGAGATGCCGCATGTGGAAGAGGTCATTGCACCGATCTTCTACACTGTTCCGCTGCAGTTGCTGGCTTATCACGTGGCGCTGATTAAAGGCACCGATGTGGATCAGCCGCGTAACCTGGCTAAATCGGTTACTGTAGAGTAAGTCGGTTATAGTGAAAATGCCCCGCTTTTGGCGGGGCATTTTTTATTCGTTGTTCTGTTTTTAATCAACTATCCCGCTTTTTTTATGTGACAAACCGTCATCTTCAGCTACTGTTTTCAGTGTCATAAAAAGAAATTTTTTGCGAAATATTACCGTCACGTTTCATTTCAACTGATTATTTTTATTGGTTTTTTTTATTTGTTTTGTCTGATTTATTTCGTTGTCATAAAACTGTCATATTTCGTACATTTAACTGTCACCTGTTTATCCTATTTTGCTCATCGTAGCCACTTAACAATGATTTACGAAAATCGTGCAGGAGACATTATGAAAGTTATGCGTACCACTGTCGCAACTGTTGTCGCCGCGACCTTATCGATGAGTGCTTTCTCTGTATTCGCAGCAGCAAGCCTGACAGGTGCAGGTGCAACTTTTCCTGCGCCGGTGTATGCCAAATGGGCTGATACCTATCAGAAAGAGACCGGTAGCAAAGTAAACTACCAGGGTATCGGCTCCTCCGGTGGTGTAAAACAAATTACTGCAAATACCGTTGATTTCGGTGCATCTGATGCACCATTGTCTGATGAGAAACTGGCACAGGAAGGTCTTTTCCAGTTCCCAACAGTGATCGGCGGTGTGGTGCTGGCGGTGAATATCCCAGGCCTGAAATCCGGTGAGCTGGTGCTTGACGGTAAAACGCTAGGTGACATCTATCTCGGCAAAATTAAGAAGTGGGATGATGAAGCCATCACCAAACTGAACCCGGGTCTGAAACTGCCTTCTCAGAATATCGCAGTTGTTCGTCGTGCTGATGGTTCCGGTACTTCCTTCGTATTCACCAGCTATCTGGCAAAAGTGAATGAAGAGTGGAAATCTAAAATTGGTTCAGGCTCTACCGTTAACTGGCCAACCGGTCTGGGTGGTAAAGGCAACGACGGTATCGCCGCGTTCGTACAGCGTCTGCCAGGCTCTATCGGCTACGTTGAATATGCTTATGCTAAGCAGAACAACCTGGCCTATACCAAACTGGTTACTGCTGACGGCAAACCGGTAAGTCCGACCGAAGAAAGTTTCGCTAATGCGGCTAAAGGCGCTGACTGGAGCAAAACTTTTGCCCAGGATCTGACTAACCAGAAAGGTGACGAGGCGTGGCCAATCACGTCTACAACCTTCATTCTGGTTCATAAAGAGCAGAAGAAACCTGAGCAAGGCGCTGAGGTGCTGAAATTCTTTGACTGGGCATACAAAAATGGCGGCAAGCAGGCCAATGACCTGGATTACGCCAGCCTGCCGGACAGCGTGGTTGAGCAGATTCGTGCTGCATGGAAGACCAACGTGAAAGACAGCAGTGGTAAAGCGCTGTATTAACAGAATATCTTTGACGAATTGGCGGATGGCGCTACGCTTATCCGCCCTACGGTTCAGACTGTAGGCCCTATGTATAGACCGGATAAGCGTAGCGCCATCCGGTTTGGGCAACTTCGTAAAACGTGTTTAATGGAAAGAGTAATTTATGGCTGCAACCAAGCCTGCTTTTAACCCTCCGGGTAAAAAGGGTGACATGATATTCAGTGCGCTGGTAAAACTGGCTGCGCTGATTGTGCTATTGATGTTGGGTGGCATTATTGTCTCTCTGGTCATCTCCTCCTGGCCAAGCATCCAGAAATTTGGTTTCTCGTTCCTGTGGACCAAAGAATGGGATGCGCCAAACGATATTTACGGTGCGCTGGTACCAATTTACGGTACGTTGGTCACCTCTCTTATTGCACTGCTGATTGCCGTTCCGGTGAGCTTCGGCATTGCGTTGTTTCTGACGGAATTAGCGCCTGGCTGGCTGCGTCGCCCGCTGGGTATCGCTATCGAACTGCTGGCGGCGATCCCGAGTATCGTTTACGGCATGTGGGGCTTGTTTATCTTTGCTCCGCTGTTCGCAACCTACTTCCAGGAGCCAGTCGGTAACATTCTTTCCAATATCCCGTTTGTTGGTGCCCTGTTCTCCGGTCCGGCATTTGGCATTGGTATTCTGGCCGCTGGCGTGATCCTTGCCATCATGATCATCCCGTACATTGCAGCCGTTATGCGCGATGTGTTCGAACAAACGCCGGTGCTGATGAAAGAGTCAGCCTATGGTATCGGTTGCACTACCTGGGAAGTTATCTGGCGTATCGTCCTGCCGTTCACCAAAAATGGTGTGATTGGTGGCGTGATGCTGGGTCTTGGGCGCGCGTTGGGTGAAACCATGGCGGTAACCTTTATTATCGGTAACACCTACCAGCTCGACAGTGCGTCGCTGTACATGCCGGGCAACAGCATTACCTCTGCGCTGGCGAATGAGTTTGCCGAAGCGGAATCTGGCTTGCATGTTGCTGCTCTGATGGAACTGGGGCTGATCCTGTTTGTGATCACCTTCATCGTGCTGGCGGCATCTAAGTTCATGATCATGCGCCTTGCGAAAAACGAGGGGGCACGCTAATGGCTACGCTTGAAATGCAAAACACAGCCGCGCTGGCGGAATCCCGCCGTAAGATGCAGGCGCGTCGCCGTATGAAAAACCGCATCGCGCTGACGCTCTCTATGGCGACGATGGCATTCGGTCTGTTCTGGCTTATCTGGATCCTGATGTCCACGGTTACCCGTGGTATTGATGGCATGTCGCTGGCACTGTTCACCGAAATGACGCCTCCGCCAAATACCGCTGGTGGTGGTCTGGCGAACGCTCTGGCCGGTAGCGGACTGTTGATTCTGTGGGCGACCGTGTTTGGTACACCGCTCGGTATTATGGCGGGCATCTATCTGGCCGAGTACGGGCGTAAGTCCTGGCTGGCTGAGGTGATCCGTTTTATCAACGATATTCTGCTTTCTGCACCATCAATTGTTGTTGGTCTGTTTGTTTACACCATTGTGGTGGCGAAGATGGAGCACTTCTCCGGCTGGGCGGGTGTTATCGCGCTGGCACTGCTGCAGGTGCCTATCGTTATCCGCACCACCGAGAACATGCTCAAACTGGTGCCGGACAGCCTGCGTGAAGCGGCATATGCGCTGGGTACGCCGAAGTGGAAGATGATTTCTGCTATCACCCTGAAAGCGTCTGTCTCCGGCATTATTACAGGCGTTCTGCTGGCGATTGCGCGTATTGCGGGTGAAACCGCCCCGCTGTTGTTTACGTCGCTCTCCAATCAGTTCTGGAGCACCGACATGATGCAACCCATTGCCAACCTGCCGGTAACGATATTTAAGTTTGCGATGAGCCCATTTGCTGAATGGCAGCAACTGGCCTGGGCCGGGGTGTTGATTATTACCCTGTGCGTACTGTTGCTGAATATTCTGGCGCGCGTGATTTTCGCGAAGAAGAAACACGGTTAATTATTTACGGCGCGGCCAACGACGGCGGCGCTGAATGAGGAAGAGATTGAGATGAGTATGGTTAACACGACTCCGGGTAAAATTTCAGTACGTGACCTGAACTTCTACTACGGCAAATTCCATGCCCTGAAGAACATCAACCTGGATATCGCTAAAAACCAGGTAACTGCGTTTATCGGTCCGTCAGGTTGCGGTAAATCAACGTTGCTGCGTACTTTTAACAAAATGTTTGAATTGTACCCGGAGCAGCGTGCAGAAGGTGAAATCCTGCTGGATGGCGACAATATACTTACCAACACCCAGGATATCGCACTGCTTCGTGCCAAAGTGGGGATGGTGTTCCAGAAACCGACGCCGTTCCCGATGTCCATTTATGACAACATCGCATTTGGTGTACGCCTGTTTGAAAAGCTCTCCCGTGCGGATATGGATGAGCGTGTGCAGTGGGCGTTGACCAAGGCCGCATTATGGAACGAAACCAAAGATAAACTGCACCAGAGCGGGTACTCTCTCTCCGGTGGTCAGCAGCAGCGTTTATGCATTGCGCGTGGTATCGCCATTCGCCCGGAAGTACTGCTGCTGGATGAGCCATGCTCAGCGCTCGACCCGATCTCCACCGGGCGTATCGAAGAGCTGATCACCGAGCTTAAAGAGGATTACACCGTTGTTATCGTCACCCACAACATGCAGCAGGCTGCACGTTGTTCAGACCACACGGCGTTTATGTACCTGGGCGAATTGATTGAGTTCAGCAACACGGACGATCTGTTCACCAAGCCCGCGAAGAAACAAACTGAAGACTACATTACCGGCCGCTACGGTTGATATGCCCTTCAGCTTTCAAGCGATAACCGCGTTGGCTGCCTTTGCTCACCCCAGTCACGTAGTAGGCTACGCTCCCGGGGACTCGCGCAGTTGCCGCCTTGTTCTCGCTCGAAATCTTTTGGACATCTGGAGAAATGATGGACAATTTAAATCTTAATAAACATATTTCCGGCCAGTTCAATGCAGAACTGGAGAGTATTCGCACCCAGGTGATGACCATGGGCGGCATGGTAGAGCAGCAGCTTTCTGATGCGATTACCGCCATGCATAATCAGGACAGCGAGCTGGCGAAGCGCGTCATTGAAGGCGACAAGAACGTCAACATGATGGAAGTGGCGATTGATGAAGCTTGTGTGCGTATCATCGCCAAGCGTCAGCCGACGGCGAGCGACCTGCGTCTGGTAATGGCAATTATCAAAACCATCGCTGAACTGGAACGTATTGGTGATGTGGCCGACAAAATTTGCCGCACCGCGCTGGAAAAATTCTCTCAGCAGCATCAGCCGCTGCTGGTAAGCCTGGAATCACTGGGTCGCCACACCGTGCAAATGCTGCATGATGTGCTGGATGCCTTTGCGCGTATGGATCTGGACGAAGCGGTACGTATCTACCGTGAAGACAAGAAAGTTGACCAGGAATATGAAGGTATCGTGCGTCAACTGATGACTTACATGATGGAAGACCCGCGCACTATTCCAAGCGTACTTACCGCGCTGTTCTGTGCGCGCTCTATCGAGCGTATCGGTGACCGTTGCCAGAATATTTGCGAATACATCTTCTACTTCGTGAAGGGGCAGGATTTCCGTCACGTGGGCGGCGATGAGCTGGATAAGCTGCTGGCGGGTAAAGATCCGAAAGAGTAATAGTTGTGTGATCCGCAGGCCCGGTAAGCTTGCGCCTCCGGGCAGTTCGCCGGATGGCGCTAATGCTTATCCGGCCTACAATACAATAACCATTCCGACATCATTAGCGCGTCAAATTCCACCCACGAGCCTTCCACAACTCAGGTAACTGCGCCAGATCGGTAAAGGTCGTTACTTTTGGATGATCGATCGGCTTGTTGTGTGGATCGGCACAGAAGTAGAAAACCTCCATTCCCGCATCGATTCCCGACTGCGCACCTGCACTGGAATCATCCACCAGAATGCAGTTTTCTGCGTTGACGTTCATTGCTTTTGCCGCATGAAACATCAGGGCCGGATCGGGCTTCCAGCGCTGAATATCATAGCCACTGAACAATAAATCAGGGAAATGATGCAACATACCCAGCTTACCCAGAGAATGCTGCATTTTGCTGACCGGACCGTTAGACACCACGCATATGGGCACAGCCATGCTGTCCAGCAATGAATTAGCCCCTGCAATCACCTCCAGTTCGGTATCGAACAGGCGTGCGACCTCAGCGCGGTAAACGGGTTCTAAATCGGCTTTCGCCAGTTCGACACCGTGTTCTTCGTTGATAATGTCGATGATCTCGTAGAGCTTTACCCCCTTGAAGCGCTTAAAAATCTCTTCAAGATCGAGCGTAATGCCGAACGCCTGGAACATGCTGACATACGCGCGAGAACAAATTACTTCACTGTCGACAAGGGTACCGTCACAGTCAAAAAATACGGCTTCTATCTGGGACATGTCATTTCCATTTTAACAAGTTTAACGTTTACGTAATGCATAATGGGGTGACGCAATCGTTGCCGTATAAGCAAATTCAATGAAAAAAGTTGCTCATAACCCAACCCTATTGTCGCATTTTGGTATAGGATAGCGACGAATTTTCCCTCCTTGTTCGGAAATTGATAATGAGTCAACAACACACAACCCAGGCTTCTGGCCAGGGGATGCTGGAACGCGTGTTCAAGCTGCGCGAACATGGCACGACGGCGCGGACCGAAGTGATCGCCGGTTTCACTACTTTCCTGACGATGGTGTATATCGTTTTTGTTAACCCGCAAATTCTTGGCGTTGCGGGTATGGATACCAGTGCAGTCTTTGTCACCACCTGTCTGATTGCTGCATTTGGTAGCATCCTGATGGGACTGTTTGCCAACCTGCCGGTAGCGCTTGCACCTGCGATGGGGCTGAACGCATTTTTTGCCTTTGTAGTCGTCGGTGCGATGGGGTTGTCATGGCAGATTGGTATGGGCGCTATCTTCTGGGGCGCGGTTGGTCTGCTGCTGCTGACAATTTTCCGTGTGCGTTACTGGATGATCGCCAATATTCCGGTCAGCCTGCGCGTGGGGATCACCAGCGGTATCGGCCTGTTTATCGGCATGATGGGGCTGAAAAATGCCGGCGTTATCGTGGCGAATAAAGATACGCTGGTTTCTATCGGCAACCTGACTTCCCACAGCGTGCTGCTGGGCGTTCTGGGCTTCTTTATTATCGCGATTCTGGCATCACGCAACATTCATGCGGCGGTACTGGTCTCGATCATTGTTACCACTCTGTTGGGCTGGTTGCTGGGCGATGTCCACTACAACGGTATTGTATCTGCGCCGCCGAGCGTTATGTCCGTCATCGGGCATGTTGATCTGGCCGGTTCATTTAACATTGGTCTGGCGGGCGTTATTTTCTCTTTCATGCTGGTCAACCTGTTTGACTCCTCTGGTACGCTGATTGGCGTCACGGATAAAGCCGGACTGGCGGACGCAAAGGGCAAGTTCCCGCGCATGAAGCAGGCGCTGTTTGTGGATAGCGTTTCGTCTGTTACCGGTGCGTTTATCGGTACATCTTCTGTAACCGCGTATATTGAATCCTCTTCCGGGGTTTCGGTCGGCGGGCGTACTGGCCTGACAGCGGTTGTTGTTGGTCTGCTGTTCCTGCTGGTTATCTTCCTTTCGCCGTTGGCGGGAATGGTTCCGGGATATGCGGCTGCCGGTGCGCTGATTTACGTTGGCGTACTGATGACGTCCAGCCTGTCACGTGTGAAGTGGGATGACCTGACAGAAGCCGTTCCGGCGTTTATTACTGCGGTAATGATGCCGTTTAGCTTCTCCATTACCGAAGGTATTGCGCTGGGCTTTATTTCCTACTGCGTAATGAAAATCGGTACCGGGCGCTTCCGTGACCTCAGCCCGTGCGTCATTGTTGTCGCGCTGCTGTTTGTATTAAAGATTGTGTTTATTGACGCACATTGATTTACCAGCCGCTTCAGCTTCACATTATGAAGCTGAAGCGGCTCCTCTGGTTATCCTGCATTATTCCTCCCCCTGCTAATTATCTTTTTCTGAATAAAAACAGACTGTAATTGATTAAAAATAATTATGAATAATAACCAAGGCTAAATATCTGTTTGGTCATAACAAGGTAAATAGCAAAATTGCACACCCGTTTCCCAGAAATCGTCACGGTTCATCCTATGACGCAGTGGTGCTGGCCTCGGTTGCGGTTTCAATTAGTTAAACACTCTGTTAATAAATTGAAATGTTTAAATTTCATTATTTTTGAAATATCAAAAATAGCCTTGATAAATGCAGGGTGCATTTCAAGTTTCGCATGCGTTTTTTTCGTTACTGTTTCTTATCTCTATAAAAAGGAATTCAGAAATGAAAAAGACGACCACTGGGATACTTTGTGTTTCTCTGCTTTTTCCATTGTTCGCGTCGGCATCCAGCGTAACGCTGGATGGGCACTCGTTAACGCTGGATGAAGCCTGGGCTATCGCACAGGGACAAAAACAAGTCGATATTGCGTCAACCGCCATGAATCGCGTCGATAAAGCCAACAAACTATTGATGATCGCTGCGGGAAAAGGTGTCCCGGTTTATGGGCTAACCGTTGGTGTTGGTTTGAACAAAGACAAATCACTGTTTGATGCGCACGGGAAATTAACTCCGGAAGTTATCCAGGCGTCGCGTGAATTTAATATCAATGCACTGCATGCACATGCTGCAGGTGTTGGTCCTGATATGCCTGACGAACTGGTGCGTCTGGCGATGGTGATCCGTCTTAACACGATGCTGACGGGGAATACTGGCGCTCAACCGCAGGTTGCCAGGATGTACCAGCAGCTACTCAACAAACATATCACCCCTGTGATACCGTCGCGCGGTTCTGTTGGTGAAGCTGATATTACCCTCGCGTCCCATATTGGCGATGTAATGATTGGTGAATGGCGTGTGCGTGTGAACGGCACCGAGATGGCTTCCGCAAAAGCGCTACAACAAGCCGGCATCGCGAAACTCGAACCGCTCGGTAAGGACGCGCTCTCTATCCTCTCTTCAAATGCAATTTCCGCCGCGTATTCAGCCAAAGCGTTGCTGGAGTCCAGGCAGATTATCAACATTACGCCAGCGGTGTTTGGTTTGTCTCTGGAAGCGCTGGATGGCAACGTTGCACCATTCTTGTACCAAAGCTTAAGTGTGCGACCTTTCCCCGGTGTGCAGGATACCGGGGGAAGCATTCGTAATGCGCTAAGCGGATCTTATCTCTGGCAACATCAGGACGGGCGCCCTTTACAGGATCCCCTTTCATTCCGTACGACGGTATTTGTGCTGAATGAAGCGCGTCGTGAATGGAACGAAGCCTGGCAGATGCTGGAAATTCAACTAAACAGCTCCGACGATAATCCTGCGGTGATTGTGGATGCAGACCACTCGTTGGCGGAGAACAGTCAGGTTGAGCAGTACTTTGTTAGTGCGAAAGATGCTAACGGTGAAACCATAAGCGGCGCGATTTTCCCTACCTCTAATTTTGAACCCCTCCCGCTGGCGCTGGCGATTCAGAACTTGTCTTTAGCAATGGGGCATCTGGCGCATAACAGCGTTCAACGCACGTTACACCTGTCTGATGACCATTTCACCGGTCTAAGTCGCTTTCTCGCGTCTGATACCAATCAGAAAGGACACGCTTTCGGTGCTATCCAGAAACCTCAGGTAGCGTTACTGGCGGATATTCGCGATTTGGTTAACCCGGTCTCTCTCGATGGTCAACCGATGGCGGGAACCATTGAGGATACTTATACCAATAACCTGCGAGCCTCCAAACGACTGAGTCAAATTGCCGATGATATGTGCAATATCTATGGTCTGGAGCTGTTGCACGCGAGTCAGGCTATCGATTTACGCAAGCAGAAAAAACCAGATCTGAAGCTGGGCGAACTGACAGGAAAACTCTTTGCCACTTATCGTGAAAAGGTTCCGTTTGTTACCCAGGATCGGATTTTCAGTGACAACATTGCGGACTCTTCTGCGATGGTGGCGTCATTCCCTGCCAGCTCACTGGTCAGCATGAAGACAGGGAGCAAATGACGGCAATGAAAAAAAACAGCGATGTGTCGCGGCGAGCTTTTCTAACCCAAAGCACAATCCTGGCGACAGGCGGCGCACTGGCGACGCTGACGGGAACGGCATGGGCGCAGGAGAGCTGCGCCCAGGTTCAGGGTGTTCGCTACCATAAAATTTACGATGTGATTGTGGTCGGGAGTGGTTTTGCCGGTTTGGCCGCCGCACTTGAAGCGGTGCAGGCCGGTCGCAGTGTTCTGGTTATTGATAAAATGCCTGTTTTTGGCGGTAACTCGGCGATTAACGGCGGTGCGGTCGCCGTTGCCGATTCTCCCCCGCAGCGAAAAGAGGGGATCGTCGATTCACCTGAGCTGATGTACAAGGACATGCTTAAGGCCGGACGCGGCCTGAATGATAAAGAGCAGCTGAAAATTCTGGTTGAGAATACGAACGCGGCGTATGAATTCACGCTTAAACACGGCGTAAAGTACAAACCGTTTGTACAACACTTTGGCGGCCATTCAGTCCCTCGTACGCTGCAAACCGTGGAGAGTTCCGGTGCGGGGATCACCCGTCCATTGAAAGAATCCGCCGCGAAAATGGGCGTGGTTTTCCGTTCTCAATGCAAGCTGGAATCTTTCCTGCAAAACGCGCAAGGGCGTGTGATTGGTCTGACGGTTCGCGATGGCTATCAATTCCCTGACGAACAAACCGGGCAGATTCGTCATTACGGCGCACGTTATGGCGTAGTGATGTGTTCTGGTGGTTTTTCTAATGATTTGCGTTTCCGCAAACTGCAAAACCCCATGCTGGATGAGCGAGTAGACTCCACCAACCATCCTGGTGCCACGGCGGAATGCCTGGTACACATGCTGCGTATTGGCGCAACACCCGTACAGCTAGATCTAATCCAGCTAGGTCCCTGGTCATCGCCGGACGAACGAGGCTTCGGCTATGTGTCGCAGTTCAATACTATCTCCGGTTTTCCCAACGGGATCATGGTCAACCCGCGTACAGGTCACCGTTTCACAAACGAACTTGCCGATCGCAAAGAGCGTGAAGAGGGCATTCTGGCGCAGGTAGATGAAAAAGGTAATCCACTTTATCCCATCTGCTTCACGACGCTGGAAGGTGCAAAACTGGCCCAGAGTCTGGGGCATGCATTGCACTATGGCGTAGCCTGGCAGTTTGACTCGCTGGAACAACTTGCGGCTCATTTTGGTATCCCTTACGCCACGCTGCAGGATGAGGTAGATGCCTACAATGCCGCTGTTGCACGTAAAGGCGGTGATCGGATGAAGAAAGATGTCAGTCGTGCTGTGCCGCTGGAGAAGGGGCCGTTTGTCGCGGTGCGCGTGTGGCCCAAAGTGCACTATGTCATGGGCGGGGTACAAATCAGCATGCGCGCGGAGGTACTCAATGCGGCGGATAGTCAACCGATCCCTGGGTTATATGCTGCCGGAGAAGCAACCGCGGGGTCACATGGTGGTAGCCGCCTCGGTAGTTGCGCCGTTGCAGACTGTCTGGTCTTCGGTCGTATAGCCGGTCTCAGCGCCGCCTCTGCAACCGCAGCGGATGATTCATTTGATGTTGGGGGAATTTAACATGGCGAAATTTTGCATGGCCTTGTTACTGCTGTTGACTGGCAGTTTTTCTCAACTTGGTGTTGCAGCAGATAACGAAGCCGCCTTTCACCAGCAACTGAATACGATGGCTGTTAAGCCTTATCATCATTCTCTGGAAGCCACCGGGCGCGATACATCATGCCAATTGTGTCATGGCGCCAGCACGCCAGTCGCCGCTCCAAATGATAAAGCATGCCTGAGTTGTCATGGAACGCGGGATCAGATTGCGGGATTAACGCAGCCAGATCCACATAAAAAGAATGCCGAGCCTAATCCGCATGATTCGATGCATTACGGCAAAGATGTTCCCTGCACTGCCTGCCATAACGAGCACAAACCTTCGGTTATCTACTGCAACAACTGCCACCTCTTTAAATATCCGGATATGAAGCCATGAGGGATATTATGTGTGGGCTCTTAAAGAGAGGTTTGTTTTGTCTGGTTTCAGGATTGATATCGCTGTCGGGGTATTCCGCTCCGATCCCGACAGCGCAGCTCAATCAACCCTGCCAGGAATGCCATGCTGACAGTGACATTCAGGGAATATCAACCGATAAAGTGCAGGCTAATTTATTCGTCTCAATGGATAAATATCACGACAGCGTACATGGCAATGTGCCATGTATCGCTTGCCATCAGAGTCAGCCGGAAAGTGAGGGGTTTTCAGCCACCCCGCATGTGCTAAAACCCATTGGCGATAAGGTTTGTGAGAGCTGCCACGGCGTTGTGATGCGCGATACCGTGCATGCCATGCAGCAAAGCGTACATAATCAAAAGATTGCGAAAGGGCTGCTTTCCTGTACCTCCTGCCATAATGCGCACACGATGACGGCCGGGGAGATTAATCATCCAGATAAAAAACAAATCGCAGATGGTAATCTGATGTGCACCAATTGCCATTCGCGGGCAGGTGTATTTTCGCAGTTATCCGGGGGAAAGGCTTCTAAATCTCAGGATATGGCGCATTCAGCGCTACCTTATGCCACACAACACCTCAGTAGCCTGCGGTGTATTGATTGTCATGCTGATGCCACGGATACAACGTTGCACCGGATATTACCGGCCTCACAAACGATCGGATGTGAGCAGTGTCATGGTGACGGATCGCTGCTTAGTGCTCGCCACAAAACGTTTGCCCCTGATGAAAACACCATTGCTGGCAGTAAGTTGGGGAAAGGATTATTTGACGACCTTGCGCTCAGAAATAAACTGGCGGCGGTCGCGGTCTCAGCCCCTGTTGTTCGTCAGGTTGATGGTGCCCTGTTTACCGATACCTATATGATCGGCAATAACGGGAGTGGGCGAGTCGATCGTTTGTTTGCATACGTTCTGTGTGGATTCGTTATTCTGCTTATTTGCCATGGTTTGGGGCGACTTGTGATATCTCATCAGGCAACAGGCGGAAAGATAGAAAAACGTTATCTCTATACGTTGCCCGTTCGCTGCTGGCACTGGCTAAATGCACTTTGTTTTGCCGTACTTATTATCAGTGGTTGCGCATTGCACTGGGTAAGTTTTCGATTCTCTCTTTGGGTCGATGTACATAATATTACTGGCGTGCTTTTGTGTGTTATCTGGTTGGGCTTTATTCTGTTGGCCTGCTGCGGTAACGGGCATCACTATCGGGTTCGTTGGCAGGGAATTATTGGGCGCCTGGTACGTCAGACTCGTTATTATTTGTATGGTATTTTCCGCGGAGAACCTCACCCGGAACATGCTTCATCTGTGGCTAAATTTAATATCCTGCAACAACTGGGTTATATCGTCGTGATGTTTCTGTTGTTACCGCTACTGATTATCACCGGGTTATTGATGATGTACCCCGGTTATACGCCGGAAACCCTCTTCACATTGCCGGGTAAGCAAGTCGTTGCATATCTCCACTATGGTCTTGCTGTCACGATGGTGGCATTTATCATCATACATCTGTATTTGTGCAGTACTGGTGATACGCCAGGTGCGCTGATTAAAGGAATGATTGACGGTTTTCATCGTACCAGGACGCGTAAATAAAGGCGTTGCTCCCCTTTCCCTCATAATGAAAGGGGAGTGCTACTATTTATCTTTCACTGCAATACCGAGTTTCTTTATTTTGCTGTACAGGGTATTGCTATTCACACCAAGCAGTTCCGCTGCCCCACCTTTCCCTGAAATTTTCCCCCGCGTCTGGCGCAGCGCCAGTTGAATATGTTGACGCATCGCTTCATCAAGTGGCGCAATGGCATTGGTATTCATCTCGCCAGGCAGCATGATGTTGAGCTCATTGAGAGTGCCGCGAAAAAAGGCGTTTTCTAACAAACCAATTAATTCAGTAATATTGCCTGGCCAGTTGTACTCCCAAAGCAGGCGAAGAGAGTCTTCGCCTAAAACAGGTAAGGAGGCCTGTTTATGCTGTTTCGACAGGTATCTCAGATAGTGTATCAACAGAAGCGGAATATCGTTATGTCGATAACGGAGCGGAGGTAGCGTAATAACCTGACAGAGAATGTTGGCGTACCGTTGGCTTGTTATATTATGCTGATGAATGCTGTGATTTTCACTGTTACTGGGTATTTGAGTAGCTGAAAATGGTAGGGTCTGAATGGCTATAACCTGTATCTGGCAATATTCTCGGTAGTTTGAATGCAACCCCAGCAGAAAATTTTGCCAGCGCTCGGGTAATAACCTTATTTCATTTATCTGCAAAGACCCCTGATGCAATTCCAGAAATAAAGCAATGTTCGGTGGCAGAGCAAAATCGATAACCACCGTTTTGTCCACTTTTCCATTTTTTATGATTATCAATTGCCGGGCGGAGGCATCAAGTATTCCATAATAATGAATGCCGTTAGAATTGCGCTGTCGTAAAGCAGCTACAAAGGTTTTTTTTCCGACGCCCTCTTCACCCAACATCAGAATGGGTTGTTTACTATTTGCCAGTTCATCTAACGAATTATAAAGCTGGTACAGTGGGATATTGGACGGGCTGACAACGAATTGCTCATCTTCTTCTGATGCAGGAAGTCCTGGTATAAGAGGGGGGATATTTTTCAGTAAGAGGTTATGCCGTGACAGGGCAATGAAGGCAAGCAAGGAGAGCTCTCCTCGTACTGATTCAAACAACGCCGTATGCTGCGGTGTAAAGGCATTTGTATGGTAACTAAACACCCCCATTGCACCCAAACGCACGCCGTCCAGATGCATGCGCATCAGTATAAGGGATTTGATATTACGAAAGCAGGTATTTACAACATATTGAGTCAGCGGGCACTGACTCAGATTATCAATAAGTTGAGTGGAGAAATTATCCGAATAATCGAATTGTCGGGCAATGTTTTCAGGAATAGGGATGACATCCCGTTTCAGTCGTGCCGTTTTATGTGTCGCCAGTGCTAAAAACTGAATACAGCGGATGTCACTACGATAGTAGTTAAAAAAAATACCATCACATTCTATAGAATCTGGTATCGCCTGCAGGCAGGCATACATGGATTTCTCCAGCTGTGTACTGCTACATACTGCTGTCCGCAAATGTGACAAAGTCCTGTCCATGGCATATCCATTGTTCACGAGTGACAAGATGTCGGGAAAAAAAGAGTAGATATATTTATAAATAATATTATTACAACCGTAACAGTTGGTATAACTATGCCATAAATTGCCAGGAGAGAAAACAGAGGAGGGGATAATTCTGGAGCAGAGTCATAAATAACAGGAAATAAGATAATCCAGAAAGATTAGGCTCTTTCTGGATTATTTACAATCATCTGCGAATATTATGCGAACTCTTTTATGCTTTAACTCTCTGAATATATTCGCTAAAAGCAGTCAGCTGGCCGGTGAGATGATCCAACGTACTTTGATCAACCACTTCTCCGGTTTGTGGATCAACTTTGTTCTGAATGACGCCACCCATAAATTCCGGCTTGTTCATAACCATGGCGTCGAGAAATACCAGAATCTGGCGCAGATGGTACTGACAGCGTGCACCGCCGATGCCGCCCATTGAACTGGTCTGAATCAGAACCGGTTTCCCCGCCAGAGGTTGATCGGGCAGGCGAGACAGCCAGTCGATGGCATTTTTCAGTCCGCCCGGAACAGAATAGTTATATTCCGGCGTAACAATAACCACGCCATCGGCTTTCCTGATTTGTTCTGCCAGTGCTTCTACGCTTGCTGGAAAACCCTCTTCTTGCTGCAGATCGGCGTCATACAGAGGAAAATCACCGATAGAGGGTAATGCGTTGATTTCCATCCCCGCAGGAGCAATTTTTGGCAGCGTACGGGCAACCATTCCATTAAATGAACCTTTGCGCAGGCTCCCCAGTAACGTAACAACATTCAATGTTTCAGACATGGTTACTCCTGTTTCATCATGAAGGTTAAATCAGTTAAGCGTATAGCTCTTTGCTGCGGATAATTGTGAAAACCGGATCAGGCGACCCGTCGGCTCATTAGCGCGAGTCTGGATATCAGGCAAACATTTCCAATCCTGTTTACCATCAAACTCCCAAACCTTGAGTTTTTCAATGGCTGGCGTGACCGCGACTGACCATACCAATACATCTTCCGCATCGCAGATGGCTTCGATCTGCGCAGCATGGGCACATTTCAGACGTCCGGCACCGGGTAATAGCTGGAGCTCACGCGGGTCGTCATTGCACACATCACCGGTGAGTTTGAGTACGCTCTGGCGCAGAGTAATAAGTTGTGCGCGTGCTTCATTCGGATCGCTTTGGTTGTTGATCCACAGGTTTTCGTTACTGGAGAAATGGTAGGTTTCGGTTGAATGTGGATTATTAAACCCTCTGTTCGTCCGCTGAAGCTCCATATCCAGACCACATGCACCTTCTGTTGTCAGTGCGACACCAACCATATTTCCGGCATAAGAAATTGAAAAGCCAGGCAGATTTTTATCGCGAAAGACGGGCTTACCTTTGGCTTCAATAACAATGTCGGGCAGTGTGCTTGTGCCGTAAAGCATAAACATCAGTTCGGCGAGCAGGCTTCTGGAGGCCAGAAAGCGTGTCCGGCGGTGAGTCGGTAAATTGCTTGCTTCGATGTGGCATGGAGAAGGGAGACGAACTGAAACAAGGTGTCCCTCCGTAAGAATCCCTCTGGCAAAATGTGTCGCCATTTTTCGCTCCGTGATTAATGGTCCGTGATTATTACCAGAGTAACATTTACACGGCTTATAGGCAGGCTTTGCAGCCCAAAAAGTAGACGGAAACGAAATACATTACGCGACATTTACATTTCTGTAGCCAGCGTGGTTAATTTTGCAACAACATCGGGGGCGGATCGTCAGGTCATATCGCGATAAAGAGCCTTGATCGTCTCTTTTAACCAGACGATCTTAGGGTTGTGGCTGTTGCGTTTATGCCAAAGGAGGGTGAACGGTACGCGCATCTTCTCAAGCTGCGCAGCATCAAAAGGCATCGGACGCGCCACAAGCGGCAGCTGGTGAAGTTGGTTATAGCGCTTACAGTAGACTGGGGCCGTAGCTATCAACGCGTGATCCGGTTGCGCGGCCATAAACAGTGACTGCTCAAAACCAGGCAGACACAATGCGATATTTCGTTCGCGTCCCATCTCCTGGAGCACATCGTCCAGCGCCCAGGTATCGCTCTGCTCCCAGCTAATGCTGATATGGGGATAGCGCAGAAAAGTTTCCAGATTCCACTCTTCCCGCAATGCCGGATGATCCTCGCGCAACCAGACGCACGGGAGATCGGAAAACAACACCTCATAATCGATCGACAAAGGAAGCAGGCTGAGTAGTTCGCGCGATCGCGGGTGGCTTTCGCGGCCGGTAAAACCGATATCTACCTCGCCACGAATAATCGCGTCCAGCGAATCGTAGTCCCAGTTGCGCACTTTGATCGTGGCCTGTGGATAACGCTGATAGATCTGCTGTGAGAGCGTGTTGAACATGATCATCACCAGCGGTGTTTCGGCCACCAGATCAAACTTCAATCCGCGCGGCGATTCGTGGTTTGGCTTATCAAGCAGTTGGTTACTCATCTGCATCCACTCCGCCAGGTTTTGCTCCATGCTGACCATCAGCGGCGTTGGCGTCAGCCCCAGTGGGGTGTTTACAAACAACGGATCGTCAAACCAGGCTCTCAGTTTCGACAACGATTTACTGACCGCCGAGGGCGTGACGCTCATCCGCTTAGCGGTTTTGGTAACGCTGCGCTCCTGCATCAGGAGCTGCAGACAGAGCAGTAAATTAAGATCGAGACTGCTGAGGGATTTCTTCATGAGTTGGCGCGGACCGGTCTGGAGCAACAGTGATAATCAGCATGATACTTACTATGCTACAACCAATCAGAATCCCGATCAGCATATTCAGCGCATCGAGGCCGAGGATAGCGGCCAGCCAAATCCACACTGATGAACCACAAACCTGGGCAATGCCTAATGTCGAGCTGGCCACGCCTGCACGCAGCGAGAATGGCCCCAGCGCCTGGCTCATGGCGACACCGAAGCCCACCGAGAATCCCGCACAGATTAAAGTCAGCCCAAACAGAGTGAGCGCATGCGTATTGGCGAGCGTTAACACGATGCCTGCAGCGAGAAAGAGCCCTTGCGAGGTTAGCATCAGAGTTCGAGGTTTAAACAGGCTCAGGGCGAACGGTGTGGAGAACGATACTGCCATACTGATACCCGCAGTCATTGCCATCGTGGTGGCGTATTCACCACGGTCGAAGCCCATTACTTCCATCAGTAGCACCGGAGAAGTATTCACAAAGGTCAGGATCACAGATACGCTGAGGGTGGTAATAGCCAGTCGGCTGAGGAAAAAGCGGTTCACTAGCGACTCTGCGATTTGGTTGGTTTCCGCAGATGTTGAATGCGTTGCCGGGCGCGATTCCCGCAGGATAAACACTGAGAGCAGACAAACGACTACGCCCATGCCCATCATCGTATAGAACAGGCTCTGCCAGGGGTATTTGAGCATGATCAGGTGCCCCATCACCGGAGCCAGAACTGGCACGATACAGGTGATACCGTTCAACAATGACAGCACCTTCGCCCGACGGCGATCGTCCAGCGTATCGCGCAGTATCGCAAACGCCACTACATAGCAGCAGCCCGCACCAACGCCCTGAATGAAACGCCCTACCAGGAATGGCGTGCCACTTTCGGCAAAGGAGCACAGGGCAGAGGCGAAAATGAATATCAGGGCACCGACTATAGCCACTGGTTTTCGCCCTGACTGGTCCGCTACCTTACCCGCGAATAACATTGCTGTCGCCATCCCGGCAAGATAAACGGAGAATGCGATGTGCAGTTGCGCCTCGCTGGCATTCAGATCGGCGGCAATTCGCGGTAATCCCACCAGATACATATCAATTCCGGCTGGATAGAGTAAAACAAGGGCAAAGCTGCAGATTAGAAAGCGTGTCATAGCGACCTCATGAGGAATGTGGCGCTAAGAATACGGGGAGAGAGTCAGTAGTGCGAGTTGCCATTTGGACAACAGTGATTTCCTGATAGGAAAACACTGTTGTCGATTCAATTACAATTCACTCTTCTCGGTATTATTGGCGTAATCGCATTTTGCCCAAAGGGGTTTAATGGCATGCGTCGCACCGTTGAAGGGAAATTCTGCGTTTTTATTTTGTTGAGCGTGCAATAGCATATCGATCTCCGCATTGATGATAGCTTTCGCTTTGGAGTGATATCGCTGTAGTGAAACCTGGCTTAATTTATCGGGTAATTTCAGAAAGCTGTAACTTTTGACTTTATCGTAAACACCGTCTTTGACCTTCATTTTGCTGCCGGAGGGGACGCCAATTTTGAGATCATAGCTCTTTAGTCCTGCAATCCGCTCGGCAACGGTGATTTTTTCCGTTCGCTTGATATTTTTGCTGATCAGCAGCACTGTATTTCGTTGATGCCAGGCCTCAAACATTTGCACATTACCCACGTTTTCTTCATACGAACGTCTATTTGATTTAGGAAACAGAAAACTATTGGAGTTGTGGATTTTTTGTTCATTCTCAGTGAGGGAGGCCACGCTATCTTTTTTCTGTAATTCTTGCTCTGCAGCTGGGCGATAGATATGCAGCAGCCGATCGGCAAGCGTGAGCACCGCATCATAAAGGGTGTGTGTTTGAATGAGTTCCAATAGGTTATTGCGATCTATGGTTATTTGGCAAAATTCGCTATCCCAACTGATAGATTCGTGTTCTTTTTTTTCTTCGTTTTTTTGGGTTCTATCAGGTGAGATTGTTGTAAATTTCCAGCGATAGGGCGTTGATTGAGGTGTCTTCAGATAACGCAGGATGTCAAAAAGCCAGTGGTGAATATCAGTAGCATAAACGCCGATATAAACGTTCAGGATACGCTGAGCATCGTGCTCTGACCCTTGAGTGAGCACGCTGTCAATTAGTTGTTCGCAACCTTGTTTTTCAAGATCTTCCTTGATGGCTTTAAAATCATGACTTTCACGTATTCCTCTGATGGCGAATCCGCTGAAGGTATCCGCGAATGGTGTCAGCCATTGGGGGAGTGCACTGTGTTTTTGCCGATAATCCGCGATGAGATGGAACACTGTCTCGGATAAAATATCTAATCTATTGATAGAAAAATACTTATCTAATTTTTCTAATAGCAGGTCGCCATGTGAATGTGCTATTGAAAGATCCTGATGGCAGTAGCCTTTCCGTTTTTCTACGGGAATAGCTGGGCAACCTGTTTGACTGCTAGTTAAAATGGCAAACAGATCGTCGCGAATAAATTCCTCATGAAGGGACATCAGATGTTGGTAGCGCCCTCGGCGTTGTTCAGGCGGATGATTCATCTCCCCCCAAGTTTTCAGGCTTACGTTACCTTTATCGAACCCTTCATACAGTGTTCTCATAAACGCGAGAGTGTTCAGAAGAGGATCCTCTTTTTCTTCTTCAGCACCCACGGCATAGTTATCTGATTTATAAATCTCACTGATTTTAGCGCTTTGATCTTGCAGCGCAGTGATGACGCGATGTTGTTCTTCAAACCAATGGCGGCATTCGGGAAGCGTATAAAGGTGGCGAGCTTTAAAAATAAGAAGGAGTATTTGCTCGCTTATCGCATCGTATATATCCGGGAACGGGTGGCGTTCGCCAGAGAGAAAAGTGCGGAAAACCTGTTTTTGATGATCGGAAAGGGCCATTGATTCTCCATTTTTTGTGATTTCTATCACAAAATCAACCTGCGAAATTTTATAAATGTCATGCCGGGAAATGAAAGAACCCGGTAAGCTCAATCATGATATTTTCCGGAACTGATTGAAAAGTCTTCTATGTCTTTTGTATGCATCAAAATATCAAATAAAATCCACTTCAAAAAATATTAATTGAAGATTAAATATCAAGTAGATTTTAGTCATGATTTATTTTCATAATATTTTATTTTTTTTATCAATTTATGTATTTTTTTTAATATTTTGATTTATTTAATGTGTTGAATATCATTGATTTCAACGAGGCATGTGCCTGTTACTTTGATAAAGGTGATAAGTATGTTTAGCGATCTCTTTGATTATATTAGTGAAAATCCTTTCAAATCTCTTGCTGTCGTAGCGGCAACTCTCGCGACAGGCGGGGCGGCGGCGGCCATGGCCCCGGCTATTGGCGCAGCGGTCAGTGCTGCGGGATTGGGCGTGGCCGGGGGGACCTTAAGCGGTGCCGCAGCCTCTTCAGCGGGGCTCGCTGCGTTGGGAGGAGGGAGCTTGGCTTCTGGTGGACTAGGTATGGCTGGAGGGAAGGCTGTTGTAACAACTGTGGGGGCTGTGATTGGCGGCAGTACATCCGGCAGTATTGCCAAATCTTCATCAACTTATTAACACATTATTTGGAGGCATTAATTATGGGTATTGTTGCGGCAGGTTTACGTGAGTGGAACTATCAAAAAATCAACCGATTAACTCACGCTGGCTTTAGCGACGGCACTATCGCCAGTGCAATTAATGATGACTTGAATGAGCGCAATGTTGAATTGCCGTCACCGTTAACTGCAGTAGATGTTGAGTCATACAAAAAATTATCGTTTCTGGCAGGTGAGCGCTCGTTAATTTCTGAGCATAAAATTCGTGCTCTCACTGACGAGTGTGAACCCGACGCCATGGAATGCTGATAATTTGGATCGACGGAGAACCCGGTAAGCATGGGTTCTCCACCTTCTTGCGCCTAGCTTTCAATTTCTCGACAAAAGCACTCTCTCAAATTAAAAGCCAAAATTAGCGCTTACTTACCAATACAGAAACTGGAGAAAATCCTGCCCAGCAGATCGTCGGAAGTAAACTCTCCGGTTATCTCACTGAGGTTTTGTTGCGCCAGTCGCAGTTCTTCCGCCAGCAACTCTCCAGCCCACGCACCCAGCAACTGAGCTTTCCCTTGCTGGAGATGTTCTGCCGCTTCAGCCAGGGCTTGCAGATGACGACGACGCGCCAGGAAGCCGCCTTCCATATTAGTTTCAAAACCCATGCTCTGCTTGAGATGGTTGCGCAGTACGTCCACGCCTTCGCCGGTACGCGCAGAGAGGCGAACCAGTGAGTGGCCATTTACTTCGCTAAGACCCAGTGTTTCGCCAGTGATATCCGCTTTGTTACGCACGATTGTAATCGGTAGCTTCGCAGGCAGACGTGCAATAAAGTCAGGCCATATTTCTGCTGGATTTACTGCGTTCGTGGTGGTGCCATCAACCATAAACAGCACGCGGTCGGCTTGTTCTATCTCCTGCCAGGCGCGCTCGATACCAATACGCTCAACTTCATCGTTTGCATCGCGCAGACCGGCGGTATCGATGATATGCAGCGGCATACCGTCGATATGAATGTGCTCGCGCAGTACGTCGCGGGTGGTTCCGGCAATATCGGTCACGATCGCTGCTTCACGCCCCGCCAGTGCGTTCAACAGGCTTGATTTGCCTGCGTTAGGACGTCCGGCAATGACTACTTTCATCCCTTCACGCAACAGGCTGCCCTGACGCGCTTCGGCACGAACAGCATCAAGATCACTGATGACGCTATTGAGCTGCGCTTCAATTTTGCCGTCGGAAAGAAAGTCTATTTCCTCGTCCGGGAAATCAATCGCTGCTTCCACATAGATGCGCAGGTGAGTGAGTGCTTCCACAAGGTGGTTCACGCGGGCAGAAAATGCACCTTGCAACGAGTTTAGCGCCGAGCGTGCAGCTTGTTCCGAGCTGGCATCAATCAGGTCGGCAATAGCCTCTGCCTGAGCTAAATCGAGCTTATCGTTAAGAAATGCACGTTCAGAGAACTCGCCGGGTCTGGCAATGCGCAGGCCTGGAATCGTCAGAATGCGTTTTAACAGCAGATCGAGAATGACCGGTCCGCCGTGACCCTGAAGCTCTAAAACATCTTCACCAGTAAAGGAGTTCGGTCCGGGAAACCACAGGGCAATCCCCTGATCCAGCGCACTGCCATCTGCGTCTTTAAATGGCAGATAGTCTGCATAACGCGGTTTTGGCAGTTTGCCCAGCACGGTTTCGGCGACTTCGCGCGCTTTAAGGCCGGAGATACGCAGAATACCCACACCACCACGTCCCGGTGGGGTTGCCTGAGCGACGATGGTGTCGTTATGGCTCATGATATGTCTCGCTGAATACAAATAAAAAAGGCGGTCATCTGACCGCCCTTATTTTAGCGTTAACTCACCGAATCAGGAGTTTTTCTTCTCGCGGCTATGCAGGCCACGCTTCTCCAGACCACGGTAAATCAACTGCTGCTGAATAATGGTTACCAGGTTGCTGACGATATAGTACAGCACCAGACCTGACGGGAACCACAGGAAGAACACGGTGAAGATGACCGGCATAAAGGTCATGATCTTCTGCTGCATCGGGTCGGTCACAGTGGTCGGCGACATCTTCTGAATGAAGAACATCGTCACGCCCATCAGGATCGGCAGGATGTAGTACGGGTCCTGTGCAGACAGGTCATGGATCCACAGAGCGAACGGCGCATGACGCAGTTCAATGGAGCCCATCAGCATGTAGTACAACGCCAGGAAGATTGGCATCTGGATGATCAGAGGGAAACAGCCACCCAGTGGGTTAACCTTCTCAGCTTTGTACAGTGCCATCATTTCCTGGCTCTGACGCTGTTTGTCATCGCCCAGACGCTCACGCATTGCCTGAATCTTCGGCTGCAGCATACGCATCTTCGCCATGGAGGTGTACTGCGCTTTGGTCAGCGGGTACATGATGCCACGAACGATAAAGGTGATAACGATGATGGAGAAGCCCCAGTTACCCAGGAAGCTGTGGATGAACTTCAGCAGTTTGAACAGAGGTTGGGAGATGAACCACAGCCAGCCGTAATCCACGGTCAGATCCAGGTGCGGAGCAACTGCCGCCATTTTATCCTGAATTTCCGGACCAACCCACAGGGTGCTGGTCATCGCACCAGTCTGGCCAGGCTGTACCAGTACCGGCTGAGATTTATAGCCGATAGCGGCAATGCCGTTACCCAGATTAGCGGTGTAGAAGTTATTGGTGCCGTCGTTACGCGGAACCCATGCCGTTGCAAAATACTGTTGCAGCATTGCTACCCAGCCGTCTTTAGCATTGACGTTCAGGTTTTCGTTTTCAGCAATGGTGTCGAACTTGTATTTTTCATACTTCTCATCAGGCGTGGAGTACGCTGCGCCACGGAAGGTGTGCAGCGCAAAGTTGCTGCTACCAGTGTCACGATGAGATGGCAGATTGATGGATTGCTTCAGCTGACCAAAGGTGGAGACTTCCAGCGGTTTCTCGCTGGCGTTCTGCACGCTGTAGTTAACGTTGACAGCATATTCACCACGCTTGAGGACAAACGTTTTAGTGAATGTGTTGCCCGCTGCGTCAGTATAGGTCATCGGGATCTGCAGTTCGTTCTGACCATCAGCCAGTACAAAGGCGTCTTTTTCGACGTTGTACAGCGGACGCGGGCCGTTAGCCGGGTTATCCGGGCCATCGCGACCTGTCAGGCCACTTTGCGCCTGATAGATGAACTGTGGCGTGGTTTCCAGTAACTGGAACGGCTCGGTAGAACCGAGTTCTTTCGGGTAAGCTGGCAGCGAGGCCTGTTCCACATCACCACCACGGGTGTTGATGGTCAGATCAAGCACGTCAGTCTTAACCGTAATCAGTTTCCCCTGGCCACTGGCCGGTACGCCCTGGTCGGCGGCGCTACCCGCTGCGGTGGTCGTTGTCTGCGTGGTCTGTTGAGCTTGAGGTTGAGGATTTTTATCCTGCTCCCAGGCTTGCCAGATCATGAAAGACACGAACAGCAAAGCGATGACTAAAAGATTGCGTTGCGAATCCATCGTTAGTGTTCTCTGGTATCAAATGGTCCGGGCGGGACGGGATCGTCACCACCAGGGTGTAAAGGGTGGCATTTTAATACGCGTTTCACCGTCAACCAACTGCCTTTTATCACTCCAAACCTGCGCAATGCCTCAATTCCGTAGCTCGAACAGGTTGGAGTGAAACGGCAATGCGGCCCAAGCAGCGGACTGATAAGGCGTTGATAGACCCGAATGAGGGCTATCAGGACCCGCGAGCCAGGCGACAATGGCGACGCCATAATTTTTCCAACGCTTCCGAGAGAGCACGGTTATCGAGGTCAGCAACCCCTTTTTTAGCCACCACCACGAAATCCATCGCTGGAAGTTCGTGCTGACGAAGACGAAAACTTTCACGCGTCAGACGTTTAATCCGATTGCGTTCATGTGCGCGTCGAACGTTTTTCTTGGCGACTGTAAGACCGATACGGGGATGCCCCAGCGAATTCAGGCGGCCGAGGATGGTGATTTGCGGCGTGCCAGCCCGTTGTGGCTGCTGGAAGACGAATGTGAAATGAGTGGGAGTTAACAAACGTAACTCCCTGGGAAATGCGAGCTTAACCACTCAGGGGCTAGCTTTTATTACTTAGAAACGGTCAGACGAGAACGGCCTTTAGCACGACGACGTGCCAGAACCTGACGACCATTTTTATTAGCCATACGAGCACGGAAGCCGTGAGAACGGTTGCGCTTCAGTACAGACGGTTGAAAAGTGCGTTTCATGGCGATTTCTACCTAAACTTGAATAAATTCACTGACTTTTGCGTATACCCGAACGAATATCGAACGACTTACGCCACAGTGTGGGTGATTAAAGAGGCCGGATTGTAATAATTGTACACTCCGGAGTCAATTCTCTTTCCTTATTTCCCGCTTTTTTCCGCATGGTTTCGCGTAAAAAACAGGCAGCGTTGACGCCGTGAGGCGACCGTTACTCGCTGGGGGTAAGAATTATACGGGCTGGCGGATAAAGCGCAAGGATCGCCCGGGATCTTTATTAGATCGTTTAAGCAAAAAAGCCGCTTTGCTCATTAATTTTTTCAATATGCGCGCGAAAACCTGCAGCACTTCTCCAGGATCGTTTACACTTAGCCGATTCTGGATCATCCTGTGGATAAATCGGGAAGAATCTGTGAGAAACAGAAGATCTCTCGCGCAGTTTAGGCTATGATCCGCGGTCCTGATCGTTTCATTGGATCCTGATCGGGCATATAACCGCAGACAGCGGTTCGTGCGTCACCCTCTTGCAGGGTCTTTTCGACGTGCGCCAACAATCATGAATGTTTCAGCCTTTGTCATTTATCGACTTTTGTTCGAGTGGAGTCCGCCGTGTCACTTTCGCTTTGGCAGCAGTGTCTTGCCCGATTGCAGGATGAGTTACCAGCCACAGAATTCAGTATGTGGATACGCCCGTTGCAGGCGGAACTGAGCGATAACACGCTGGCTTTGTATGCGCCAAACCGTTTTGTGCTCGATTGGGTAAGGGATAAATACCTTAACAACATCAATGGATTACTGAATAGCTTCTGTGGTGCGGATGCCCCGCAGCTGCGTTTTGAAGTCGGTACAAAACCCGTCACGCAAACGCTGAAGACGCCGGTTAATAACGTTGTGGCGCCTGCGTATGTCGCGCAACAAGTACAGCCGCAACGTGCCGCACCGGCGGCGCGCCCGGGCTGGGATAACGTCCCCGCTCCGGCAGAACACACCTATCGCTCTAACGTTAACGTCAAACATACGTTTGATAACTTCGTTGAAGGTAAATCTAACCAACTGGCGCGCGCGGCGGCACGTCAGGTGGCGGACAATCCTGGCGGTGCCTACAATCCTCTATTCCTGTATGGCGGTACTGGCCTGGGTAAAACCCACCTGTTGCATGCCGTCGGTAACGGGATCATGGCACGCAAGCCGAATGCGAAAGTGGTGTATATGCACTCCGAGCGTTTTGTCCAGGACATGGTTAAGGCCCTGCAAAACAATGCGATCGAAGAGTTTAAACGCTACTACCGTTCTGTTGATGCGTTGCTGATTGACGATATTCAATTCTTTGCCAACAAAGAACGATCTCAGGAAGAGTTTTTCCACACCTTCAATGCCCTACTGGAAGGTAATCAGCAGATCATCCTGACATCGGATCGCTATCCGAAAGAGATCAACGGTGTTGAAGATCGTCTGAAATCCCGCTTCGGCTGGGGACTGACTGTCGCGATCGAACCGCCAGAGCTGGAAACGCGCGTGGCGATCCTGATGAAGAAAGCGGACGAAAACGACATTCGTCTGCCGGGCGAGGTGGCGTTCTTTATTGCCAAGCGTCTACGCTCTAACGTGCGTGAACTGGAAGGCGCACTGAACCGAGTGATTGCCAACGCCAACTTTACCGGCCGGGCGATCACTATCGACTTTGTGCGTGAAGCGCTGCGCGATCTGCTGGCATTGCAGGAAAAACTGGTCACCATCGACAATATCCAAAAGACGGTGGCGGAGTACTACAAAATCAAAATTGCGGATCTGCTTTCTAAGCGTCGATCTCGCTCGGTAGCTCGCCCGCGTCAGATGGCGATGGCGCTGGCAAAAGAACTCACCAACCACAGTCTGCCGGAAATTGGCGACGCGTTTGGTGGGCGTGACCATACTACCGTGCTTCATGCCTGCCGCAAGATTGAGCAGTTGCGTGAAGAAAGCCATGATATTAAAGAAGATTTCTCCAATTTAATCAGAACATTATCTTCGTGACGCTATGAAATTTACCGTTGAACGTGAACATTTATTAAAACCGCTTCAGCAGGTCAGCGGCCCGCTGGGTGGTCGTCCTACACTGCCGATTCTCGGAAATCTGTTGCTACAGGTTGCGGATGGTACGCTTTCTCTGACCGGTACCGATCTTGAAATGGAAATGGTGGCACGCGTTGCGCTGATTCAGCCTCATGAACCAGGTGCGACTACCGTTCCGGCACGTAAATTTTTCGACATTTGTCGTGGGCTGCCGGAAGGGGCTGAAATCGCCGTTCAACTGGAAGGCGACCGCATGCTGGTGCGTTCTGGCCGCAGCCGTTTCTCACTTTCCACGCTACCTGCCGCCGACTTTCCGAATCTGGATGACTGGCAGAGCGAAGTTGAATTCACCCTACCGCAGGCCACAATGAAGCGCCTGATTGAGGCCACGCAGTTTTCAATGGCTCATCAGGACGTGCGCTATTACTTAAACGGCATGCTGTTTGAAACCGAAGGTGAAGAGTTGCGTACCGTGGCGACCGATGGTCACCGTCTGGCAGTCTGCTCTATGCCGGTTGGACAATCTCTGCCCAACCATTCGGTGATTGTGCCGCGTAAAGGTGTTATTGAGCTGATGCGTATGCTTGACGGCGGCGACAACCCGCTGCGAGTGCAAATTGGCAGCAACAACATCCGAGCACACGTCGGTGACTTTATTTTCACTTCCAAGCTGGTTGACGGTCGTTTCCCGGATTATCGCCGCGTGCTACCGAAGAACCCGGACAAACACCTGGAAGCAGGCTGCGATATTCTCAAGCAGGCATTTGCCCGTGCGGCGATCCTCTCTAATGAGAAGTTCCGCGGCGTGCGTCTGTACGTCAGTGAGAATCAGCTCAAAATCACGGCGAACAACCCGGAACAGGAAGAAGCAGAAGAGATCCTCGACGTCACCTACCCAGGAACTGAAATGGAAATCGGCTTCAATGTTAGCTACGTGCTGGATGTACTGAACGCACTGAAGTGCGAAAACGTCCGTATTATGCTGACTGATTCTGTTTCCAGCGTGCAGATTGAAGATGCCGCATCACAGTCGGCTGCCTATGTTGTTATGCCAATGAGACTGTAGTGGAAAATAGCGGGCTATCTTACTTGCCATTTTCAACCTGGGCTGTGCTCGCCCCTGTCACGTACTTCGTGTACGCTCCAGGGGCTGTGCGCAGGCCGCGTTGAAGCTGGCTGCGCCGATCGCCCTGGCCTGAAGAAACCCTGATATGTCACTAACGCGCCTTCTCATTAAAGATTTCCGCAATATTGAAAGCGCGGATCTTGCTTTATCTCCTGGCTTTAACTTCCTGGTAGGAGCTAACGGCAGCGGCAAAACCAGCGTGCTGGAAGCTATCTATACGCTGGGCCACGGTCGGGCGTTTCGCAGTTTGCAGATTGGTCGTGTCATTCGTCACGAGCAGGAGTCGTTTGTATTACACGGGCGTTTGCAGGGTACGGAGCGTGAAACGTCGATTGGCCTGACAAAAGATAAGTTGGGTGACAGCAAAGTGCGCATTGACGGCACCGACGGTCATAAGGTTGCAGAACTGGCACACCTGATGCCAATGCAGCTGATTACGCCTGAGGGGTTTACTTTACTCAACGGCGGCCCCAAATACAGGAGAGCATTCCTTGACTGGGGGTGCTTTCACAATGAAGCCGGATTTTTCACCGCCTGGAGCAACCTTAAGCGTCTGCTCAAGCAGCGCAATGCGGCGCTGCGCCAGGTGAGTCGTTATGAGCAACTACGTCCGTGGGATAAAGAACTGATCCCGCTGGCGGAACAAATCAGTACCTGGCGCGCGGAGTACAGCGCCGGTATCGCGCAGGATATGGCGGATACCTGCCAGCAGTTTCTTCCCGAGTTCTCTCTCTCTTTCTCTTTCCAGCGTGGCTGGGAGAAAGAGACTGATTACGCAGAGGTGCTGGAACGCAGTTTTGAACGTGATCGCATGTTGACTTACACCGCGCACGGTCCGCATAAAGCGGATTTCCGTATACGCGCTGACGGTGCGCCGGTGGAAGATACGTTGTCTCGTGGACAGTTAAAGCTGCTGATGTGCGCCTTGCGTCTGGCGCAAGGGGAGTTCCTGACCCGTGAAAGCGGACGGCGCTGCCTGTACCTGATAGATGATTTTGCCTCTGAACTGGATGATGCGCGTCGCGGACTGCTTGCCAGTCGCTTAAAAGCCACGCAATCTCAGGTCTTTGTCAGCGCAATTAGCGCTGAACACGTTCTGGACATGTCGGACAAAAATTCGAAGATGTTCACCGTGGAAAAGGGTAAAATAACGGATTAACCCAAGATAAAATGAGCGAGAAACGTTGATGTCGAATTCTTATGACTCCTCCAGTATCAAAGTCCTGAAAGGACTGGATGCGGTGCGTAAGCGCCCGGGTATGTATATCGGCGACACGGATGACGGCACCGGTCTGCACCACATGGTATTCGAGGTGGTAGATAACGCTATCGACGAAGCGCTCGCGGGTCACTGTAAAGATATCGTCGTGACGATTCACGCTGACAACTCCGTGTCCGTTACCGATGATGGCCGTGGTATCCCAACCGGGATTCACCCTGAAGAGGGCGTTTCGGCGGCAGAAGTTATCATGACCGTTCTGCACGCAGGCGGTAAATTCGATGATAACTCTTATAAAGTGTCCGGCGGTCTGCACGGCGTAGGTGTTTCCGTGGTTAACGCCCTGTCGCAGAAACTGGAGCTGGTGATTCGTCGTGAAGGCAAAGTGCATCAGCAAACTTACGTGCACGGCGTGCCGCAAGCGCCGCTGGCGGTAACCGGTGAGACCGAAGCTACGGGTACCCAGGTACGTTTCTGGCCAAGCCATGAAACTTTCACCAATGTCGTTGAATTTGAATACGATATTCTGGCGAAACGCCTGCGCGAGCTGTCATTCCTGAACTCCGGCGTATCCATCCGCCTGCGTGATAAGCGCGACGGCAAAGAAGACCATTTCCACTACGAAGGCGGCATTAAGGCGTTTGTTGAATACCTCAACAAAAATAAAACGCCGATCCACCCGAATATCTTCTACTTCTCTACTGAAAAAGACGGTATCGGCGTTGAAGTTGCGCTGCAGTGGAATGATGGTTTCCAGGAAAACATCTACTGCTTCACCAACAACATTCCGCAGCGTGATGGCGGTACTCACCTTGCAGGCTTCCGTGCGGCGATGACCCGTACTCTGAACGCCTACATGGACAAAGAAGGCTACAGCAAAAAAGCGAAAGTCAGTGCCACTGGTGACGATGCCCGTGAAGGTTTGATTGCCGTTGTTTCCGTAAAAGTGCCGGATCCGAAATTCTCTTCGCAGACCAAAGACAAGCTGGTCTCCTCCGAGGTTAAATCAGCGGTAGAACAGCAGATGAACGAACTGCTGAGCGAATACCTGCTGGAAAATCCGTCGGACGCGAAAATCGTCGTTGGCAAAATCATCGACGCTGCGCGCGCGCGCGAAGCTGCACGTCGTGCTCGTGAAATGACTCGCCGTAAAGGCGCGCTGGACTTAGCGGGTCTGCCGGGCAAACTGGCAGACTGTCAGGAGCGTGACCCGGCCCACTCTGAACTGTACCTGGTGGAAGGGGACTCCGCGGGCGGCTCTGCGAAGCAGGGGCGTAACCGTAAGAACCAGGCGATTCTGCCGCTGAAAGGTAAAATCCTCAACGTTGAGAAGGCACGCTTCGACAAGATGCTCTCTTCTCAGGAAGTGGCGACGCTGATTACTGCGCTCGGTTGCGGCATCGGTCGCGACGAGTACAACCCGGATAAACTGCGCTACCACAGCATTATCATCATGACCGATGCGGACGTCGACGGCTCGCACATCCGTACGCTGCTGTTGACCTTCTTCTATCGTCAGATGCCGGAAATCGTAGAGCGTGGCCACGTCTACATTGCCCAGCCGCCGCTGTACAAAGTGAAGAAAGGGAAGCAGGAACAGTACATCAAAGATGATGAAGCGATGGATCAATACCAGATCTCTATCGCCCTTGATGGTGCTACGTTGCATACAAATGCCCACGCTCCGGCGCTGGCAGGTGAAGCACTGGAAAAACTGGTCTCTGAGTACAATGCTACGCAGAAAATGATTGGTCGCATGGAGCGTCGCTATCCTCGCTCATTGCTGAAGGAACTGGTGTACCAACCGACGCTGGCTGAAGCCGATCTGGCTGATGAAGCTAAAGTAACGGCCTGGGTTTCTCAGCTGGTTAACGTGCTGAATGAAAATGAAATGCACGGTAGCACCTGGAATAGCATCGTGCGTAAGGACGCTGAACTGAACCTGTTCGAACCGGTGATCCGCGTACGTACTCACGGTGTTGATACCGATTACCCGCTGGAGCATGAGTTTGTGACTGGTGGTGAATACCGTCGTCTTTGCACGTTGGGTGAGAAACTGCGCGGCCTGATCGAAGACGATGCGTTTATCGAACGTGGTGAGCGTCGTCAGCCTGTTGCCAGCTTCGAGCAGGCACTGGATTGGCTGGTGAAAGAGTCCCGTCGTGGTTTGTCTATTCAGCGTTATAAAGGTCTGGGTGAAATGAACCCGGAACAGCTGTGGGAAACCACCATGGATCCGGAAAGCCGCCGCATGCTGCGCGTGACGGTGAAAGACGCGATTGCTGCTGACCAGTTGTTCACTACGTTGATGGGTGACGCCGTTGAACCGCGTCGTGCGTTTATCGAAGAGAACGCCCTGAAAGCGGCGAACATCGATATCTAATCGTTATCCTGGATGAATCTACCCGGTTGTGTTGTGCAACCGGGTATTTTTTTGCCCACAAAAGGGGAATCCTGGTTCCTCTTCCTATCCCTTTTTCGTTGCTGTTTTTTGAGCGGAATCGCGTTAGCATGAGGATGGACTCATTTAATCCGGGGAACTCATGGCTATCAAACTTATTGCTATCGATATGGATGGCACACTTCTGCTGCCCGATCACACCATTTCACCTGCGGTCAAAACGGCGATTGCCGCTGCGCGCGCGCGTGGTATAAACGTGGTGCTGACCACGGGTCGCCCGTATGCCGGCGTCCATAGCTACCTGAAAGAACTTCACATGGAACAACCCGGTGACTACTGCATTACCTACAACGGTGCGCTGGTGCAGAAAGCGGGGGATGGCAGTACCGTTGCACAAACGGCGCTGAGCTATGATGATTATCGTTACCTGGAACAGCTGTCTCGTGAAGTGGGTTCACACTTCCACGCACTCGATCGCAACACGCTTTATACGGCTAACCGCGATATTAGTTACTACACGGTGCATGAATCTTTTGTCGCGACCATTCCGCTGGTGTTCTGCGAAGCAGAGAAGATGGATCCGGCAACCCAGTTCCTGAAAGTGATGATGATTGACGAGCCAGAGATCCTCGATAAAGCGATAGCGCGTATTCCGGCTGAAGTGAAAGAGAAGTATACCGTGCTGAAAAGTGCGCCGTACTTCCTCGAAATTCTGGATAAACGTGTCAATAAAGGCACCGGTGTAAAATCACTGGCGGATGCGCTGGGAATCAAAGCCGAAGAGGTCATGGCGATAGGCGATCAGGAAAATGACATCGCGATGCTCGAGTACGCAGGTATGGGTGTTGCAATGGACAACGCCATTCCGTCTGTGAAAGAGATTGCCAACTTCGTGACGAAATCCAACCTTGAAGACGGCGTGGCGTATGCCATTGAGAAGTTTGCGCTGAAATAAGTCAGCCACTTTTATTTACAGCCCGCGCTGGTCTATATCTCCGTTGTTGCCCTGATTGGCGCGATGTCATACATCCTGCTGGTTGGTGATGTGAAACGCGTAGGTTAATGCTCTTCAATCAGCCCGCCGGGTGTCACGGTGGGCTGCTCTTCCTGACCTGACGGGATATGTGCAACGCCGCTTTGCATTATCCATTTACGTGCTTGTGCTGATGTTAATGCCCGACTCTTAAGGATCTTGCCATACAGCTTGATACGCAGTTTGCGGGTGGCTTTGCGGTAAGCGTTATTGATATCTGGCGCTCCCTGCAGGAGTACGCATTTCAGGATCTCCGCGCTGTCCAGCGCATAGCTAATTCCCTCCAGCGAGCTGGCGCTGATAAATCCGGCAGCTTCACCAATCAGAAATGCGTTTTTCTCACCGCAAACAAAGTCCGACCAGCGTGATGGGAACAGCACCGTGCATTTCTCGCTTTTTACCGGTTTACCGAACTGAAAATGGAACGTCTCCATCTTTGTTTTCAGCGCTTCAAAGCGTGCCTGGCCATCCTTCATTGGGTATGCGCCACCGAAGATAAAAAATCCGTCTTTGCTGATACTCCAGGAATAACAGTCCGTAGCATCGTTATCAAAAATACACGAGTAAAACGGTACGGGATGTTGTTCAGCAAACCACTGCTGAATGGCGACATATTTACGGATTTGATGTTGTGGGTAGAGATGCCGGCGCACCAGTGAATTCGCTCCGTCGGCACCGACCAGATAACGGGCTGTAATCTGCTGTTCCCAACCGTCTGCGCGGAATATCACATGCCATTTACCGTCCTCGTGCCAGATTTTTCGACACAGGCTGTCGTGGTAAATTCTCACATCATCAGGAATAAGAGATTTCAGCCATAAATCAAAAGCATGTCGGTTAATGTTGATGTAGCTACGCTGGTAATTGCGCGTTAGTGATGCCGCTGTATCGATCGTTTTAACACTAAAAATCTGCGGGTTGGCGATGACATCAACGGGTAGCGTAATTCCGTCGCGGATAAACGATCTCTGGGCATCAGGAGCAAGCAAACCACCGCAAGGTTTGGTAAATCCTTCATTTCCACACTGGCGTTTTTTATCCAGTGCAATCACACGCATTTTTCCGCTCAACTGTCGCGCCAGCGTTGCACCTGCCGGGCCTAAGCCGATAATCGCTACGTCAAAATGTTCCATCTTTCTGTCCGCAATAATTAAGATAGCGATACGCTAAAGCCTGAAAGTGAAGTCCTTGTGAAGTATGATTGCTTAAATCGTCTTGTATCAGGGCTCTTCATGAAGCAAATCACCTTTACGCCGCGTAATCATCAGCTTACCAATATCAACACCTGGACCCCGGACAGCCAGTGGCTGGTTTTTGATGTTCGTCCTTCCGGCGCATCGTTTACCGGTGAGACGATTGAACGCGTTAATATTCATACCGGCGAGCTTGAGGTGGTTTATCGCGCTACGCAGGGGGCGCATGTCGGCGTAGTGACCGTTCATCCAAAATCGGAAAAATATGTTTTTATTCATGGACCTGAGAATCCAGATGAACACTGGCGTTACGATTTCCATCATCGCCGTGGCGTGATTGCTGGACCGCGTGGGGTGGTTAATCTGGATGCTATGGATATTACCTCGCCGTACACGCCAGGAGCGTTGCGCGGCGGTAGTCATGTCCATGTCTTCAGCCCGAACGGAGAGTTTGTCAGCTTCACCTACAACGACCATGTATTGCATGAACGCGATCCGGCGCTGGATTTACGTAACGTCGGGGTGGCTGCACCTTATGGGCCGGTGAACGTGTCCGCACAGCACCCGCGTGAGTACAGCGGTAGCTACTGGTGCGTACTGGTGAGCCAGACTACGCCTGCGCCACGGCCGGGCAGCGATGAGATAAACCGCGCCTACGAAGAAGGTTGGGTGGGAAATCATACGCTGGCGTTTATTGGTGACACGTTGTCTGTAAATGGCGAGAAAGTTCCGGAGCTGTTCATCGTTGATACACCGAGGAATGAAGGCGGCTGGAAACAGCCAGGTTATGCGCCTCTGGAAGGGACTGAATCGACAATGCCAGCACCGCCATCTGGTGTGGCTCAGCGTCGCCTGACGTTTACACATAACCGCGCCTTTCCTGGGCTGGTGAATCAGCCCCGCCATTGGGTGCGCAGTAATCCAAAGGCGTCTGAAATTGCGTTTCTGATGCGTGATGATAGCGGTGTTGTGCAGCTGTGGCTGATCTCACCACAGGGCGGTGTACCTCGTCAGCTTACGCGATGTACTACGGATATTCAGTCAGCGTTCAACTGGCATCCGTCGGGAAAATGGCTGGGATTTGTGCTGGAAAACCGAATTGTCTGCTGTGATGCGCAGACCGGAAAAATTGATTATTTAACCGAGCGTCACGGTAATCCACCTTCCGCAGATGCGATCGTGTTCTCACCTGATGGTCAACAGGTCGCGTGGATGGAGGATGTCGAGGGTTTCCGTCAGCTATGGGTGGCGGAAACCGGGCGGTAACTTAAGGGGCGGGCATACTCGCCGGGGGGATAACGGAGTTGGTGACTTGCGTTCTCTCCTCACTCCTTTCTACGCGGGATCTGACTGAGTTATCTGAACGGAAAAGATCCCACGGGAGTAGTATCGTATCCAGGACAGCGGTAAATGGCATATCCAGAATGGCCAGCGACTTTGTTCCCCGGTTTGTATCGCTTTCGCTTATCATCGTAGCGCTGGCGCGAGTGCCAGGATAGGTCCCCTCTTTGCCCCCGGTATGCGACATTACGCTGGAGCAGCCACTCACTAAGACCATCGCGCTGTACATTATCACTGTTAACAACATTTTTTTTATCATCATTTATTCATCTGTTAATCATCGGTATTTGCCTGATGAGTTATCGCGATCCATTGCGAAAAATAACGTCACCATCATGTCGCACTACGGCGGCTATCGCACTCTAACGACAACGACTGTCCACCCAGTGTATGCAATAGACAACAAACTGCAAAAAAAGTCAGATGAATACGCTTGAAAAGTTTGTATTAAGACCCATTTTTAGGATGTAGACACATGAAGGGCACGCCTGATGGGTGTCCTGGCTACCTGACCTGTCCATGATGGAAGGTCTAACATTCTCGCTGATTTCAGGAGCTATTGATTATGCGTAACTTTGACTTATCCCCACTGTACCGTTCTGCAATTGGTTTTGATCGTCTGTTTAACCTTCTGGAAAGCAATCAGAGCCAGAGCAATGGTGGCTACCCTCCGTATAACGTTGAGCTGGTAGACGAAAACCATTATCGCATTGCGATTGCCGTTGCGGGCTTTGCTGAAAGCGAGCTGGAGATTACCGCCCAGGATAATTTGCTGGTGGTAAAAGGCGCTCATGCGGACGAGCAAAAAGAACGTACTTACCTGTATCAGGGTATTGCCGAGCGCAACTTTGAACGCAAGTTCCAGTTGGCTGAGAACATTCATGTTCGTGGTGCAAACCTGGTGAACGGTCTGCTGTATATCGAGCTTGAGCGCGTGATCCCGGAAGCGAACAAACCGCGCCGTATCGAAATCAACTAATTCTGTTGGGCCGCGTCAGGCGGCCTGCTATCCCATGCTCGCCGTCAGGGAGCATATGCGAATCCTTGGATTCGCAGGTACTTACTCGCTTCTTAGAAGGAGAAATGACTATGCGTAATTACGACTTATCCCCACTGCTGCGTCAATGGATTGGTTTTGACAAACTGGCCAACGCTTTGCAAAACAGCGGTGAAAGCCAGAGCTTCCCACCCTATAACATCGAAAAGAGCGATGATAACCACTACCGCATTACCCTTGCGTTAGCTGGTTTCCGCCAGGAAGATCTGGATATTCAACTGGAAGGCACTCGCCTGACCGTGAAAGGCACGCCGCAGCAGCCGGATAAAGAGACCAAATGGCTGCACCAGGGGCTGGTAACTCAGTCCTTTAGCCTGAGTTTTACTCTGGCAGAAAATATGGAAGTCTCCGGCGCAAGCTTCACTAATGGCTTGCTGCACATCGATTTAATTCGCAATGAGCCAGAAACTATTCCGCCGCAGCGGATTGCCATTAGCGAACGTCCCGCATTAAATAGCTAATTAGCTCCTTGCCTTTGCCCCGCCATAAATGACGGGGCTTTTTTTGTGCTTTACCACCCATACTTTGCGCCTGTACTCTGCCAGAATCCATTTACTTAATGATGTTATTCACAGGGAACAGGATAATGAGTGATATAGCATTGACGGTCAGCGTTCTGGCATTGGTGGCGGTTGTCGGGTTATGGATCGGCAACATCAAAATACGCGGCGTTGGTTTTGGCATCGGGGGCGTGCTGTTCGGCGGTATCATTGTCGGGCATTTTGTCGATCAGGCAGGGATGACTCTGAGCGGTGACATGCTGCATTTTATTCAGGAGTTTGGCCTGATACTGTTTGTGTATACCATCGGAATTCAGGTGGGGCCGGGCTTCTTTGCTTCTCTGCGGGTTTCGGGCTTACGCCTGAATCTTTTCGCCGTCCTGATCGTCATTATGGGGGGGCTGGTCACCGCTCTTCTGCATAAGATTTTTGCCATTCCTCTTCCTGTCGTGCTGGGAATATTCTCCGGTGCGGTCACCAATACCCCGGCGCTGGGCGCGGGGCAGCAAATTCTGCGCGATTTGGGTACACCTGTTGATATCGTAGATCAGATGGGGATGAGCTATGCCATGGCTTATCCTTTCGGTATTTGCGGTATCTTGCTCACTATGTGGCTGATGCGTCTTATTTTTCGCGTCAATGTTGAGGCAGAGGCTAAGCAGCATGAATCAACGCTTACTAACGGACATGCGCTGATTCAGACGATGAACATTCGTGTTGAGAACCCGAACCTCAACAATATGGCGATTCAGGATGTGCCTATTCTGAATAGCGATAAAATCATCTGCTCACGCCTGAAACGTGAAGAGACGTTGATGGTGCCGTCGCCGGGGACGATTATCCAATTGGGCGACTTGTTACATCTGGTTGGGCAGCCTGCCGACCTGCACAACGCGCAGGTCGTGATTGGGCAGGAAGTGGATACCTCTCTGTCGACGCGGGGAACGGATTTGCGCGTTGAGCGCGTGGTGGTGACTAACGAGCAGGTACTTGGTAAACGGATCCGTGACCTGCACTTTAAAGAGCGCTACGACGTGGTGATCTCTCGACTGAACCGTGCGGGCGTTGAGTTGGTCGCCAGCAGTGATGCCAGTTTGCAGTTTGGGGATATTCTCAATCTGGTTGGACGCCCCTCGTCCATCGATGCCGTTGCCAATGTCGTGGGCAACGCGCAGCAAAAACTGCAACAGGTGCAGATGTTGCCAGTGTTTATCGGCATCGGGCTTGGGGTTTTGTTGGGGTCCATTCCGTTGTTTATCCCAGGCTTCCCGGTGGCGTTAAAGCTGGGGCTGGCCGGTGGTCCGCTAATTATGGCGCTGATACTTGGACGTATTGGCAGCATCGGCAAGCTGTACTGGTTTATGCCGCCGAGCGCCAACCTGGCGCTGCGTGAGTTAGGTATTGTGCTCTTTCTGGCGGTAGTTGGCCTGAAGTCAGGTGGTGATTTTGTCGATACGTTGATGCAGGGAGATGGTCTGAGTTGGGTTGGCTATGGCATCTTTATCACCGCTATTCCGCTGATTACCGTCGGGATACTGGCGCGTATCTTTGCCAAAATGAACTACCTGACGCTGTGCGGAATGTTGGCTGGTTCCATGACCGATCCACCTGCGCTGGCGTTTGCTAACAACCTCCATGCTACCAGCGGTGCGGCAGCGCTCTCTTATGCCACGGTTTATCCACTGGTGATGTTCCTGCGTATTATTACTCCACAGCTGCTGGCAGTGATTTTCTGGGGAATGGGATAAGTCTTTTAACTCACTGAAGATATTGCTCTTATCAGGCCTACAAGATCTATTTTGTAGGCCTTTCCTTTGTCTGAATCACATTACGCAGCCTAACGTTTGAGAATCGGGTTCATACTCCTTTACTGTTCCGGTATAACGACCAGATAACAACATTGAAGGAGTTGTGATGAAGATTTCCCTCCTCGGAGAAGCGCCAGATTACCGTTTCTCGCTGGCAAATGAGCGTACTTTTCTGGCGTGGATCCGTACCGCGCTGGGGTTTCTGGCCGCGGGTGTCGGCCTGGACCAACTGGCACCGGATTTCGCCACGCCGGTCATTCGAGAACTGTTGGCTCTGCTGCTGTGCTTGTTTGCGGGCGGTCTGGCGATTTATGGTTACTTGCGCTGGCTGCGTAATGAAAAGGCAATGCGTCTGAAAGAGGACTTGCCGTACACCCATAGCCTTTTGATAATCAGCCTGATTTTGATGTTTGTCGCGGTGATTGTGATGGGGCTGGTATTGTATGCCGGATAGCCGTAAATCGCGGCGTATTGCCGATCCCGGGCTGCAACCGGAGCGTACATCGCTTGCCTGGCTTCGAACTCTTCTTGGCTACGGCGCATTAATGGCGCTGGCGTTGAAGCATAACTGGCATCAGGTGGGATTTCTCTTCTGGGTTTCTCTCGGTGTACTGGCGATCGTGGCGATAATTCTCTGGCGCTATACCCGCAGTCGTAATCTGATGGACGTTGCACATAACGATTTTTCTGAATCTCGTGCGGTGCGTGACAAATTTATGATCTCTCTCGCGGTGTTATCTCTCGCAATACTGTTTGCTGTAACACACGTTCGCCAACTTATCGTATTTATCGGGGATTTTGCATGACGGGGTGTGAGGACATGGATGTTAGTGAGGGGGGGATTAAGATGGTGGTGGTGGATCACCAGAAATGTCAGTACCCTGTTGATTTATATCGAAACTTACAGAAAGGCGGCGTTCGTTCTGTGCAGTTTATTCCCCTGGTTGAACGTGATGAAAAAGGCAACCTGACAGCTGAATCTGTTTCTTCAGAAGACTGGGGACGGTTTTTAAATACGGTATTTGATATCTGGGTTCGTGAGGATATTACTCGAATATCCATTCCACTGTTCGATAACACGCTGAATCGGTGGTGTGGTCGGACGGGACAAGCCGATCGACAGACGATTTCACTGCTGAGTACGCGCTGTCAGTCATGTTCCTTGCTGCAATTCTATCGTGGCGATTGCCCGGCATATTGTGATGATGGGAAGGGGGGACTGTGCGCAGGTTATCGAGCGTTCTTTGACCACACCGCCCCGCATATGCGCGTTATGCGCGACTTGCTTAAACAGCATCGCTCACCGATGGAACTGATGGCGATGCTGCGTTAAGGTCAACGGCGTTTAACGTCCTTTAGCGAGGTACTGCGCCATTTCTTCATCCGGCACCATACCGCCGCCGGTGGCCCAGACCAGATGGGTGGCGTTATTGAGCTGCTCTGCGCTGAGTCCGTGCATCTGCTGATAGTCAGCAGAATTGCATACGCGCTGAGGACCGGCCATGCCCGCCAGAGCTGAAGGCTCCAGGCGAATACCTTCCTCCTGTGCCAGCCAGCCCAGCATATCGTACATAGTCTGGTCATCAAGAGTGTACAGGCCATCAAGCAGACGCTCCATTGCGCGGCCTACAAAACCCGAAGCGCGACCGACTGCCAGACCATCTGCCGCGGTCAGGTTGTCGATACCAATCTCCTGAACGGAAATCGTATCGTGCAACCCGGTGTAAACTCCCAGCAGCATGCACGGTGAATGGGTTGGCTCAGCAAAGAAGCAGTGCACGTTATCGCCGAACGCTAATTTCAGGCCAAACGCCACGCCGCCAGGTCCGCCGCCCACACCGCACGGTAGATAGACAAATAACGGATGTTCGGCATCCACCACGCGACCTTGCTGTGCAAACTGTGCCTTCAGACGTTGTCCGGCAACCGCATAGCCCAGGAACAATGTGCGGGAGTTTTCGTCATCGATAAAGAAGCAGTTGGGATCGGATTCTGCCGCCTTGCGACCCTGTTCAACAGCCACGCCGTAATCTTCTTCGTACTCAACTACCGTTACTCCGTGGCTGCGCAGTTTGGCTTTTTTCCATGCACGGGCGTCAGCAGACATATGTACAGTTACCTTAAAGCCAATGCAGGCGCTCATAATGCCGATCGACATTCCCAGGTTACCGGTTGAGCCTACCGCGATGCTGTACTGGCTGAAAAACTGTTTGAACTCAGGAGATAGCAGGATGCTGTAATCATCGTCGGTGGTTAGCAGACCAGCTTCCAGCGCCAGTTTTTCGGCGTGAGTCAGCACTTCATAAATACCGCCACGGGCTTTAATCGAGCCGGAAATTGGCAGGTGGCTGTCTTTTTTCAGCAGTATTTCGCCGCAAATACTCTGGCCGTACTCTTTTTCCAGCCGTTTTTGCATCGCAGGAATAGCGGCTAGCTCAGATTCGATGATGCCGCCGGTTGCAGCGGTTTCCGGGAATGCTTTCGCCAAATACGGTGCAAAACGAGCCAGACGGGCGTGAGCATCCTGCACATCGTGCTCCGTCAGACCCACGTAGGGTAAACCTTCCGCAAGAGAGGTGGTGCCCGGGTTAAACCAGGTCGTTTCTTTGAGTGCGACCAGATCCTCCACTAAAGGATACTGGGCGATGAGTTTTTGCATGTTTTCCATAGTACGTCTCTTTGCGCTTAGATGATAAAGGAAAGCAGGAATGTGCACGCTAGTGCAATCACCGACGCGATAAATGTCGCGGTCGTATAGTATTTAAACGTCTCATTCAGGGTAGCGCCGCAGTACTGCTTCACCAGCCAGAAGAGAGAATCTGTGACGATTGTGCAGCCAATTGCGCCAGAACCGATGGCAATAGTGATGATCTCCGGGCTGACGTTGGGGTAGAGCGGTAGCATCGGAGCAACAATCGCCGTTGCGCCCATCATCGCTACCGTAGCTGAACCCACTGCGGCATGCAGGATCAATGCCACCAGCCAGGCCAGCAGAATCGGGTGCATATGCATGTTGGAGAGGATCAGTGCCAGGGTATCCGCCAGGCCGCTGCTTTTGAGGATAGCGTTGAATGCGCCACCGGCACCGATAATCAGCAGAATGTTAGCAATTGAGCCAAACCCGTTCTCAGTATGGGTCAGCAGTGTGCTCATGCCGATATGCTGGCGCAGGCCGAGAATGTAATAGGCCACGAAGACGGCGATAAACATTGCTGTGATCGGATTACCGATAAACTCCAGCAGCGTATATACCGTACTGCCTTTCGCCATGTTCAGTTCAGCGACTGTTTTCACCAGCATCAGACCAATTGGCAACAGTACGGTAAACAGCGTTGCACCCAGTGATGGCAGCGTGTTTTCGTCTCGTACTTTGAGGTCGGAAAACTCGGCTGGTACTGGTTTAAACGGCAGGCGGTTACCGAGGAATTTGAGGTACAGCGGCCCACCAATCAGGGATGCCATCAGTCCAACAAGTAAACCATAAACGATAACAGTACCTAGATCCGCGCCCAGTTTATTCGCCACAAACAAGGCTGCCGGGTGTGGCGGTACTACACAATGCACCGCCATCAGTGCAGTACACAGCGGAATAGCCAGCTTCAGTAATGAGGTATTCGTTTTTTTGGCAATTGAAAATGCCAGGGGAATCAGAAGCACCACGCCGACTTCAACAAACAGCGTAATACCGCAAATCAGCCCAACCAGCACCATAATGACGTCAGCAGAAAGCCAGCGGCAGCGTTGAAGCGTCAGGCCGATGCGTTCCGCTGCGCCAGAAACCTCCATCATTTTACCAAGAATGGTTCCCAGACCGATAACCGCGGCGAGGAATCCCAGTGTGCCACCGATGCCACTCTCAATGGCATTGACCATATCCAGCGGCCCCATGCCCATCATCGTACCCACGAAGAAACTGGCTAACAGCAGCGCCAGAAACGGATGGAATTTAAACTTCACGATGGTCAAAACGATCAACACGATGCTTATCAGCAGCGTGCTCACAACCCAGATTTGAGAGTGCATATCTCACCTTGCCCTGTGATTAACATAGGTTACATTGGACAAAAAAACGGCATGGGCTGACAAACGATAAAATTGGCCTTTCACATGAGCCAAATTGAATCAAAAGGGTGATTTAGGTCTTATTATGGCTGGTTTATGCGACATGCTTCACTTTGAATCATCTTTGTGCTGATTTTTTCAGCGCGTTTTTTTACACTCCGGCTAAAAATTCAGGATGACGGAGGTAAATATGGATCCCCTGCGTGATGTCAGAAATCGTCTGCTCAATGGCTGGCAGCTATCAAAACTCTATACCTTTGAGGTGGCGGCCAGACATCAGTCTTTTGCGCTGGCGGCAGACGAACTGTCGTTAAGCCCGAGTGCCGTCAGCCATCGTATTAATCAGCTCGAAGAGGAGTTGGGCATCCAGTTGTTTGTTCGTTCACATCGCAAAGTGGAACTCACTCATGAAGGTAAGCGAGTGTTCTGGGCGCTGAAATCATCGCTGGATACACTCAATCAGGAAATTCTCGATATCAAGAATCAGGAGCTGTCAGGGACGCTCACCGTTTATTCACGCCCCTCCATTGCCCAGTGTTGGCTGGTTCCGGCTCTCGGTGACTTTACCCGTCGCTATCCATCGATTTCACTGACGATATTGACCGGAAATGACAACGTCAATTTGCAACGAGCCGGGATCGATCTGGCCATCTATTTTGACGATGCACCTTCCGCGCAACTCACTCACCATTTTCTGATGGATGAAGCGATAGTACCGGTATGCAGCCCGGACTATGCTCGCCGCTATGAGCTGGCAGGGTCTTTGGTGAACCTGCCACATTGCACGCTGCTGCACGACAGGCAGGCGTGGAGCAACGACTCGGGTACCGATGAGTGGCACAGTTGGGCGCAGCATTTTTCAGTGAATTTGCCTACATCGTCTGGTATTGGCTTTGATCGTTCTGATTTAGCGGTGATTGCGGCAATGAACCACATTGGTGTGGCAATGGGGAGAAAGAGGCTGGTGCAAAAACGTCTCGACAGCGGTGAGCTGATCGCCCCTTTTGGTGATATGGCGCTGAAATGTCACCAGCATTATTACATCACCACGCTGCCAGGCAGACAGTGGCCAAAAATCGAGGCGTTTATCGGCTGGCTGCAAGAACAGGTATGATGATAATTATTACGTTTTCGCTCTACACCTGATACCAGAGATTGTGCTAAATACGTGATATCACTCCCGGTTAATGCCTGAGGACAACCGTGTTAAAGCCGCTCATTTCTCTCATGTTGCTGTCCAGTGCCGCTGTGTATGCGGCTGAACCGCCGTTAACGGCTGAACACTACGCGCAACAGCTTGGAGTAGGAATGGACGTCGACTGGGCGCGCACTGAAAGGGGGATCCGTGAGTTCGATCCGCTGGTGGTGCGGGATTTTCGGGCGCAGGGGCTAACTCATGTGCGGATTCGCGTTGCGGGCGAGCCAACAGAGGCCAGGCTTATCCATCTGCGTAAGCTGGTGGAAGCCTGTGAGCAATATGGCGTGATCCCGATAATTGCTTATCAGGCGGATGAGTACAAAAAAGACCCTTCTACCGGAAATGAAAAAGAGGTCGTTAACTGGTGGGTAGCCGTGGCGCATTACTTTGGTCAAAGCTCACCGCTATTGGGTTTTGACCTGATCTATGAACCTGCCGATAAATTAAATCATAATCAGGCATCCCTCAATCGGGTGTATGACAAAACGATTCGCATGATTCATGCCATCGACCCGCAGCGTATGATTTTTGTCGCACCACGCCTGCGCGCCGCGCCGGAAGATTTACCAAACCTGAAGCTACCGCCGCAAAGTCAGAGTTACGTTCTGGCTGAATGGCATATTTTTCCGTGGGGGCTGCTAAAAAATAACGGGAAATACCCGTGGACATCGGGTACAACGGCGGAAAAGGCTGCCATTCGTGCCCGAATTAACAGTGCTATTCACTGGCAGCAGAAAACGGGTCATGTCAGTTGGGTCGGTGGCTGGGCACCCGGTGAAACGATCAAAAACGCGCCTTCCGCTGCGCAGTACGCGTTTGCCAGATTTATGGCATGTGAATTGAAGAAAGCGAAAATTCCCTATGCCATCAATACCAATACACAGTTTTATGATGGCGAGGAAGGAGCCTGGCGTCCGGCGCTGGAACCGTTAATGAAGATGATGATCATGCCGGAGTGTGAAAAGCCCGGCGATAAACCGGGCCATCATTCGCTTAAACCGCCTGCCCCTGATGAGACACACGTGATGCCAGCGGCAACCAGCACACAAAAATCAGTAGCCCCATAAGGGTCATCAGCAGGCCAAGACTGGCCTGTCCGGTTTGCGGCAGCATCGCGGAGAGCCATGCCAGCACGCCGGAACCAATGTTTTGTAAACCGCCGACCAGCGCTCCGGCTGTACCTGCCAGAAACGGGAAAGGCTCCATTGCGCCGCTGGTTGCCAGCGGGAACAGCATTCCGGCACCAAAGAAAAACAATGCGGCGGGAACCAGCAGTGTCCAGACGTTCATCACGTCAAACAGGCCAGGGATCCACATCATCAGCCCGGCTACCAGACAGCAGGTAACGGACTGCCACATCAGCGTCGAGAAGCGCTTGTTTGGGCGACCGGCGAACCACGCGCCGAAAAACGCCGCAGGAATAGGCAGAATAAACAGAATACTGACCGCCATGCTGCTTAAGCCTAAAACAGCGCCCATTAATACCCCGGAGCAGGCTTCGAAGACCGCAACGCCCGCCAGACCGCCAATCAGCATCAGCACGTAACAAGTGAATGCACCGTTGCCAAACAAGGTTTTGTAGCTGGCGATAAGCCGTGGGCGAGGTGCACCCGCAGGTCGCGTTTCAGGCATCCAGCGTGCCATGCTAAAGGTAACGCCCGCGCACAGAATCAACAGGAAAATATAGCAGGCGCGCCAGTTCCACAGGGTATCCAACATGCCGCCAATCAGCGGTGCCAACAGTGGGCTGACGAGGATCCCCATATTTAACAAGCTGTTGGCATGACGCAACTGAGTGCCTTCATACAGATCTCGCGGTAAAGTTCGCGCCATTACACCGCCGACCCCTGTTCCCATTCCCTGTATAGCGCTGGCGATAATCAGTATCGTCAGGCTGTGGGTTGTAATGGCTACCAGCGTTGCCAGCATAAAAATGGACATCCCAGTGAGGATAACCGGGCGACGCCCTACGCGGTCAGAAAGAGGGCCGTAAAACAGCTGTGACACGCCGTAGGTCAGCAGGTAAGCGGCCATTACGCTTTGCACTGCCCCTTCACGAACGTTCAGTTCACGCGCCATATCGGCAATCGCGGGGATATAAATGGTTTGCGCCATTTGTCCGACCGCCACCAGTAGTACCAACATCAACAACAAATTGACGCTTCTATGCCTTTTCATTTCGCTGATTACTTTTCAAAAATAGAAAAAATAAGAATAAGGTGCTGCTAATTCCCGTAAATGCGCGTGGAATCTACCACATTAAAAAAAGAAGACCATATTCAGAACTGCAATGATCGGGAGGTGAACGGCAGGAAATGTAAACAAAAAGCGGCAATAAATGTTGCCGGAATGAATGGTGATGGCGATGACAGGATAGGTAAGGCGTAGCCGGCATCCGGCAATCAGGATAAACGCAATAAAATTGCCCCCAAAGCAATTCCCCCCGCGGCGATAAGACGTATTCCGGCGACTTTTTCCTTAAGCAGTAGCCAGGCGAGCAGGGCGCCAAACAGAATAGACGTTTCGCGCAGCGCGGCGACGACCGCCAGCGGGGCCTGCGTCATCGCCCACAGCGCCAGTCCGTAAGAGCCCATGGTGCCAATACCGCCCAGAATCCCTTTTTTCCACTGTTGTACCAGATAGCGCGATGCTTCCCGGCGTCGGGCAATCATCGCCCAGCTCAGCAGGCATGAGCCGTTCAGAAAGAACGTCCAAAGCGTATAGCCCAGCGCGGTATCTGATAATCTCACACCGGTGCCATCCACCAGTGTATATCCGGCAATAAAGCAGGCATTGATTAATGCCAGGATAATTCCACGCTGCGAACTGCTGCGACCGTTAAATGCCATCCCGAGGATTGCCAGACAGATCGTAGCAATACCTACCCACGCAAGCATCGACAGGCTATCGCCGAGAAACAGGACGCTAATGATAGCGACCAGCAGTGGGGCTGTGCCGCGCATTAAGGGATAGGTCTGGCTCATATCCGAGACCTGATAAGTTTTAGCAACCAGTACGGTATACACCACCTGTAACGCGGTTGAGATCGCTAAATATGGCAGGCTGGCGACAGAGGGATGTGGTGCAAAAGGTAAACATACCAGCGCCATAACAGCCGCCGAGCCACTGACGCTGATGGCTGAGTAAAGTTTGTCGTTTCCTGCTTTTACAATGGCATTCCAGCTGGCATGAAGCAGCGCGGCAAACAGCAAAATGCAGAAAACAGAAAGGGTCATGGCGGTATTCTTCCCTGAGAATGTCATAAAAACGTAACATATTGGCGCGGTGCAAGCACCAGGGAGAAGTGAAAGAGGAGCGGTTTCCCGCTCCTCTTAGGTGCGACTTGAATCTGAATCACTTAATGTATTTCAGAACGGCATCAAGTAGTTGCAGTGCTGCAACAATGAGTTTGAGGATAAGAATAGCGATATCCACGAGGCTCATACGCTCTCCTTTTGGTACAAGGAGCACGGTGCTGGCGTACCTTGCCGCTGCCTGTTACCAGCACCTTTGTTGACATAACACAGTGTGCTCACACGGGGTTCAGGCGCTGACGGCACCACCCGTTTCAGCCAGGACTTTGTTGCGCCGGTTTACGATGCGGCCCCCGCATAACACATTGCGTACGGTGACATTATAGATAAATACTGTATAAATTAACAGTATTATATGGACGTTCTGCCATCGTTAAGCCATACTCAAAAACATCAAAATTCGTGCCGAAATTGCGTGTTCTTCGCGGAACGCGTATACTTTTACCGTTGACATAACACAGTGTGCTTTGCGGCCACCAACCGCACAACGCTGAAAAAACCTCGCTCCGGCGGGGTTTTTTGTTTTTTGCGTCACATATAGTGAAGTGTGATCTTTGACGCATTTTTGTGCAGATGAAAAATTTTCCATTGTCACGCCGAAAAAGCTGTGTTTGTATGAATCCTGTTAACCAACAAACAGACAAGGTCCCTAATGAACCCTTCCATGCTGACTGCGACCCTACTAAAAACTGCGCCATCTCGCGCAGCGGTCGTCGTGCGTGTGGTGGTGGTCGTCGGCAATGCGCCGTAGGGTCCGGAACAACACACGATTCCAAAACCCCGCCGGCGCAAACCGGGCGGGGTTTTTCGTTTAAGAGACCTCCCCGGATACGCTAAGTAATTCGGGTTGCAGGAAGGCGGCAAGTGAGCGAATCTCCAGGAGCGTACATCGGTACGTGACTGAGGGGAACGCGAGCAGCCAACGCACCAGCAACTTGAAATACGACGCGTAAAGTCGGCCCAGAATAAAAAGGACTGGAGCATGGCAAGTTCGGGCATAACATCCAAACGTACGCGTTTTACGGGCGCAGAATTTATCGTTCATTTTCTGGAGCGCCAGGGTATCAAGGTGGTCACCGGTATTCCTGGCGGTTCGATTCTCCCCGTCTACGACGCCTTAAGCCAAAGCACGCAAATCCGTCATATCCTGGCGCGCCACGAGCAGGGTGCGGGGTTTATCGCCCAGGGAATGGCGAGAACCGATGGTAAACCCGCTGTGTGTATGGCCTGTAGTGGGCCAGGCGCAACCAACCTGGTGACCGCTATTGCCGATGCGCGTCTGGATTCCATCCCGCTGGTGTGTATCACCGGGCAGGTTCCGGCCTCAATGATCGGTACCGACGCCTTTCAGGAAGTCGACACCTACGGTATCTCTATCCCCATCACTAAACACAACTATCTGGTCCGACATATCAATGAACTACCGCAGGTTATGAGCGATGCATTCCGCATTGCGCAGTCAGGACGACCGGGTCCGGTGTGGATAGACATTCCTAAGGACATACAAACAGCAACGATTGAGCTGGACGAGATGCCTGAACCGGCCGAAAAAATGTCCACGCCTACTTTTAACGCGGACAGCATCCGTGATGCCGCAGCAATGATTAATGCGGCGAAGCGGCCTGTGTTATACCTCGGGGGCGGCGTCATCAATGCGCCTGCGCGGGTGCGCGAGCTGGCAGAAAAAGCGACGTTGCCAACCACCATGACCTTAATGGCGCTCGGCATGCTGCCAAAAGCGCATCCGTTGTCGTTAGGTATGCTGGGGATGCACGGTGCGCGCAGTACCAACTTTATTCTGCAAGAAGCGGATTTGTTGATTGTTCTTGGTGCACGTTTTGATGACCGGGCGATTGGCAAAACCGAACAGTTCTGTCCGAATGCCAAAATTATTCATGTGGATATCGACCGTGCCGAATTGGGTAAAATTAAACAACCGCACGTGGCGATTCAGGCTGATGTCGATGAGGTGCTGGCGCAGCTGATCCCTCTGATTGAGGCGCAGCCGCGTGAAGAGTGGCATCAAATGGTGGCCGATTTACAGCGCGAATTCCCTTGCTCTATTCCGCAGGAAAGCGACCCACTCACCCATTACGGGCTGATTAACGCCGTTGCTGCCTGTGTGGACGACAGCGCGATAATCACCACCGATGTGGGTCAGCATCAGATGTGGGCGGCGCAGGCTTACCCACTGAATCGTCCGCGTCAGTGGCTGACATCCGGTGGCCTGGGGACTATGGGCTTTGGACTGCCAGCGGCAATTGGTGCTGCACTGGCGAATCCGGATAAAAAAGTGCTGTGTTTCTCTGGTGATGGCAGCCTGATGATGAATATTCAGGAAATGGCCACCGCCAGTGAAAATCAGCTGGATATTAAAATTATCCTGATGAACAACGAAGCGCTGGGGCTGGTGTATCAGCAACAAAGCCTGTTCTACAAACAGGGGGTTTTTGCCGCTACCTATCCTGGAATGATTAACTTTATGCAGATTGCCGCCGGTTTTGGTCTCGACACCTGCGATTTGAACAACGAAGCAGACCCACAGGCGGCGCTGCAGGAGATTATCAATCGTCCAGGACCTGCACTGATCCACGTGCGCATTGACGCCGAAGAGAAAGTGTACCCGATGGTGCCGCCGGGTGCGGCAAACACAGAAATGGTGGGGGAATAAGCCATGCAACAGCAGACTCATGACAACGTAATTCTGGAACTCACCGTACGTAACCACCCCGGCGTAATGACCCACGTTTGCGGCCTGTTCGCCCGTCGGGCATTTAACGTGGAAGGTATTCTCTGTCTACCGATTCAGGGCAGCGATCAGAGTCGTATCTGGCTATTGGTCAACGACGACCAGCGTCTGGAACAGATGATAAGCCAGATAGATAAGCTGGAAGATGTTGTGAAAGTTGCACGTAACCAGTCCGATCCCTCAATGTTTAATAAAATTACCGTCTTTTTTGAGTAGCTTAGTCGCCGTCTGAATCGGGGGTGATCACTTTGACGGAACCGTTCCGGCAGTGGGTGGCGTAATCTGCCGGTAACGGACGGTCGCTGATCAGCACATCAAAGGTGGAAAGCGGACCAATGCTGGCAGGTGCGACCTCATCAAAAAGGGCGTGACGGGTCAGCAAAATTTTACGGAGCCCGCGCTCCATTGCTTTGCGTTTGGTGGCGAGGTCGTCCGGGTTAAACCAACTGACGCCGAAGTGCTCGTGTACACCGCTGGCGGAGATAAAGACTTTTCGAGGATTCAGTGAGTCCAGCGGCGAATGATTACTGGTGTCGTAGAAGGCGTCACTTTTCGCCCGATAGGTCCCCCCGCAGAGGATCGCTGTGGCATTAGGCTTTTCATTCAGCGCCACAAACACCCGGTGCGAGTAGCAAATCCCGGTAAAGGTTATATCGTCAGGGATCATGCTGACCACCAACGGCATTTCCACACCATTATCAAAAAAGACCAGATCGTTTTCACTCACCAGTCCTGCGGCCAGAATGGCAACCGGTAGATCGTCGCGATGATAAGGTTTTTGCGCGGGGAGCGGAGCGTTAACGATGGTGGCGGGTTTGTTCACCATCACAATATAGCCGCCGAGCAGCGTCAGGGGTAACGGTTCGTCATCCTGGCTGAGATCCCGGCGAATGGTCATCACGGAAACTTCCAGCATCCGCGCGGCGTCTTTCAGATGGATGCGGTCGGTCTTCTTCAACAGTTCCATCAGGCGTCGAATACGTTCTTTTTGCTTGGTTTCCATTCACCTTCTCCGCGATTCATATTGTGCATGTTCCGTTAGTAACATTTTTGTGTCGTAAGGAACATCACATTGCTGCATTACTATACGTCCGACGGGCGGGAATTAAAAGCGCGTTTATTCGCGTTTTTTTGATTATAAACAGTTTAATTTCAGTAGATTGTAATTGTTGTGAGAAGGGGGTGATTAATCAACTGCTAATCTCGTGTTTAATAAATAAACAGAAAAATGATCCTCCAATCGCGATCGTAATCACAAATGATACGAAAGTAACATGATAATGTTATTTTAATATCATTGTTGTGTGATTGTTTCTGAGAGGTAGTAAAATGGATATCGCTGTTATTGGCTCTAACATGGTGGATCTCATCACCTACACCAACCAGATGCCGAAAGAAGGGGAAACCCTGGAAGCACCGGCGTTTAAAATCGGCTGTGGTGGCAAAGGGGCGAATCAGGCCGTTGCGGCCGCGAAACTCAATTCTAAAGTGCTGATGCTGACGAAAGTCGGTGATGATATTTTTGCCGATAACACCATTCGTGACCTCGAATCCTGGGGTATTAACACCACCTATGTAGAAAAAGTTCCATGTACCAGCAGCGGCGTCGCACCGATCTTTGTGAATGCCAACTCAAGTAACAGCATTCTTATTATTAAAGGGGCGAACAAATTTCTCTCTCCGGAGGATATCGATCGTGCAGCGGAAGATTTAAAAAAATGCCAGCTTATTGTCCTGCAACTGGAAGTCCAACTGGAAACAGTTTATCACGCGATTGAATTTGGTAAAAAGCATGGCATTGAAGTGTTATTAAATCCCGCACCAGCATTACGTGAATTAGATATGTCCTACGCTTGTAAATGTGATTTCTTTGTGCCGAATGAAACCGAACTTGAAATATTAACGGGGATGCCGGTTGATACTTATGACCATATTCGCGCAGCTGCCCGTTCCCTGGTGGATAAAGGACTTAACAATATTATTGTGACAATGGGTGAAAAAGGCGCGCTATGGATGACGCGTGACCAGGAAGTACATGTCCCGGCGTTTCGCGTCAATGCCGTCGATACCAGCGGCGCAGGCGACGCCTTTATTGGTTGTTTTGCCCATTATTATGTCCAGAGTGGTGATGTCGAAGCCGCCATGAAAAAGGCCGCCCTTTTTGCTGCGTTTAGCGTCACCGGAAAAGGTACGCAATCTTCTTATCCGAGTATCGAACAATTTAATGAGTTTCTTACCCTAAACGAATAACACTCCTGCATTGTAAAAGGTAGCACTATGAACGATAAAAACATCATTCAGATGCCCGATGGGTATCTGAATAAGACCCCTCTGTTCCAGTTTATTTTGTTATCCTGTTTATTCCCGTTATGGGGATGCGCAGCCGCATTAAATGATATTCTGATTACGCAATTTAAAAGCGTATTTTCACTCAGTAACTTTGCCTCGGCATTAGTTCAGAGCGCCTTTTATGGCGGCTATTTTTTAATTGCGATTCCAGCGTCTCTGGTGATTAAAAAGACCAGCTATAAAGTGGCGATATTAATTGGCCTGACGCTGTACATTGTTGGCTGTACGCTCTTTTTCCCGGCATCGCACATGGCAACCTACACCATGTTCCTTGCGGCAATCTTCGCGATTGCGATCGGTTTGAGTTTCCTGGAAACCGCAGCGAATACCTACAGTTCGATGATTGGGCCAAAAGCCTATGCCACGTTGCGACTGAATATCAGCCAGACCTTTTACCCGATTGGTGCAGCATCCGGCATTTTGTTGGGTAAATACCTGGTCTTTTCCGAAGGCGATAGTCTGGAAAAACAGATGGCGGGGATGAATGCCGAGCAGATCCATAACTTCAAAGTGCTGATGCTGGAAAACACCCTTGAGCCGTATAAGTATATGATTATGGTTCTGGTGGTCGTGATGGTGCTGTTTCTACTTACCCGTTTCCCGACCTGCAAAGTGGCGCAAACCGCGGACCATAAACGCCCGTCGGCGATGGACACGCTGCGCTATCTGGCGAGCAATGCCCGCTTCCGGCGTGGCATTGTGGCGCAGTTCCTGTATGTGGGGATGCAGGTAGCTGTGTGGTCATTCACCATTCGTCTGGCGCTGGAGTTGGGCGATATCAACGAACGTGATGCCTCTAACTTTATGGTCTACAGTTTTGCCTGCTTCTTCATCGGCAAGTTTATCGCCAATATTCTGATGACCCGCTTTAACCCGGAAAAGGTGCTGATTCTTTACTCTATCATCGGCGCATTGTTCCTTGCCTATGTCTCCCTGGCACCGAGCTTTAGTGCCGTTTACGTTGCGGTGTTGGTGAGCGTGCTGTTTGGTCCCTGCTGGGCGACTATCTATGCCGGCACGCTGGATACCGTAGATAACGAACATACTGAAATGGCTGGCGCAGTGATTGTGATGGCCATTGTTGGCGCGGCCGTGATACCGGCGATCCAGGGTTATGTCGCGGATATGTTCCACTCGCTGCAACTCTCTTTCCTTGTCTCCATGCTGTGCTTTGTTTACGTGGGGATCTACTTCTGGCGCGAAAGCAAAGTGCGCAGTCTGGCCGAAGCAACTGCATCCTGAGGAGAACGATCATGACAACACGAATCACGCTGTGGCGGGAGCTCTTTAGCGAACATCCGCGAACCCTAATAGAGAACAGTGATTTCACTATCACCGCATTTCGCTATGCCAGCGGTGTGGAAGGGCTGAAGGTCCAGAACAGTCGTGGATACCTGGTTATTCTGCCCTGGATGGGGCAGATGATCTGGGATGCTCAGTTTGATGGTCACGATCTGACCATGCACAACATGTTCAGCCAGCCAAAACCTGCAACGGAAGTGATCGCGACTTATGGCTGTTTTGCCTTCCATTCCGGGTTACTGGCGAATGGCTGTCCGTCACCAGAAGATGTTCACCCGTTGCACGGTGAAATGGCCTGTGCCGCGATGGACGAGGCCTGGCTGGAACTGGAAGGCGATAGCCTGCGTGTGACCGGACGCTGTGAGTATGTGATGGGATTCGGTCATCATTATCAGGCGCAGCCTGCGGTGGTGATGCGTAAAGCAAGTGCGCTTTTTGACATTCAGATGGCCGTCACTAACCTGGCATCTGTCGCGATGCCACTTCAGTATATGTGCCACATGAATTATGCGTACGTACCGGAGGCTACCTTTAGCCAGAATATCCCGGATGAAGCGCTGAAGTTGCGTGAATCTGTTCCGGCACATGTGAAACCCACCGAACAGTGGCTGGCGTTTAATCAACGGATCTTACAAGGTGAAGCGTCACTGACAACGCTCAATGAACCTGACTTTTACGATCCGGAAATCGTCTTCTTTGCTGACAAGCTGGACAGATACACGGATAAACCCGAATTCCGGATGATCGCCCCGGATGGCACCACGTTTGTTACCTGTTTTGCCAGTTCCGAACTCAACTACGTGACTCGCTGGATCCTTTATAACGGCGATCAGCAGGTGGCAGCATTCGCCCTGCCTGCGACTTGTCGGCCGGAAGGGTTCCTGGCTGCCAGGCGAAACGGTACTTTGCTTGAGGTACAACCGCAGCAAACCCGGTCATTTACGGTCACTACTGGTATCGTCTGAGCGCTCAAGGTTTGAATAGCAACGCGCTGGTACACAAAATTATTCAAGTTGCATCAAGGCGGTAAGACTGAGAATCCCCAGGCGCTTTCTTCAGTAAGCTCCTGGGGTGAAAAGACGCAGCTTGAAGGATGAAGTGTATATCGTTAAGGTAAGCGCGTTTTTTATACCCGCCAGGACAAAACCATGATCACCGTTGCCCTCATTGACGATCACCTTATCGTCCGCTCCGGCTTTGCTCAGTTGCTGGGGCTTGAACCCGATTTGCAGGTTGTTGCCGAATTTGGCTCCGGGCGAGAGGCGCTGGCAGGGTTGCCGGGACGCGGTGTGCAGGTGTGCATCTGTGATATCTCAATGCCGGATATTTCCGGGCTGGAGTTACTCGGTCAGTTGCCGAAAGGGATGGCGATCATCATGCTCTCCGTTCACGACAGTCCGGCGCTGGTGGAACAGGCGCTGAACGCTGGTGCGCGAGGTTTTCTCTCCAAACGCTGTAGTCCCGACGAGTTGATTGCAGCGGTACATACCGTCGCAACGGGCGGTTGTTATTTAACGCCGGATATTGCGGTTAAGCTGGCTGCCGGGCGTCAGGATCCACTGACCAAACGTGAACGACAGGTGGCGGAAAAACTGGCGCAGGGCATGGCGGTGAAAGAGATTGCCGCCGAACTGGGCCTGTCGCCAAAAACGGTACACGTACATCGCGCTAACCTGATGGAAAAGCTGGGCGTCAGTAACGATGTTGAACTGGCGAGACGGATGTTTGACGGCTGGCAATGAACACCTTTTTCTCCCGCTTAATCACTGTTGTCGCCTGTTTCTTTATCTTCTCCGCCGCATGGTTCTGTTTGTGGAGTGTCAGCCTGCATCTCGTAGAGCGTCCTGAGTTGGCGGTACTGTTATTTCCGTTCGGCTTGCGTCTGGGACTGATGCTGCAATGTCCGCGTGGCTACTGGCCTGTGTTGTTGGGGGCGGAATGGCTGCTCCTGTTCTGGCTGGTGCAGGAAGTTGCGCTGGCACATCTACCCCTTTTGATGATCGGTAGCCTGTTGACGCTGCTCCCTGTGGCACTGATCTCTCGCTATCGCCATCAGCGCGACTGGCGCACTCTGCTGTTACAGGGCGCGGCGCTGACCGCGGCGGCGCTGCTGCAGTCCGCTCCGTGGCTGGGGCAAGGTGGCGAGGCGTGGAACGCCCTGCTGCTGACGTTAACCGGTGGATTGACGCTGGCTCCTGTCTGCCTGGTGTTCTGGCACTATCTCACCAGTACCACCTGGCTGCCGCTTGGTCCGGCGGTGATTTCCCAGCCGGTGAACTGGCGCGGGCGGCACCTGGTGTGGTATCTGCTGCTGTTCAGCGTCAGCCTGTGGCTCCAGTTGGGGTTGCCGGATGAGTTGTCACGCTTTACGCCGTTCTGCCTGGCGCTGCCGATTATAGCGCTCGCCTGGCACTACGGCTGGCAGGGGGCGTTGATTGCGACGCTGATGAACGCTATCGCACTCATTGCCAGCCAGACCTGGCACGATCATCCGGTTGATTTGCTGCTCTCACTGTTGGCGCAAAGTCTGACCGGACTGCTGCTCGGTGCAGGCATTCAGCGTTTGCGCGAATTAAACCAGTCGTTGCAAAACGAACTGGCGCGTAATCATCGCCTGGCAGAACGCCTGCTGGAAACCGAAGAGAGCGTGCGTCGCGACGTAGCGCGTGAGCTACACGATGACATCGGCCAGACTATTACCGCCATTCGCACTCAGGCGGGCATCGTACAGCGACTGGCCCCGGAAAATGCGGGCGTTAAGCAGAGCGGGGCGCATATCGAGCAGCTCTCTCTGGGTGTCTATGATTCGGTACGTCGCCTGCTTGGGCGCTTACGTCCACGTCAACTGGATGATTTGACGCTGGAACAGGCTATCCGCTCCTTGATGCGAGAAATGGAACTGGAGAGTCGCGGTATCGTCAGTCATCTTGACTGGCGGATAGATGAAGCCGTGCTCAGCGAAAGTCAGCGGGTGACGCTGTTTCGCGTCTGTCAGGAAGGTCTGAATAACATAGTGAAGCACGCTAACGCCAGCGCGGTAACGCTGCAGGGGTGGCTTCAGGACGAGCGATTAATGCTGGTGATTGAGGACGATGGCAGCGGCTTGCCGGCGGGCGTGAATCAGCAGGGATTTGGCCTGACCGGGATGCGAGAGCGCATCACTGCCCTTGGAGGTTCGCTTGCTATTTCCTGTACGCACGGTACGCGAGTTAGCGTGTCTTTGCCTCAGCGTTATGCGTAAGGAGCGACAATGTTTCAGTTTTTAAAAGCCCCGGCGAACGCGCCGCGCCTTACCGATAAACACGAGATCGATGCCCGTTACCGCTACTGGCGGCGGCATATTCTGCTGACCATCTGGTTTGGTTATGCGCTGTTCTATTTCACCCGCAAAAGCTTCAACGCCGCCGTGCCGGAAATCCTTGCCAGCGGTGTGCTGACTCGCAGCGATATTGGCCTGCTGGCGACGCTGTTTTATATCACCTACGGGTTGTCAAAGTTTGTCTCCGGTGTCGTCAGCGACCGCTCTAATGCCCGTTATTTTATGGGCATCGGGCTGATTGCCACCGGAGTAGTGAACATTCTGTTTGGTTTTTCTACTTCGCTATGGGCGTTTGCCGTGCTGTGGGCGCTGAACGCCTTCTTTCAGGGATGGGGTTCGCCCGTATGCGCCCGATTACTGACCGCATGGTATTCGCGTACCGAGCGCGGCGGCTGGTGGGCGCTGTGGAATACCGCACATAACGTCGGCGGGGCGCTGATCCCAATCGTTATGGCGGCTACCGCGTTGCACTATGGTTGGCGTGCGGGAATGATGATTGCCGGGCTGATGGCGATTGTCGTAGGCGTGCTCCTCTGCTGGCGACTGCGTGACAGGCCACAGGCGATTGGTCTGCCGCCGATTGGTGACTGGCGGCACGATGAGCTGGAAATAGACCAACAGCAGGAAGGTGCGGGGCTTAGCCGAAAAGAGATCCTCACCAAATATGTGCTGCTGAATCCGTATATCTGGCTGCTGTCGTTGTGTTATGTGCTGGTGTACGTGGTGCGTGCTGCGATTAATGACTGGGGCAATCTGTATATGTCCGAGACGCTGGGTGTTGACCTGGTCACCGCTAATACCGCAGTGACCATGTTCGAGCTGGGCGGGTTTATCGGTGCACTGGTTGCGGGGTGGGGCTCGGACAAACTGTTTAACGGGAACCGTGGCCCGATGAACCTGATTTTTGCCGCCGGAATATTACTCTCTGTGGGTTCATTGTGGCTGATGCCGTTTGCCAGTTACGTGATGCAGGCTGCGTGCTTCTTCACTACCGGATTCTTTGTCTTCGGCCCGCAGATGCTGATCGGTATGGCGGCGGCAGAGTGTTCGCATAAAGATGCTGCGGGCGCGGCAACCGGGTTTGTTGGGCTGTTCGCTTATCTGGGCGCGTCGCTTTCCGGCTGGCCGTTGGCGAAGGTGATGGAGGTCTGGCACTGGACCGGTTTTTTCGTGGTAATCGCCATTGCCGCAGGGATTTCTGCTCTGCTGTTGCTGCCGTTTTTGAATGCTCAGGCTCCGCGCGAAGTTAGTGAAGCGTGATGCACCTCACTTTTTTGCCCCGAGTGGGGCAAAACTAAGAAATTTTCCCGGTTTCACCTGGACGCTGTCTCAGGCGTGCCTCCCGGCTGATTTTTACAATGCCTGCCATTCGCAGGTATAAAAATTAGCTCGGGAGTGTCCTATGCTGGCCTTTCTAAACCAGGTGCGCAAGCCGACCCTGGATTTGCCGCTCGATGTGCGGCGTAAAATGTGGTTCAAACCATTCATGCAGTCCTACCTGGTGGTTTTCATCGGCTACCTGACCATGTACCTGATCCGCAAAAACTTTAACATCGCGCAGAACGACATGATCTCCACCTACGGGCTGAGCATGACGCAGCTGGGGATGATTGGCCTGGGCTTCTCCATCACCTACGGTGTAGGTAAAACGCTGGTTTCCTATTACGCGGATGGCAAAAACACCAAGCAGTTCCTGCCGTTTATGCTGATCCTCTCGGCTATCTGTATGCTCGGCTTCAGCGCCAGCATGGGCGCAGGCTCAACCAGCTTGTTCCTGATGATTGCCTTCTACGCGCTGAGTGGTTTCTTCCAGAGTACTGGTGGCTCGTGCAGCTATTCGACGATCACCAAATGGACACCGCGCCGTAAACGTGGCTCTTATCTCGGGATGTGGAATATCTCCCACAACCTCGGTGGTGCAGGTGCGGCAGGTGTGGCGTTGTTTGGTGCTAATGTGCTGTTCGATGGTCACGTGATCGGCATGTTTATCTTCCCGTCGATTATCGCCCTGATTGTGGGCTTTATTGGCTTGCGCTATGGCAGCGACTCCCCGGAATCTTATGGTCTGGGTAAAGCCGAAGAGTTGTTTGGGGAAGAGATCAGCGAAGAGGACAAAGAGACTGAAGAAAATGACATGACCAAGTGGCAGATCTTTGTTGAGTACGTGCTGAAAAACAAAGTGATCTGGCTGCTGTGCTTCTCCAACATCTTCCTGTACGTGGTGCGCATCGGTATCGATCAGTGGTCCACTGTCTACGCCTTCCAGGAGCTGAAACTCTCCAAAGAAGTCGCGATTCAGGGCTTTACCCTGTTTGAAGTCGGGGCGCTGGTCGGTACGCTGCTGTGGGGTTGGCTCTCTGACCTGGCAAACGGCCGTCGTGCGCTGGTGGCCTGTGTCGCGTTGGCATTAATCATTGCCACGCTGGGTGTCTACCAGCACGCCAGCAACCAGTACGTTTACCTGGCGTCGTTGTTTGCCCTTGGCTTCCTGGTGTTTGGCCCGCAATTGTTAATCGGTGTGGCGGCAGTTGGTTTCGTACCGAAAAAAGCGATCGGTGCTGCCGATGGGATTAAAGGTACTTTCGCTTATCTGATTGGCGACAGCTTTGCCAAGCTGGGTCTGGGGATGATTGCCGATGGTACGCCAGTCTTTGGTCTGACCGGCTGGGCGGGGACTTTCGCCGCGCTGGATACCGCTGCTATCGGCTGTATCTGCCTGATGGCTATCGTCGCCGTATTTGAAGAACGTAAAATTCGCCGTGAGAAAAAGATCCAGCAGTTAAAAACCGCTTAAGTGTGTATTGGTAACTTTTGCCCGCCTCTGAATCTTATTCATCAGGGCTATCTTGCTTGTCATTTTGAACCAGGGCAGTGCTCGAAATCCTCAGGTACTATCTGTACATTCCGGTTTCTGCGCGCTGTCCGTGTTCAAACTGTCTGCGCCGATAACGCCCAATGTATAAAGTTCTCATAGCGGGCTTTTTTTATGCTTCGGATTCGCTGTTCCTTACGGCGAGTCAGCAATCTCCAGCGATGTAAACGTAAATGCTTCGCCATCAAATAATCCCTGGCTGGTGAGCTTTAGCGCGGGGATCACCGGCAAAGAGAGAAATGCCATCTGAATAAAGGGCTCATCGGGGAGCGTGCCGCACGCCCGGCCTGCTGCTTTCAGTGAATCGATTTGTTCGGCCAGCGATTCTGCCGTATCAGTGCTCATCAGTCCGGCGACTGGTAGCGCTAAATGGCATTGAACTTCCCCATGACGAACCACGCATAAGCCACCACCGTCGGCGATCACCTGATTAACCGCCACCGTCATCTCTTCAGCGCTGTGACCGATGACCACGATGTTATGGCTGTCGTGGCTGACGGTTGCTGCCAGCGCCCCCTCCTTCAGCCCAAACCCGCCTAATAAACCACAGGCAGGTGGGTGCTGATAGCCATAGCGCTCAAGAACAGCGATAAAACAAATATCATCACGATCAAAGCCGTCTTCCGTGTAACAGCATTTGCTGGCGGGGGTGATTAATTCGTTGGGGATGACTTCAATCACCCGATAGCATTTTCCAGGGGTGAAATGAAACCGAAAATCCGTGGCACGGACCAGTTGCCGCGCCACGGTGTTGCCGTATGGAGGCGCTGTGCGCGCCAGCCTGGACGATTCGTCAGCTTTCAGCGCATCGGCATTGAGTGGTTCACCTTTAATAAAGACCTGTTGCACCGTGACGTTGTGGGCATCGCTGAGCAGGACAATATCCGCCTGTTTTCCAGGAGCCAGCAGGCCGAGATGGCGCAGGCCAAAATGTTGCGCAGCAGACCAGCTGGCGACGCGGTAAGCGATGTGAAGCGGTACGTGGTGCTGTGTAATGAGGCGTCGAATCAGTGCGTCAATATGCCCTTCGTGGGCGATCTCCCAGGGGTTACGATCGTCGGTACACAGCATGCATTGTGGGCTATTTAGCGCGTTAATGAGCGGAGCCAGCGCGTCGAGGTTGCGGGCGGCAGAACCTTCGCGAATCATCAACGCCATTCCAAGCTGCAGCTTTCGTCGTCCTTCTTCTGGCAGGTAGCTTTCATGGCAATTTTCAATTCCGGCGGCAATGTAAGCGTTCAACGCTTTGCCTTGCAGGCCGGGGCTGTGACCGTCCAGCGTCAGATGTCGAAAGGCATCCATTTTATCAAGAAGTGCGTCCTGCCCGGCAATGACGCCAGGGTAATCCATTACCTCCGCCAGACCGGCAACGTGTGGATGATCCCGCCAGGTGAGCATTTGTTCAAGTGTAAAGCTGGCACCGTTGATGTCGCAGCCAGCCAGCGCCGGGACGCAGGAACTGATTTGAATATATTGATTTTGTGTTGCCTGTTCGGCGCAGCGGATAAACCAGGCAAGGCCAGTTTCCCCCATCACGTTGACGATTTCGTGCGGGTCGCAGATGACGGTAGTGAGCCCGCGAGGAAGCGTCGCGGTTTCAAAGGCCACAGGTGTCATCATGCTGGATTCAATATGCAGGTGAGCGTCGATAAAACCGGGAACTGCTGTTGCGCCGAGAGCATCAATACGCCGTAATGCACTGGCATGAGAATATTCCGGACCGATACCGGCGATATGCCGTCCTTTAATCAAGATTGGCCCTGGCATTTCTCCACCGTTGATCAGATCGAGAATTTTGACATTATCAATAATATAATCGGCAGGTGCGTCACCGCGAGAAACAGCTAGCAAATTTTGTCTTTGCTGACGGCTAATGTAATGAAATTTATCGTTAATCGTATTATTCATATTTTTCTCATTTTGATTTTATCAATTTGATTGTTATTTATCATTTAAGAATAGCTGTGATTATTTAAAGTTTATCGATTAACGTGCGTTTGCAATGTGATAACTATCACTGAATTAAGTATGCCATCTGTTTTAAAAAGAGACTGAATTTATACTCTCATCAATGGATGAAAAAAATGAATAATGAAATCAGTGATGATGTAAACGAGAGCTCAGGGTGGCTTGCGAGATTATTTAAGTTGCAACAGCACGAGACCACAGTACGTACAGAAATGATTGCGGGAATGACGACATTTTTAACGATGGTGTATATCGTTTTTGTGAATCCGCAAATACTGGGCGCTGCGCAAATGGACCCGAAGGTGGTGTTTGTGACCACGTGCCTGATTGCGGGCATCGGCAGTATTGCGATGGGACTGATTGCCAATCTGCCGGTAGCCCTGGCTCCTGCTATGGGGCTGAATGCCTTTTTTGCTTTTGTCGTCGTGGGGGCGATGGGGGTGAGTTGGCAAACGGGGATGGGGGCGATATTTTGGGGTGCCGTCGGATTATTTCTGCTTACCCTTTTTCGTATTCGTTACTGGATGATTTCAAACATACCCGCTAGCTTACGTATTGGCATTACCAGCGGTATCGGTTTATTTATTGCGTTGATGGGTTTAAAAAATTCAGGCGTTATTATTGCCAATAAAGATACGCTGGTAGCGATCGGTGATTTAAGCTCACATAGCGTATTGTTAGGTATTCTTGGGTTCTTTATTATTACGGTCCTGTCATCGCGTAATTTCCATGCGGCAGTATTGATTTCTATTGTTGTGACGTCATGTTTTGGATTGTTTTTTGGTGATGTTCAGTTCCTCGGTATATATTCTGCACCACCTAACATCAGTGCAGTGATTGGTGAGGTTGATTTACGCGGTGCGTTGTCGTTGAATCTGGCCGGTATTATCTTCTCGTTTATGTTAATTAATCTCTTTGACTCATCAGGAACATTAATTGGCGTAACAGATAAAGCCGGATTAATCGATCGTGACGGTAAATTTCCCAATATGAATAAGGCGTTGTACGTGGATAGTGTCAGCTCTGTTGCAGGGGCATTTATCGGCACATCTTCCGTAACGGCGTACATTGAAAGTACGGCCGGCGTGGCGGTCGGTGGACGCTCGGGGCTGACTGCCGTGGTGGTTGGTGCACTATTCCTGCTGGTGATGTTTTTTTCACCTCTGGTCAGTATGGTGCCTGCCTATGCGACAGCAGGTGCGCTTATTTTTGTGGGTGTGCTGATGACCTCAAGCCTGGCGCGCGTTAGCTGGGATGATTTAACCGAGTCAGTGCCTGCCTTTATCACGACGGTGATGATGCCCTTTAGTTTTTCTATTACCGAAGGAATTGCGCTGGGTTTCATGTCGTATTGCATCATGAAAGTGTTTACCGGGCGCTGGCGTGAGCTGAATCTTTGTGTGGTCGCCGTGGCATTGCTGTTTGCGTTGAAAATCATCCTGGTGGATTAGTATTCGCAGTCTGTTTCCAGATATCATGAGCGCGGATAACGCAGGAGAACTCATGATCTGGATAATGCTGGCCACGTTGGTTGTTGTTTTTGTAGTGGGTTTTCGGGTGCTGACGTCTGGATCACGACGCGCGATTCGTCGCCTGAGCGAACGGTTGAGCATTGACGTCGTGCCGGTAGAATCGATGATCGATCAGATGGGAAAAGTGCAGGGAGAAGCGTTTTTACAGTATCTTCATCGGCCTGACGAATCGCATTTGCAAAATGCCGCCCAGGTGCTGTTGATCTGGCAAATCGTCATTGTTGACGGTAGTGAACAGAACTTGCTGCAGTGGCATCGATTGTTGCAAAAAGTCCGCCTGGCAGCGCCGGTTACCGATGCACAGGTGCGCCTGGCGCTGGGTTTTCTGCGAGAAATGGAGCCAGATATGCAGGAAATAAATGCGTTTCAGATGCGCTATAACGCCTTTTTTCAACCTGAAGATGGGGTGCACTGGCTGCACTGATATCATGCTTGTTTATGACGATTTTTTTTAATCGTCATAATATTTATATCTATCTCCCGCACAGGGGCCCTCGTTACACTTACACGACGAGGTGCATCATGAAACAAGCGACTCAACACAGTGCGATTATCTGGCCGGAAACCTATCTGCCAGGTACGACCGATAATTTTGCCTCACAAGCGCAGTAATCTTATCGTCGTTGAGAAGCGCATAATGCCTGGCTAACTCGCGAAATCCAGCGGGTTCATGGTTGTTGATGTTGGTCATATCCTGTTTGGCGTATCAATGCGTCGTTTTTATTATGCGATCTGCCGCGCAGCGCTATTGCAAATCCTGGAAAGTTGCCTAAACGTTAAATCCGTCACATTTTTAATGTTACACTGCGTGACTTTTCTACAGAAATACCACGCAGGTTACAAAATGAGTGACGTTATTGAACAAAAATCCCGCGCTGAGGTAAATGCCCGACCAAACTGGTCGGCGGTATTCGCCGTGGCGTTCTGTGTTGCCTGCCTGATAACCGTTGAGTTTCTGCCCGTCAGTTTGTTGACGCCTATGGCGCAGGACCTGGGGATTTCAGAAGGTGTGGCCGGACAATCGGTGACCGTGACGGCATTTGTCGCCATGTTTGCCAGCCTGTTTATTACCCAAATTATTCAGGCGACCGACCGCCGCTATATCGTCATCCTGTTCTCCGTGCTGCTGACGCTCTCCTGCCTGCTGGTTTCATTTGCTAACTCTTTTACGCTGCTACTGATTGGTCGTGCCTGTCTTGGGCTGGCACTCGGCGGTTTCTGGGCGATGTCGGCCTCGCTGACCATGCGTCTGGTGCCCGCCCGCACGGTACCGAAAGCACTGTCGGTTATCTTTGGCGCAGTTTCTATCGCGCTGGTGATCGCCGCTCCGTTGGGCAGCTTCCTTGGCGGTATCATCGGCTGGCGCAACGTTTTTAACGCGGCAGCGGTAATGGGGGTGCTGTGTATTATTTGGGTTGTTAAATCGCTGCCTTCGTTGCCTGGCGAGCCATCGCACCAAAAACAAAATATGTTCAGCCTGTTGCAACGTCCTGGTGTGATGGCCGGCATGATCGCCATCTTTATGTCTTTTGCCGGGCAGTTCGCCTTCTTTACCTATATTCGCCCGGTGTATATGAATCTGGCGGGATTTGATGTTGATGGCCTGACGCTGGTACTGCTGAGTTTTGGTATTGCCAGCTTTGTTGGCACGTCGCTCTCTTCTGTGATTCTGAAACGTTCGGTCAAACTGGCATTGGCAGGTGCGCCGCTGGTGCTGGCGCTCAGTGCGCTGGTATTGATCCTGTGGGGGAGTGACAAAGTGGTGGCGGCAGGCATTGCGATTATCTGGGGACTGGCGTTCGCTCTGGTACCGGTAGGCTGGTCGACGTGGATCACCCGCTCGCTTGCGGATCAGGCAGAAAAAGCCGGATCCGTCCAGGTCGCCGTGATCCAGCTTGCCAATACCTGTGGGGCTGCGGTTGGAGGATATGCACTCGATAACCTCGGACTGCTGTCGCCCCTGATGCTCTCCGGCAGCCTGATGCTGCTGACGGCGCTTCTGGTGGCAGCGAAAGTACGCATAAAGGGTATGCAGTGATCGCCAGTTCTATTTGCCGTATGGTGTTGTAAATGCGTCATCCGGCCTACAATCGCAATACAGGCCGGATAAACGCAGTGCCATCAGGCATTACACCTTTCACTAATCAGAACCACGCCTCCCACATTGCGCCGAGGTTAAAGTCATCCAGCGTTTCATCCTTCGTACCGTTGACGCGAGCAGTGCGGTCATTATCAACTTTGCCGCCGGTGACATAGAAGCGCAGCATTGGGCGGAATTCTGGACCCATAGCGATCGACATGTTCTGCGACAGCGTTAACTTCCAGCCGTTGTTATCCCCGCCGTTATCATAATCAACCCGCTGATAGCCTGCTTCCAGCCAGGTGGAGTGAACATCGTTCCAGAAATACATCGGACGTATAATCGCGCCGTAGTTCTTACGGTTGTCGCTCTTGTCTGTGCTGTTGTCGTAATCATGGAACGCCAGCAGGTATTCGACCTGCGCCTGTTGGGTGAACTTATGGCTCCCCTCAAAACTGGCGTATATCGCTGTCAGATCGTCGGTTTTGTTATAGACGCTGTTATCTGAATTATCAGAATAACGGGCGATAACCTTGTTCACACCACTGTCGTTAGTGTGGCTCAGCACAAATGCACCCTGCCAGGCTTTCAGGCGGTCATCGCTCTCGACGGCTTTAGAGTCAAAACCATAGTTGGCGTAAATCTCCAGATCCAGTGGACCGATCTTCATATTGTGGATTTTTGACGTTACTGCGTAGTTACCCTTATCGCCCGTACCAGAACCGCCGGTACAGGTAATGCGTGATGGGTTGGCTTCGTCTTCCATCACTTCCGGGCTGCACGATTCAACCGCGGCGACAGTGGCGACATCAAACTGCACGCCGCCAATGTCGAAGTTTTTAACCCCGGCTCCCTGACCGTCATGGTTCATCCAGAAGTAGTCGTTGATGCCTTGTTGTGGACGCTGATGGAAGTCGCGGCCCGCCCAGATATAAGCGTTAGGATTGGATTCCAGCACGTTAGTTACGCCGGCGTAGGCTTTTTTGAGGTTAACTTCGTCGCCCCAGTGGTCGATCATCACGTTGATGTCCCAGATGGCGCCGTTGTCGCTTTTGAACGCTTTGGAGAGCTGGAATTCGCCGCCGTTGCCTTCGTTACCCAGACGGCCAATGGCCGACGCACCGTTATAGGAACCATCAACGCCGACGTATTTCTGATCACCGCTCTGGAAATGTGCGCCGTAGCGCGCATATCCGCTGAATTTCACGCCGAACGGAATCGCCATATCCGGGGATTGTGCTGCACTTTGTGGTTCATTAATCACATCGGCTTTTTTCGCCACAGCAGCGTCCATTTTCGCCTGACGTTCCGTAAGTGCTTTATCTACGGCTTTGGCGACGATGGCGTCGATTTGTTCCTGAGTAAATTCCTGTGCGAGGACAGAAACTGGGCAAAGCGCGGCCACGACCGCCATGGCTAGTGGAAGTTTCTTAGTTAAATTCATGGTTATCTCATTTACACTTTACCCTTCAGGTTGCCATAAGCATTCCGAATAAGCGTGTGTATTAATTTATTTTAAGATAATAACCATCCCGTCTTGGGTTAATTTGCTATCACCAAAACAAGTTGATCTGTTTATTTTGTTAACGGGTACAGAAATATTTTATTTAATCGTAATAAACTCTCCGTTCGTAAAGTGTAAGTTCATATTAGCGCTGATACAGATGAATAATTTCTTCTGACAGTTCGCGGGCTAATAGCGATGTCATTAAGTGGTCCTGCGCATGCACCATAATTAATGTCATAGGCTGCCGGGCTTCCCCGGCGTCCTGTTCGATCAATTTTGTTTGCATGTGGTGAGCTTGACGTGCGTAGCCATCAGCCTCACGAAGCAGGCTTTTCGCTTCATCAATGTTCCCGGCGCGTGCAGCGTGGAGTGCTTCGAAGCACAGGCTTCGGGACTGGCCGGCATTAACGATGATTTCCATTACTGCTTCTTCTAATGCAATCATGATCTTCTGTTCTCAATTAAAACCATTGCTTTCGGCGGTATCGGCAAACCACTCGCCACTCTTTTTCACCGTACGTTTTTGCGTTTCTAAATCTAACTGAACAAAGCCATAGCGGTTTTTATATCCGTTGAGCCATGACCAGTTATCAATAAAGGTCCACATGTGGTAGCCAAGACAATTACAGCCTTCGCTTATTCCCTTATGCAGCCATTTAAGATGTGCAGAAACGAATTCAATACGGTAGTCATCGTTGATTTGATCCTGCTGAATGAATCGCTGTTCGTTTTCTACCCCCATTCCATTTTCAGAAATAAAACAGCGTGGGTTACCGTAATTATCTCGCAGGTTGGTAATAATATCGTAAATACCTGGCTCATAAATTTCCCAGCCACGGTAAGGGTTCATTTTGCGTCCCGGCATTTCGTAATAATCGAACAACCATTCAGGCATAAACGGTGCATCAGGATTGACCGCGCTATCACGACATTTCACCCGTCGGGGCTGGTAATAGTTAATGCCCAACAGGTCGATTTTGCCATCGGATATCAGCTGGCTATCGCCAGGCTTACACGTGGGCAGCTGATCGTACTCTTTCAGCAGTTCCACCAGGTCCGCAGGATATTCACCTTTCAGTACCGGGTCGAGAAAACTGCGGTTGAAGAGCAGATCCGCATGGTGTGCGGCTTTCACATCCGCCGGATTTTGTGAGCGTGGATAGGAAGGCGTTAAATTTAGCACTACGCCAATTTCACCGTCATAGTTCCCGGCGCGATACGCGCGAACAGCCGTCGAATGTGCCAGTACAGTGTGGTACGCCACGGTTACGGCACGTTTGAAATCCACCACGTTTGGATAATGGAAGTCATACAGATAGCCGCCTTCGACCGGGACAATCGGTTCATTAAAGGTGAACCAGTGCTTAACCCGATTGCCGAACAAGTCGAAGCATGTTTGTGCGTAGCGACCAAATGCCTCGACCACTTCCCGGTTTTCCCAGCCGCCTTTTTCCTGCATCACCATTGGCATGTCAAAGTGGAACAGGGTGATAAATGGCGTGATGCCCTGTGCCAGCAGCTCATTGATCACATTGTTATAGAAATCGACGGCTTCAGGATTTACTTCACCCGTACCGTCAGGGATCAGGCGCGACCAGCTCAGGGAAGTTCGGAAGCTGTTGTGCTTCAGTTGCTTCAGCAGCGCGATGTCTTGCTTCCAGTGCTGATAAAATGTCGAGGTGTTCGCCGGGCCAACCCCCTGATGGAAACGGCCTGGCTGACGGTCGAACCATACGTCCCATGTGGTCTGGCTTTTGCCACCGTTCAGGCTATCCCCTTCGGTTTGCAGCGCTGAACAGGCACTGCCCCACCAGAAGTTTTCAGGAAAACGGTATCTCATTGTTCTGACTCCTTGATCGATTATGAGTTGCTACGGGCAGCGTTCGCCACGGAGACGGCATCCTGGGCCTTTTGCTCTTCAGTTTTCATCAAAGAGCGTTCGTATGCGCGCAGGAAAGGGAGGTACATCAGCGCTGACATCGCCATACAGATAAAGCACATCACCACCGGGCTTAATGCCCAGTTCGCGGCCCAGGAAGCACCAATTGGTGCTGGTGTGGTCCACGGTGTCAGTGAAACAACCTGCGCCAGCCAGCCAAGTTTTGTGGCGCTATATGCCAGCACAGCGTTAACCAGCGGTACGCAGACGAACGGAATGAATAGCATCGGATTCATGATGATCGGCGCACCAAACAGAATAGGCTCATTGATGTTAAAGAAACTAGGCACAATTCCCATTTTGCCGATGGTCCGCAGGTGTGCGACGCGGCTGCGCAGCAGCAGGAATGCCAGTGGTAATGTCGATCCCACGCCGCCAATGAGCAGGTAGTGATCCCAGAAGCCTTGTAGATAAACATGTGGTAATGCAGCGCCAGCGGCAAGAGCCGCCTGGTTGGCAGATAAGTTGGCCATCCAGAATGGATTCATAATGCCAGTGACAATCAGTGAACCGTGGATCCCGGCGAACCAGAAAATCTGGCACAGCAGGACGGAAAGCAGGATTGCGGGCAGGGAATCAGAAGCGGAAACCAGCGGTTCCAGCAGGTGCATTATTGCCTGCGGAATGATCATTCCGGTTTGTGCTTCGATAAACAGGTTTAGCGGATGCAGGGTCGCAATCACGACCAGAACCGGAATCAGGATTTCAAATGAGCGGGCGACGCCGGTCGGCACCTCTTTAGGCAGGCGAATGGTCACGTTATTCTGCTTCAGCCACGCATACATGCGGGTGGAATAGATAGCAGTGATCAGCGCGGTAAAGATCCCCTGACCGGAGAGATATTGCGTAGAGATTTTCCCGTCGGCATAGGGGGCTGCAACCAGTAAAAACGCCATAAAGGCCAGCAGACCGGACATTACCGGGTCGAGGTTAAACTGTCGGCCCAGACTGGCGCCAATGCCGACGGAGATGAAGAACGTCATAACACCCATGCTGAGGTTAAACGGCAGCATCAACTGTTCGCGATAGGTGGCAGAGAAATCAAGCCAGCCACGGGCAAAGCTGTTGGTGGTTTCGGCAGAGAACGGAGGAAAAATAAACACCAGCATGAAGGAGCCGATGATCATAAACGGCAGCGCCGCCGTAAAACCGTCACGAATCGCAATCACATACTTTTGCTGTCCCAGCTTTCCGGCGAGGGGGGTGATGGATTGTTCAATGACGGCAACCATTGACTGATATAACGAACTCATATTGACACCTTTCTAGTGTGCCGCTTCAATCAGCGACAGAGCATAATCCAGCACTTTGTCACCACGTTGCATACCGTAATCCATCATATCTATGGCTTTTACGGGTATACCCTGGGTGGCAGCCTTTTCTGAGAGTGTGTTAAGCATATATTTTACCTGGGGGCCAAGTAGCACCACCTGGTAATTTGGAAACTGTGTGTCAAATTCGGCAACACCGTATGCCTCAATCTTCACCGGTAGTCCACGAATGTCCGCCTCTTCAACCATTTTGCGAACTAGTAAACTGGTGGACATTCCTGCAGAGCAGCACAGCATAATCCTGAACATTGTTAGCCATCCTTTAAATGTAAAAACATATTGCGAGTTTGATTTGATATCATACGGAAACCGGTTTCCATTCGTAGCAAACGGAACTGTGATGGCCATCAAGATCTGATGCGTATAAGGCTGATTATTTGAATCCAGCTCACGAAATTTGGTGGTTTGAACTCTTTTTGAGTGCAAATGGAAAATCGGTTTCCATGAAAAACGGAAACAGATATACTGCGAGTGGCGATTATTTAAGCCAATGTTAAATACAGGAAGGAAAGGGCCAGGCGGGTCCTGTCAGGGGAGAATGATGTCTACTATCAACGATGTATCGCGTTTGGCTGGCGTATCTAAAGCTACTGTGTCGCGCGTGTTGAGCGGATCACGTGGCGTAAAAGAGGCCAGCCGTCTCGCCGTGTTGAAGGCGGTGGATGAACTCAATTATCGTCCGAATGTGATTGCACAGTCGCTGCTGAGCCAGTCTACAGGCTGCATTGGCGTGATATGCGCACAGGACAACATCAATCAGACAACGGGCTATCTCTACGCGCTGGAAAAGCATCTTAGCCAGCATCAAAAACACCTCCTCCTTCGCTTTGCCAATACCAAAGCGGAAGTGATGAGCGCCCTTGATGAGCTAAGCTGCGGTTTGTGCGATGACGTGTTGATTATTGGCGCACGTTTCCCGTTAAGTATTAGTCAGGATAATGTCATTCTGGTGGATTGCCTGGAGTCTGGCGATGACGTCAACAGCATCCAGTTTGATCACGCATTCGCTACCGAAACGGCATGTAACTACCTGATTAGCCAGCATCGCCGCCAGATTGCGTTGATCCACCCGGATGGTATGGGTTTCTCCGACCAGGTACTCCTGGGTTACAAACATGCATTGGAAAAAAATTTCCTGCCCTTTAACCGCAATCTGGTGTTTATGGAAGCGACGTCATCATCAGTGGCCTTGCAGGAATTGCTAAATAACGCGTCAACGCTCAATTTTAACGCGCTGCTGGTGGCGGATGAACAGCAGGCCCAGCGTGTGATCCCGCAGTTGCAGGCATTTAATAAATCCGTACCGGAAGACATTATGGTCTTTAGCCTGGCCGGTACACTGCACCTGCCCGGTATCCCGACAATCCCGGCTATTGAATATTCAATGGATGCCATGGCCGCACGTATAGTCAGCTGGTTAAATGAAAAAACGCAGAGTGTGCTGAGTTCGTACGTGCTGCGCGGAGATTTAATTATTCCTCAGCGGTAACGGTATCAATCAGGCGTTAAGCACTCTGCTTCGCGCCTAGATATCCGGACATTCAACCTTACTAAGTGCTTCCCAGTAGTTGTCCTGATGACTTCTTTGTATTGCCAAAATGGCTTCGCGAATATGCTGCTGATTACGTGAATCAGCCATAATCGTTTTTTCCCACACCTCATCCGATGGCGACCCCTGTGGGGTACAAATCTTACGTAAATCCTTCAGCACAGTGTTTTTTTCGTGAACTGACTGTAGCGAACCGTAAGCCGAGTCGGCCTGCGCCAGACCCGGCAGCGTGAAAAGAATGGCAATGATCGGAAAAACGGCTCGTTTCATGTTAATAATCCTTGTTGTCGACGCGCATAATTTCAAGAGTAAGTGTAGTCGGCATACGGCTCACTCATCAGCCTGTGTTAGTGTAGAAAAATTAATCAGCCAGAAGTTGTAGTTTTTCAGGAGGATAGAATGCAGATACAGATTACGGATACGGTTACAGAAGATGATCAGAATGCGCTGCTCACTGGCCTGCGTGCTTACAATCTCCAGTTCCTGAAAACGTCCAATTTTGGCGATCTGGCGGTCTACTGGCGCGATGAGCGTAACGAGATACTGGGTGGGCTGATTGGTAAAATCAAAGGTGAGTGGCTGTGTATTGAGTTTTTATGGATGCATGAATCCCTGCGTAAAGGCGGTCATGGCACAAAGCTGATGCAGGCGGCAGAACAGACTGCGCGCGAGAGAGGGTGTTTGCATGCGCTGGTTGATACCATGAGTTTCCAGGCGTTGCCGTTTTATCAAAAGAACGGTTACCAGTTACAAATGACCCTCGAAGACTTCCCGGAAAAAGGGGCAGCACGCCATTATTTATCAAAATCATTTTGATGACCGGAAGGATGGCTTGCTGAATATCCACCGAGAGTTGAGAAATCGTGTCGCCCGGTAGCGTCGTGCCACCGGGCATTTTTTTGTATATTCCTTCGTTATGCTTTTTTCTTCTTGCTGATACTTTTTCGTTTTTTAAACCGCAGCAGCCTTCCCGCTATAGTCAATTCATTACTCATCAGGCGGTTATTTCAAAAGGATAAAAACGTGAAACTGAACATACCTCATTTCGGGGCCGGGGCGGCATTATTGCTGGCGGGAATATTACTGGCAGGTTGCGATCAGCAAAGCAGTGATGCGAAACATATCAAAGTCGGCGTGATTAACGGCGCAGAGCAGGATGTAGCGGAGGTTGCGAAGAAAGTGGCCAAAGAGAAGTACGGTTTGGATGTTGAGCTGGTAGGGTTCAGCGGTTCGTTACTACCCAACGATGCAACCAATCATGGTGAACTGGATGCCAATGTCTTCCAGCATCGTCCTTTCCTGGAGCAGGATAATAAAGCGCATAACTTTAAGCTGGTGGCGGTGGGCAATACCTTTGTCTTCCCGATGGCCGGTTATTCGAAAAAAATCAAAACCGTTGCCGAGCTGAAAGACGGCGCGACAATTGCGATTCCTAACGATCCAACTAATCTCGGACGTGCGCTATTGCTGTTGCAAAAAGAAAAACTGATTACCTTGAAAGAGGGCACTGGTCTGTTGCCGACGGCGCTGGATATTACTGATAACCCACACCATCTGAATATTATGGAGCTGGAAGGCGCGCAATTGCCGCGTGTACTGGACGATCAGAAAGTGGATGTAGCAATTATCAGTACCACCTACATTCAGCAAACCGGGCTTTCCCCGGTACATGACAGCGTATTTATTGAAGACAAAAACTCACCGTACGTGAATATTCTGGTGGCGCGGGAAGACAACAAAGATGCAGAGAACGTAAAAGAGTTCCTGCAATCTTATCAGTCACCGGAAGTGGCGAAAGCAGCCGAGAAAATCTTTAACGGCGGCGCGGTACCGGGCTGGTAATATTCGCCCGTCACCGCGCTGGTTGGCGTTATGCCGTTCTGGCGCGGCGGCGGGAATCCATTGAAATCAGCACCACTGAAGAGAGGATCAGCAGCGTACCGAGCCAGTCCGGTAAAGTGAACGTAATGCCTAACAGGAGCAGGGACAGTAAGGCACTGCTCAGTGGCTCTGCACAGCTCAAAATGCTCGCTTTCGGCCCACCAATCATCTGCGCACCTTTCAGGTACAGGCTAAACGTCAGTGATGTACCGATCACCACCAGATAGAAAAATGCCAGAATCAAACTGCCATTGACCACAAAGTTCGTTCCCTGCCCGGCATAGAATGGGAGCAGGATCAGGCCGCCTATCAACATGCTCCAGCCGACAATCGGTAGCGTACCGTAACGCGCGATAAGCACAGAGGGATATGTCGTATAGAACGCGGCAGCAAATGCCGAAGCGATCCCCCAGAACAGCGCGGCAGGCGAGATGGATAACGACGTCGGGTTGCCGTGGGTGACCAGCAGGAATGTGCCGATTAGCGAGGTGAAGATCGCCGTCAGCACTAATATTCCCGGTCGCGCTTTGCGTACCACCGAAAACCACGCCACGATAATTGTCGGTGACAAAAATTGCAGTACCGTTGCGGTGGCGGCATTGGATTTTTCAATGGTAAGCAGAAAGGTCAGTTGTACGGTGAGCGCCCCGACCACAGAAAAAATCAGCAGGCTGATGGCGTCTTTGCGGTTTTTGATAACGGAGAAGACTTTGTCACCGTGCACAAAAGAGAGCATCAGCAGAATGAGCCCGGCGAAAATCAGACGTGTCATGGTCAGAAACTGCGACGACATCTGACTTTGCTCCATGATGTACTGCGCGCAAACGCCTGAACTTCCCCATAATACGGCGGCTATCAGGACGTTCATCATCCCTCTTCTGGTGGAACTCATCTTTCCCTCTGCATAATGTATTGTCTTATTTGTGTGCAGACATCATAGCAGAGATGACTCTGACAGCAGGAATACCTCATGCACTGTCTTTAGCTCCCCCGCCAGGCAGGGAGCTCTGGGATAATGTTAAGCGTCTATCGGTGTCAGATAATCCAGACGCAGCGGCTCGGCCAGCAGGTCGTTCATTTGCAGAATAAACGTCTGGAAATGCGGTAAGGCGATATGTTCGTCCAGACCTGCCTGGCCTCGCCAGGATTCACGCACGTAAAATACATCCGGCGTATCGCGTAACTGAAACAGCGCATACTCAATATTGCCCGGCTCCCGGCGAGTGGGTAGCAAAAGGGCTTGCAGTGCTTGTTTCAGTGCGTTGATTTTCCCTGGTTTGGCTTTTAGCACCGCTATGATTGAAATCACCGTAGAGTCAGGCATTTAAAATCCCTCCAGAACAATCTTGCCCACTGAACGACCGGTTTCAATTTGGGCATGGGCTTTTTGCAAATTAGCCGCGGTGATGGCGCCAAAATGTTCGCCCAGCGTGGTATGGATAACCTTGCTGTCGATCAGTTGCGCCACGCGGGTCAGTAGCTGATGCTGGGCAATGATGTCGCGTGTTTCAAACATCGAGCGTGTGAACATAAATTCCCAGTGCAGAGAAATGCTTTTAGTTTTCAGCGGACGCGCATCAAGGGATTGCGGATCGTCAATTAGCGCCAGTTTTCCCTGTGGCGCCAGCGCGGCAATAATCTGCTGATAGTGCTGCTCGGTATTGTTCAGGCTGGCGACATGGGTCACCTGTTTAATGCCTGTTCGTGCCAGCTCTTCTGTCAGCGGTTTACTGTGATCAATCACATGATGAGCGCCCGCTTCACGCACCCATTTCTGGCTTTCCGGACGCGATGCCGTACCGATAACGGTCATTTTGGTCAGCTTACTGGCTAGTTGGGTCAGGATAGAACCAACGCCGCCTGCAGCGCCGACAATCAATAAAACATCATTCTCATTGCCATTTTCCTCAACGCCCAGGCGGTCGAACAGCATTTCCCATGCAGTGATGGCGGTCAGCGGCAGGGCTGCCGCTGAAGCGTTATCCAGTGATTGTGGCTTCAGCGCAACAATGCGTTCATCAACCAACTGAAATTCACTGTTACTGCCAGCACGACCCAGCGCACCGGCGTACCAGACTTCGTCGCCAGGCGCGAACAGCGTCACCGCATCGCCCACGGATTTCACCACGCCAACCGCATCCCAGCCCAGCACGCGCGGCACGTCGGCATTGAAACCTTCGCGTACTTTGGTATCGACGGGGTTGACGGAAATAGCTTTCACTTCAACTAAAAGGTCATGTCCGGTAGCGATCGGAACCGGCAGGTCAATTTCTTGTAAAAATTCAATATTGCTGCCGTTGGTTGCGGCGTGGGTAATGGCGATAGCTTTCATAGTCTCTCCGGTTACAGGAATCTATTTATACCCGTCATACTTCAAGCTGCATGTGCGTTGGCTACGCTCGCTCACTCCAGTCATATAGTTCGCTATGTTCCAGGAGATTCACTCCCTTGCCGCCTTCATGCAACTCGAATTATTTAGGGTATATCTGTTGAATAATTCGATGGTAAACCGGCATCAGAACGGGAAAAATAGCCTCACGGCGACAGGACTTATACTCGAGGAGTGAAAATGTTCCGGCTTGAAGATCTCACGTTGTTTGTCCGCGCCGCGGCGCTGAACAGTTTTAGTGATGCGGCGCGCGAAGTCGGCGTCCAGCCCGCCCAGGTCAGTTCAGCCATCAAGCGTCTGGAGTCTACGCTGACGATTCGCCTGTTCGCTCGCTCCACACGTAGCCTGCGGCTCACACCGGAAGGTGAGATCTGGTTGCCCTATGCCCGTCAGATGCTGGATGTAATGCACGCCGGATTGCAAAAAATCCAGACGCCGGAAGATGAGATTTCAGGCATGCTGCAAATTGCGGTGCCGTCCGATCTCGGACGGAATCTGTTGTTGCCGGTCTTTCAGTCGTTTCGTCGCCGCTATCCTGCGCTGCGCCTGCGGGTCTTTTTCTCCGACCAGGTGACCGATGTATTTAAAGATCCCGTCGATGTCGCGTTTCGGTATGGTAATACCGAAGACGCGTCTTATATCGCGTTGCCCGTCGCGCCAGGTAATCGCCGCGTGCTGGTGGCTTCTCCGGACTGGATTGCACAATGCGGTGAGCCGCAACACCCTGGCGATTTAGCGCAGCTGAACGCCATGACCTTTGTATTACGCGGGCGGCTTCATGATCGCTGGACGTTTACGCGTAATGGTGAAGTCAGTAGCGTGCAGGTCAACAGCACCATTATGAGCGATGATGCCGAAGTGATAAGGCGTCTGGCGATTGCCGGTGAGGGGATTGCGTATAAGTCGTGGCTGGATGTGAGCGAAGATGTGCGTGACGGTCGTTTGCAGTTGCTGATGCCGGGGTATCTGGGGGAAAAAGTTCCGTTAAATATGATTTGCCCACACCGTAAACAGCTTTCAACGGCGGTACGGTTATTGCACGATGCCGTGAAGGCGCGGTGTGAAATGCTGGCGCAGAGCTAACGTTCTTGCTCTGCACCAGAATCATCAGGTCTTTAACCTGGTTTTCTACTCTGCGGTCACTCAGTCTTTTTTGCTGGCGTTAGCAAAGAAAATATCAGACTGAATGTCTTTGGTGCGGATGGTGAACAACTGATTAGTCAGGTCTTCGGTCAGCTTCTCGGCATCGGCCATGATGCGCAGGTTGAAGTCATTCAGCATCTTATCGGCTGCGGGTTTATCGGTTTTTGCTATCTTCAGATATTCTGCCTCAACCTCTTTTTGCTCCTTCGCCACTTTGTCTTCCCACGCTTTGTAGGCTTTTTTGACGATAGGGGCGAGCTTCGGATAGTCCGTCATGGTCAGCGTCTGTAATTTGCGATACTTCCAGTAAATGGATTGATCGTCAGCGTTGTTCGTGCCCATCGTATAGTTGGCCGGATACGCTTTCAGGCCGCTATAGTAGGGAACAAAGGCGGTAAGATCGGCCATACCCAGACCAATATAGGTTGTTTCACCAATCTCTTTTGGCAACCACGGACGTACCTGCATAACGTGCGCTTCGTAGGTACGGAAGACACTGACCGGACGCCACGGCTCTTTACCGTTCAGGCCGTTGGTGTAAGGGTCATGTTTGGTGCCTTCATAGTGGTTACGCAACACAGATTTCACATCGTCCAGCGTCATTTTCTTCTCTGGCGTCATGAATACCGGGAATTCACGACCTGCGGCCATATCCTGTTTTACGGAAGGATTGAACTCTTTCTGAATAGTCCAGACGCGGGGATCGTTATATGTGCGGTCACGCTCATCGTCACGAGTATAGACTTTGGAAAAGTTGAATTTGCCATCTTTTGCCTGATCGTAAAGACCTTTTTCGGTCGCGAACTCAACCAGGTTTTTTGACGCCATCATATTAGGGTTCTTAGGATCGTAATCCTGTAAGCGTCCCTGATTACCAGTGGCAAAATATTGATTATTCGGTAAACGCTGTGCCATCCACTGGTGGCCGCTACCGGTTTCCAGATACCAGATTTCGTTATCGTCCACCACGGCAACGCCAAAGCCTTCGCCAGCTCCGGCGGTTTCAACGATATGTCCCAGCAACGCCACCGCTTCACGGGCTGTTTTGCTCTGTGACAGCAGGATATCCGGAATATCGTCTTCGGTGATGCCTTTGTCTTCAACATATGGGTCGACGGCCAGCGCTTTTGGCGAAGCAAAAATAGATTCTGTACCGCTCACGCCGACGCCCAGTTCGTTAAAACCGGTTGCGCCATGCAGTTGCGTTTTCCAGTTTGGAACGGTGGTGTAACGCAGGGAATTTTTTGGCAGCGGCCAGGTAAAATCATTCGCGCCATTATGCGCTTTGGTGCTGTACACACCGGTCTGATTCTGTTTTGCCGGATGAATGACAAAATGCTGTGCTTTCAGGGCATCGCTGTCTGCACTGCGGGCTACCAACATGGATCCATCCGCCGATGCTTCATTGCCGACCAGCAGGGTCGTACAAGCAAAACCTGATGAAACAACAGCCAAATTTATAGAAAGTGCAATCAGGCACTTTTTAAACGTAAACATTAAATATCCCTCATAAGTACGCCATAAATACACCGGAAACACACCGTTTGCTGAAATGCGATAACGTCCGAACGCTCAGACATTGCTCGCCAGAGAGATAAACGCCCCTGCCCACGTTTTCTCCTAATATCCATTGGTAGGTTGAAGTCTTCTGGACAAAATAAAGTGCCCGTTTCGCTCAATTATTACGCAATGAATATCGAGGTATTCAGGATGTTTCCTGATTCGGGGGAAAGAATAGCAATGGCACATCGACAAATTCAGTGACGTGTGTCGCGTAAGTTGACGGCGATAATTGTGTCGAAAAATAACAGATGCTGTTGGTTGCGATGAAAGATGTCAGGCTACTGGAAATATTAAGGGTGGTATTGGAAAGTTGATTGGACATCATGTTCTTTGTTGGCCGGACACGTATAAGCGTTATCCGGCGAAGAATGAAGCTGTAAATGCCATTTATTACATACTCAGTGAACTTGCTGGTAGTCGATACTCAAATCACAATTGGCTGATTGCGTACATTTTTTTTTCGATACCGGCATAGGCGGCATTTTTAACTCGAGCGCAGATTAAATGCAGCTTTGAATTGGCCTCCATAGCGATCAATTCTTTATGGTCTTTATCCAGAATGGTTGAGTTTTTATCATAAAAATCATAGCTTTTATTGATTTCAGTGAACTGCTTTTGATAAAGCATAAACTTATCAGGATCAACTTTTCGTAGTACGTTGAAGTTATTAATACACTCGCTGTCTGAGAAAAGTGAGTCATCTGTTGAAGCTTTATTTTTAGTCACATCGTTTGTTGGATGCGTTGCATCAACACAACCACTGAGAATAATAAGAGCAACAAAATAGCACATCCACTGCTTGTTCATAATAAATATCCATGATGTTAATTGATATGATGATATTTAATGGTCTGGAATTGATTTTAATATCTTGGTTTTTTGGCGGAAGTTAATGATGGGAGGCATTCTGGTGCATTATTGGGATGTGCAAAAATATACTTGAAGAGATTTTTAATATCTTACTAATGCAATTGGAATAGCGCTCCCCTAATAATTAAAGGCCTGCAATAGCAGGCCTTTGCATTAACTTATTACCAGGTATATTTCACACCAGCATTTGCTGACCAGTCTTGATCGACATCAGCTCCGCCAAGATAATCACCGCCGGCATATGCACTAAAGTTTTTAGTAAAGTTGAATTGACCACCCAACCCGGCGCGTACTGCTGAACCACCCACACCATTATCAATATCATCGCCATTAACATCTGCGCTGTTATTATCTGAATCATCATACACATATGCGATTTTTGCATACGGAACGAATGACTGTTCGCCGAAGCTAAAGGTATAGCCGGTATTGACGCCTGCTTCATAACGCATGCTGTCATAAGACTGGCTATCAACATTCATATTGTTGCTGAGCTGGTATCCGTCACCATCCTGGAACAGACCAGAAATGCTTGCGTATGGAGTAACGTAGCCATTCTGATTGTATTTCCAGTCATAACCAGCTTTCAGATTCAGACCCCAGGCATCAGAAGAGATACCGTTGCCGCTTACTGAATTACCATTGCTCATGCTCGCAGACAGGTCATTATCAAAGTGGCTGTAGCTCAATGTGCTATCAACGAAGACATTGTTGTTAAAGCGCGTAGAGGTATAAACACGAGCAGACTGGCTATCCTGATCGACATGGCCGGTTTGATCATCGATATCACCTTTCATGAAGCTGGCAGCGGCACCGACAATCCAGTTCGCACCATTACCTTCAATCGCTTTATCAAAACCAACCATGATGCCGCTGGTATCTTGATCATAGCTTAGTGTATCTGTATCTCCCTGGAAGTGACCGCCGATGTAAGTCGCCCATGCACCGCCAGTATCCTGACTGTTTTGATTTACACGGCCATTATCCAAACGATTTGCCAGTGCATCTTGTTCCAGATTCCAGATATTGGTGTTAGCAGACGGGATGCTCAGCGCAATATTGGCATAATCGGTTAAGCCATCCTGTTTCAGTACAACAGAATCACCGCTCTGCTGAGCTTCATACTGATAAGCGCCCAGATCGGCTTTGTTTGCTGCGGTAAAGGAAGCCTGCGTATCGGTGTTATCATCATAAACGCGAATCAGTTCATGACCTTTATAATCAGCAACAGAGCCTTTGCCGGTGGCATTATTCACGCTAACTTTATAGTTACCTGCGACATCGCCATTGACTGCCAGATGACCATCGGAATTCACATCGACTACACCATAGTCAGATGCGTTATCGGTATTACCATTGGTATAACCCGTGTTCATGTCACTGTTCAGGACATATTCGCGGCTACCCACATCAAGCTGACCACCTGAGGTCAGGACAAGGTTATGCGTGTCGACTTCACCCGTGCCAATATTTAGTGCTGCGCCATTGCTGACAGTAATGGTATTAGCATATAAATTTGCCGTTTCCTCTGTCAGATTCACCGTACTATTACCATCAATATTCATGGCATTAGTATCTACCTGGCCATCATCACCGATGTTCATGGATGAAGAGCTATTCAGGTTGATGGTATCGGCCAGCAGCGCAGAACTTTCTACGTTCACCTGCGAGCCATTAGATACGGTTAAGGTATCTACATCGGAAGCTTTACGGGTATCCCACTCAGAACCATGATCCAGCGTTACGTTAAAGATCCCACTCTGGAAGACGGCTGCACCATCAACATATCCCGTGTCGGCGTTATAAGTTGAGGAAGGAATCAGGCTGTTTGCTGCAATATCGTACAGTGTTGCTGTTGCATCAACGTCAGAGATTGCCGCACCGACCCACTTGCTTCCATTATCAAGCGTCAGGTTCATTTCGTCCTGGTTCAGGCTGTCATCAGCATAACCCAGGTTAGAATCGATCACGCCGTCTGCATTGGTATCAACACCTGCAGGTGCAAAACCGTTATTGAAACGACTGACGAACAACACATCGCCCGTTAAGGTTGAATTGTTGAATGTTGCATTGGTTTTCATGGATTCAGTTGAATCCGGATTATCGATAGCCGCAATCGCAACATCATTCATGTTGATGGTTTGATCATTGCTATTAATGACACCATCGCCATTCACATCGAAATCAGCCTGCATTGTCAGTGCGCCGGTGTAATCAGAAGGTTTTTCTGACTGACCGTAGAAACCTGACGTATCCAGCTCAGTCCAGGCTCCAGAGGTAACGGAAGAATCATTGACAACAATATTGTCTACAAAGCTGTCAGTGCTACCGCTGTCGGCGTAATCCTGAATTTCCTGGCCTAGTGTAATACCAGCAACGTGAGAGTTGTTTTCAATGGCAATATTGCTTTCTTGATCAAGCGTAATTGCTGTACCCAGATTATAGATTGGTAAAGAACCCGCAGAGGTACCATCGGTGTTGTAATAATCAAAATGCTCAAAGCCGTCATCAATAGTTGAATTATTAACGGTTAATGTCAGCGGATCGTTATAGTTCTGCTCGACGTCAGTGCAACCTGAAGTCATGCAAGCAGACGTCACCATTCCATGTACAGTCGTATTACTGATGGAGAGTGAATTTGGATTGGCTGTATCTGCATCAAGGTAATTTGTCGAAATAACACCGTTTACGACGGAGTTATTGATGACAGGGTAAATATTGGCATCTGCGCCGTTCCAGTCCGCATATCCCTGATAAGTTACGCCTGAAGTACCATCGTAAATGAAGGTATCCCATACGCCATTCGAAATGTCTGTTGCCGAAGCTTGAAATGCTACAGCTAAAGAGCACGCGAGGGCGATTCGTGTTTTATGGAACTTGCCACAACTTTTCAATCTAAAACTCCTGTTATGCAAAAAAGAATGCTCTCGGCAACACTATATATTCGAGATATAATTCAGAGGGCAGAGAGGACGGATAGTAAAATCCCCTATCTATCTCTTCAGATAAACATCATGTAGTCACCGTAGTTATTTAAAATTCCGCGTGCACAGATATACGACATACTTCTTCTGGTGCTTGTGCAGTCTCACGAAATCTCGCAAATAGAATAATCATTTCTATATTTTGAGTTCAATTTGTTTTGTTATTTAATCCATTATTGGAATTTTGGTGATTTAAATGAGGTTTTTTTATTTTTTGCGGTGTTATTATAAGTTCTTGATTGATATGATTTTTGTATTTATTTTTAACCGTTAATAAATGCTGTGAAATAAGTTTCTGTGAAGTGATATATTACTGGTGTCACATTGATTGTCATCTCCTTGCTGGTAAAAATATACCGAATTAGTTACTCTTGTTATTATTATTCTGCAAATTAAAAGTGGTGCTGTTATTATAATAAATACTCCTTATTTGTTTCTCTTGGTTTGTTTTATATATCTTGATTGTAAATGATGTGTTGCAATTTACCAAAAATGGACGTCGTGTTCGGATTACTAAACGGATCACGAAAGATGGGTGATGTTTTTTGCCAGGAAGTGGTTAATGTACTTAATGCATTTGATTGTTCTCACCGTAGGCACACCAAACGAACACTGTCTGCTGGATTTTGCTGAGGTAACAACTTAAAAAAGATGGTTTTTTCTTGTTTCGAATGGAAAAATAACCACTCGGGCAATACTTTTTTATCGATCCCTTATCGATAAGAGAGCTGGTTTGCCAGAGAGCCGGAGGGGCGGTTTTTAGTCAGAACTGTTCTTTTACTCCTCCAGAAATGTACTGACAGTAGTGAAGGGCTGGCATGGCGTGTTTTTCTCGCGCTGTTCAACGCGGTAAAGATGATTAAAATGCATAAAATGTCAATTACCAATATAAGGTGATCACCTCGGCACCGTTTCTTTCTTTCTTTTTTATTGAAACTTCGCCCTCGCTGAGTGAAGTCCAGGCTAATAGTGTCTTTTTCCAATGAGTTATGTGTGAATTAAAAAGTCAGAAAAATTTTATAAAGATGCTTGCTGAATAGGATTTTATTGCCCATAGTTATAGCAAACCAATGTTACATCTTATTACATTGCCAGATTTGGCTTACTCGATCATCTTTGCAAGGTGAGGATATCGCTCAAAGTTTTGCCAGAACAAACGAAGCGATTACCTCCTAAGGAGCATCAGGAAGGCAATAATTAATAAAAATGCAGGTGAACAGCATAAACTATGAACCGTTTTAGATAATGGCGGCCTTATTTTAGTAAATGATTTTTATTATCGATTCCCTGTAAATATAATAATAGATACCTGTTTTCCATTGCATAAATAGAATATTCCATTTTTGGACTAACACAGTAATTTTTCTTGCCTTAAAAATAAAATATTATAGGGCGAATTATTAATGCTAAATCTACCGAGTATCTAATAACATGCATGCCAGGCCGGACAGGCGCTTTAGCGCACGTTTAATTCAGACAATTGCGTTACTGAATATATTTCTGCAAATTGTCATGCCTGTCCTGCTTTCATTCTCATGGGTTTCTGTGGCTGTGGCCGCTTCACCGTCAGAACAGCAATTCAGTCAGTCCATGACCACCATGCGTAACTCAGCGCTTCTCTCTGCTGTCCCCGACTCCCCTCCGGAAGAGAAAGATAAAATATGGTCTTCCTCTTCTGTTGAGCTAAATGTCAAAAAGACGTCTCAGGAATCATCCGGTTTTTTCTCCTCACAGCCGACTAAATCTGCGGAATTGCCTGCCTTAGCTTCAGAACCAGAAGCGGGGAAAACCTCCTCTGTCGCCGATCCTGAGTTGCAGATGATTGATTCAGGTAAGACCGCAGCTACGCGCCTGTGGCAGGTTTTGGGCAGTGATGATCCTGCAGCTCAGGGACGCAGTGCCGCCGCCGGAATTGCCGCCGGGATTGCCAACCAACGTATGGAAACCTGGCTGAATCAGTACGGGCATGCGCGGGTAAATTTATCCTTCCCGGGCGGTGGCGATCTCGATCTGTTATTCCCGATGCTTGATACCCCTGATTACCTGATTTTTACCCAGGGTGGGATCCGCCGGGATACGGATGATAAACGCACGACCTCCAATATCGGCCTTGGAGTGCGCGGCTTCACGGGTAACTGGATGCTTGGTGTGAACAGTTTCTATGACTACGACATCACCGGAGAAAACAGTCGCTACGGTATTGGCACTGAAGCCTGGACGGATTACCTCAAACTGTCCGCCAACCTTTACCAGCGCATTACCGACTGGCACCAGTCTGGCGTTGAAGATATGGAAGATTACGATGAGCGGCCAGCCAACGGATATGACGTGCGTCTGGCCGGCTGGTTGCCTTCATATCCAAATGTTGGCATGAACGCAACGTATGAGAAATATTTTGGCAAGAATGTCGCTCTTGATGACCACACGGATCTGGCGGACTCACCTTCGGCGGTGACGGTTGGGTTGAACTACACGCCGATCCCGCTGGTTACGTTAGGAGCGGAGCATCGTAGCGGCAGCAATACGAATGATTCACGGGTGTTTTTGAACTTCAACTATCGTCTGGGCGTATCAATGGCCGATCAGACCGATCCGGATATGGTCGGGTTGGCCCGGACGCTGGCAGGCAGTCGTTACGATATGGTTGAACGTAATAACACCATCGTTATGCAGTATAAAAAACAGGATCTTATTACCTTGTCGCTGCCAGCGACAGTATCTGCGGATGCGAACAGTACCGTGTCGCTAACCGCGGACGTGCGGGCAAAATACGGTACAGAGAGTGTGGACTGGGACTACAGCAGTATTGTCAATGCGGGAGGCAGCGTTACACAACAATCCCGTGAATCACTGCTTATCACACTGCCGGCCTGGAAAGCGGAGCAGGGCAGTGTGAATACCTATCGTATTAGCGCAGTGGCGTATGACTCTCGCCATAACAAATCAAACAGCGCGGAAACGGTGGTAATGGTCCACAAAGCGCGAAACGACATCTCGTCATTTGTGGTGGTAAACGATAACGCACTGGCGGACGGTAATACCCGAAACACGGTACGTCTGACGGTAATTGATACGCAGACAAACCAGCCGGTACCTGGGTTGGCGGTCAAATTTGCGACCAGTGCCGGAACTCTGTTGGCGGCAGGTGCGACGACGGATGCACAGGGAATGGCGACCACGGAGATCACCAGTGTGGTTGCCGGAGAAGCGAAAATCACCGCGACGCTGGATAACGGCAATGCGGCAGATGTCAGCGTGACGTTTTTGCCAGATGAGGCAGCCACCCTCAGCGATCTAAAAATAACGAAAGACAATGCCGCGGCAGATGGGAAAGCGACTAACGTGGTACAGGCCAGCGTGACCGATGCGCGGGGCAATGCGGTAGCGGGGATCACGGTGACATTCAGTGCCGGGAACGGTGCGGTGCTGGAAAATACCTCGGTAGTAACGGATGCCAAAGGGCTGGCGTCGACCACGCTGACGAATCTTTCTATGGGCACGACTGTCGTGACCGCGACGGCGAATAATGTGTCCCGTAGTGTAAATACAACGTTTACAGCGGATGTGGCGACGGCGTTTATCAGTAGCCTGACGGTGGACCAGGACAGCAGCCCGGCAGATGGTAAGACAACCAATACGGCGACGGTGACAGTACTGGACGCGCAGGGGCATCCGGTACCGGGGATTGCTGTGGCATGGCAGGCGGATAAAGGAACGGTGAAATTCAGTTCCGGCTCGAGCAATACCGGGGCAGACGGCAAAGTCAGTGTGCAATTTACAGATACTGTGGCTGAAAGTACCAACATCACTGCGGTACTGGCGAACGGTAGCAGTCAGTCGCAGCCCAGTCATTTCTCTGTTGATCTGACCGCTTTGAAGATCAGCCGTTTTGATGTCGCGCAACAGATAAAAGCCGACGGGCGTACCGTCAGTACCGCCACGGTTATTGTCGTAGATGCCGCAAATACCCCGCAGGCGAATGTTGTAGTGAACTGGGCGGTGGATGGAACAGCCTCCCTGGCGGGGCCAACATCCACGACGGATACTTCGGGCCAGGCGGTGATGACGCTGACGGATGCGAAAGCCGAAACGGTGAACGTAACAGTGACGGTAAGTGTCAGTGGTGCGACGCAAACAAAAACCACCACCTTTGTTGCCGATACGGATACAGCGGTGGTCAGTACGCTGACCATTGATACTGACGGCAGCGCGGCGAACGGTTCGGCGGCGAACACGGCGACAGCCACGGTGCTGGACGCGAACAATAACCCGGTCGCCGGAGCAGCGGTGGTCTGGAGCGCAGACAAAGGCACGGTAAATTTCGGCACGCAAGGCACCACGGATGCGAACGGGCATGTGAGTGTGACCTTCACCGACACGGTGGCGGAAACGGCGCAGATTACCGCCACACTGGGCGGCAGCAGCCAGACCGAACCGTCGAAATTTGTGGCAGATGCGGCAACGGCGGTGGTCAGTACGCTGGTCATCAACCAGGACGGCAGTGTGGCGAACGGTTCGGCGGCGAATACGGCGACAGCCACGGTGCTGGACGCGAACAATAACCCGGTCGCCGGAGCAGAGGTGGTCTGGAGCGCAGACAAAGGCACAGTAAGGTTCGGCACGCAGGGCACCACGGATGCGAACGGGCATGTGAGTGTGACCTTCACCGACACGGTAGCGGAAACGGCGCAAATCACCGCTACGCTGGGAGGTTCCAGTCAGACCGAACCATCGAAATTTGTGGCGGATGCGACAACGGCAGTGGTCAGTACGCTGGTTATCAACCAGGACGGCAGCGTGGCGAACGGTTCGGCGGCGAATACGGCGACAGCCACGGTGCTGGACGCGAACAATAATCCGGTCGCCGGAGCCGCGGTGGTCTGGAGCGCAGACAAAGGCACGGTAAATTTTGGCACGCAAGGTACCACGGATGCGAACGGGCATGTGAGCGTGACCTTCACCGACACCGTCGCGGAAACAGCACAGATTACCGCCACGCTGGGCGGCAGCAGTCAGACTGAACCGTCGAAATTTGTGGGGGATGCGGCGACGGCAACACTCACTTTGCTACCCGATCATAGCGGTAGTATTGCAGATGGCATTGCTACTAATGGTGTAACGGCAATGGTCGTCGATGCTCTCAATAACCCAATTGCCGGGGCGATTGTGACGTGGACGGTAGATAAGAGCACGGCGAAACTCAGTGTCTCTTCAGGAGTGACCGATAGTAGTGGTAGGACGAGCCTGACCTATACGGACACTGTAGCAGAGCATGTAGAGATCACGGCTACTCTGGAAAACGGCAGTAGTAAGGTGCAGGGCAGCACATTTGTTGCAGATGCAAGTACCGCCAGGATCGGCTCTATTGTTATTGATCCCGATAATAGTCCAGCTAATGGCGCTTCGAAAAATGGTGTTGCTGTGACGGTAGTGGATGCGAACGGTAATCCGGTTGGTGGATTAAGAGTTGCTCTCAGTGCGAGTAGTAATACGGTGGAATTCTCCTCGAAATTTACCAGCACTAATCAGAGTGGTGTGGCGAGCGCCACTTTCACCGATACAGTGGCAGAAACCATAAGTGTTACCGCAGGTTTGGATAATGGTAGCGCTAAATCACAGAACAGTCATTTTGTGGGGGATGCTGCGACGGCAGTAATCAGTACGCTGACCATTGATACTGACGGCAGCGCGGCGAACGGTTCGGCGGCGAACACGGCGACAGCCACGGTGCTGGACGCGAACAATAACCCGGTCGCCGGAGCAGCGGTGGTCTGGAGCGCAGACAAAGGCACGGTAAATTTCGGCACGCAAGGCACCACGGATGCGAACGGGCATGTGAGTGTGACCTTCACCGACACGGTGGCGGAAACAGCACAGATTACCGCCACACTGGGCGGCAGCAGCCAGACCGAACCGTCGAAATTTGTGGCAGATGCGGCAACGGCGGTGGTCAGTACGCTGACCATCAATACTAACAATAGTGTGGCGAACGGTTCGACGGCGAACACGGCGACAGCCACAGTGCTGGACGCGAACAATAACCCGGTCGCCGGAGCCGCGGTGGCCTGGAGCGCAGACAAAGGCACGGTAAGGTTCGGCACGCAAGGCACGACGGATGCGAACGGGCATGTGAGTGTAACCTTCACCGACACGGTGGCGGAAACGGCACAGATTACCGCCACGCTGGGCGGCAGCAGCCAGACCGAACCGTCGCTCTTTATAGCGGATGCAGCAACGGCGGTGGTCAGTTCGTTGGTCATCGATCCGAATGGTAGCGTGGCGGATGGTGTAACCGCCAATGTTGCAACGGCCACAGTACTCGATGCGCACAACAACCCAGTCTCAGGAATAAATGTGAGCTGGACTCCTGCATTCGATGGAACGATGCGTTTCAGTACGACCTCCGGATATACCGGAATTGATGGAAAGATGACAGTCAGAATCACTGATACGATGTCCCGGAGTTCTCCCGTTGGAGCTGTTCTGGAGAATGGCAGCCGTATGAATGCAACAGTAGTGTTTGTAGGAGATCCGACGACGGCGGCGGTGAGTTCGTTGACCATCGATAAGGACAGTAGTGTGGCGAACGGAGTTGCGACAAACAGTGCTACAGCGACTGTACTGGATACACACAACAATCCGGTGGCTGGGGTGACGGTCGCATGGACTGCAGACAAAGGCACGGTAAATTTTGGCACGCAAGGCACCACGGATGCGAACGGGCATGTGAGCGTGACCTTCACCGACACGGTGGCGGAAACGGCACAGATTACCGCCACACTGGGCGGCGGCAGCCAGACCGAACCGTCGAAATTTATAGCGGATGCGGCAACGGCGGTGCCCAGTTCGCTGGTCATCGATCCGAACGGCAGCGTGGCGGACGGTGTAACCGCCAATGTTGCAACGGTTACAGTGCTGGATGCGCACAATAACCCAGTCTCAGGAATAAATGTGAGCTGGTCTCCTGACTCCGACGGAACGATGCGTTTCAGTCCGACCTCCGGGGTTACCGGAATTGATGGAAAGATGACAGTCAGAATCACTGATACGAGGTCCCGGGATACTTACATTGGGGTCTGGGTGAACGGTAATTATCTGTCAGAAATAATAGAGTTTGTTGCAGATCCTGCAACGGCGGCGGTGAGTTCGTTGACCATCGATAAGAACGGCAGTGTGGCGAACGGAGTTGCGACGAATAGTGCTACAGCGACTGTACTGGATGCAAACAATAACCCGGTCTCCGGGGCTGTGGTGACCTGGAGTGCAGACAAAGGTACGGTAAGTTTCGGCACGCAAGGCACCACGGATGCGAACGGACATGTGAGTGTGACCTTCACCGACACCGTAGCGGAAACGGCCCAGATTACCGCCACGCTGGGCGGTTCCAGCCAGACCAGTCCGTCGAGATTTGTGGGTGATATCGCTACGGCCAGGGTAGAGATGGAGATCAGTAATAGCAGTGGCGTGGCTGGTAAGACTACGGTAGGAGCGATAGTCACCGTGGTAGATGCCAACAGTAACCCGGTAGGCGGAGCCGTGGTCACCATGAGCGCAGATAAGAGTACAGTGACATTTGCAATGGGAGGCGACGGATTCGCATCGACAGCAGCGGCAAGTGAGGAGCAGTTCACAACTAATAATGGAGGAACATTCACTGTATATATCGCTGACACCGTTGCGGAACCAGTGCAGGTAACGGCTACGGTCGGTAACAGTAGCCAGACAAAGCAGATAGAATTTGTTGCAGATTAGATACCGCAGCAGTCAGTGATGGCTGGTAGTGGTAAGAACAGGAGTATGGAGGGACTATTGTTGCTGGTATTAGTATATCAGCACGCAGACAGACGACATAGTATTACCACCACACTGGAAATGGCAAAACTGAAACACTTTACAGCCGATTTGTCGCAGTGAGGCTGTCGGCGCCTTAACTTTGTTTATTTTAATTAGCTAATAACCGGAGTAACGTGCTTTATGTTAGAAATCCCTCGTGAGTCAATTAAACGACTTGGCGATATGATTATTCAATATGGTTATTCATTCCATCTTGCAGAAGGCAATGAATTAATAAGAACATCACCAGATGACGAACCTTTATTCTTTTATCTTGTAAAGGGACAGGTGCGTTATGAGTTATCTGATGATTATTGGTTGTCTTCCGTCAGAGCGCCCATGGTCTTAGGCTTTGTAGATTATTACTATCCGAATGAATACGCCGGGCGTTTTTTCACGGAGACGGAAACATCAGGGTTCTATCTTTCTGCCGAGAAAGTGGGTCAGCTCATCTCTGAGAATGACTTGTGGTATGACGTCTCTGTTATCCTGAGCTATATTATCCGAAGGTTGTTGGCGCGTGAGATGCTGCTATCGTCCAGTAATGCGTACAAGATTATCTGTCACTATCTCAATATTCTGAATTCTGAATGCCCGGAAGTAAAAGAGAGATTGAGTGCGTTGTATTATCTGCATAAGCATACAAAGCTGTCTAAGAGTATGATTTCATTAATCATTAGTGAGTTAAAAAAAGGAGAGTACATAGATATCAGTAAAGGGCATCTTAAGAGTATAAAATTCTTACCAGAAAGTTTTTAAATTCAGTACTGGAGAGTGAATTATTAGATAAATATGTGTTAGGTAAATGGAATTAGCATTGACACAGTCAGTGATAAGCAGTTGAAAGAGAAATTATCAACTGTTAAAGAAACGTTGTTTTTTAGCCGATCATCACAACTGAAGGGGTGGTAGGCGCATTTTGTATCAGGAATGGAAGACTGACGGACATGGTGGAATTCGTTGAGGATGGTGCATAGCCAGTTGAAAACGGAATATTATAAATTTATATCACTCTGCAATCTGTTGTATTTCACTTCTTACAGATAAACAATGGCACAAAATGACGTAATTAATGATTGTGCACAGCGTGGATGAAATACCTCTGGTCTTTTGATTTAATATTGATGTTTTGTATTGGATAAATGAGTAACCCCCATAATCACCCTCAAATGATTCTGCTTGTGGGATGTGGGGGCATTCTGAGCTACTTTTTCGGCTCTTTTTTCCACTGTAGTAAACCGGCAATATCCTACTCGCCTTCGGCTTCTTTTAAGCGTCATTGTTGCCCGGCAAACTGACTGTATTCCGGCTGGCTGGCGCGAATATTGCGGCTTACCTGACAATTCCCTTCCTGTGGAACTTGTAAGTAAGACTTACAGGTTGGCCAGAGTTCAATACGGGATAAAGACAGCTTAAAAGAGATGTGATTAAAGACGTGCTTACTTGAGGCATTTTGGCGGAAGATCACAGGAGTCGAACCTGCCCGGGACCGCTGGCGGCCCCAACTGGATTTGAAGTCCAGCCACCTCACCGGAGATGACGATCTTCCGCGCCTCGATTGCTACATGGAGGCGGGGCGCATTATAGCTACTTCCAGGAGTTTCCACACCCCCCCACTCACTTTTTTAACTTCCCTTTCTCTTTACCATGACCGTTTTCAAATAAACCTCTACAAAATCCAATACTTACATTTAGACATATTTTTTCGACGCTACTCCGATCACAGAAAGCAAGAATCGTAAATTGATTACAAAATATCGGAATGTTCGCGCTCACAAGGATGGTTTACAACGTCTGTAACCGGTTTCAGCTACCTTACGGTGTTAAAGGATAAAACAATGAAGAGCGAGATATTGTCCGTCACAGAGAAGATTGGCTATGGAATGGGTGATGCCGCCAGTCATATTATTTTTGATAACGTTATGTTGTATATGATGTTTTTTTACACTGATATCTTCGGTATCCCCGCCGGTTTTGTCGGCACTATGTTTTTGCTGGCGCGCGCACTGGATGCTATCTCAGACCCGTGCATGGGACTGATTGCTGACCGTACCCAATCGCGCTGGGGTAAGTTCCGCCCGTGGATCCTGTTCGGCGCGATTCCGTTTGGCCTCGTTTGCGTGCTGGCATACACCACGCCGGACCTCAGTCTGAATGGCAAAATGATTTACGCCGCCGTCACCTATACGCTGCTGACCCTGCTCTACACCGTGGTTAACATCCCTTACTGCGCGTTGGGCGGCGTTATTACCAAAGACCCGACTCAACGTATCTCACTGCAGTCCTGGCGCTTTGTGCTGGCGACGGCGGGCGGCATGCTCTCCACGGTGCTGATGATGCCGTTGGTAAACCTGATTGGCGGCGAAAACAAAGCATTGGGTTTCCAGGGCGGGATTGCTGTGCTCTCGGTCATTGCATTCCTGATGCTGACCTTTTGCTTCTTTACCACCAAAGAACGTGTTGCAGCACCTCCGGGTAATAACTCAATGCGGGAAGATCTGCGCGATATCTGGAAGAACGATCAATGGCGCATCGTCGGATTGCTCACCATTCTCAATATCCTGGCTGTCTGCGTACGTGGCGGGGCAATGATGTATTACGTCACCTGGATCCTCGGCACGCCGGAGGTGTTTGTCGCCTTCCTCACCACCTATTGTGTCGGAAATCTGATCGGCTCTGCGCTGGCAAAACCACTTACCGACTGGAAATGCAAAGTGAGCGTCTTCTGGTGGACTAACGCCCTGTTGGCGGTTATCAGCCTGGCGATGTTCTTTGTGCCGATGCACGCCACCATCACCATGTTCATCTTTATCTTTGCGATTGGTGTGTTGCACCAGTTGGTGACGCCTATCCAGTGGGTAATGATGTCTGACACCGTTGACTACGGCGAGTGGTGCAACGGCAAGCGCCTGACGGGTATCAGCTTCGCAGGGACGTTGTTTGTGCTCAAGCTGGGCCTCGCACTCGGTGGGGCGCTTATTGGCTGGATGCTGGCTGGCGGTGGCTACGACGCCGCAGCGAAAACCCAGAACAGCGCCACCATCAGCATCATTATTGCGTTGTTCACCATCGCCCCAGCGATCTGCTACCTGTTGAGTGCCGTCATTGCCAAACGCTTCTATACCCTGAAAACCCCGTATCTGACTGAAATTATGAGCCAGTTGGCTCAGGGGGCACGTCGCAATCAGCAGGACTTTACGACCAAAGAATTTCAGAACTAAAGGAACAGACGATGAAAATTAGCGATGGAAACTGGCTGATTCAGCCTGGGCTAAATTTGATAAACCCGATTCAGGTATTCGACGTTGAGCAGCAGGGAAGTGAGATGGTGGTCTACGTTGCGCCGCGCGATGTACGTGAGCGCACCTGGCAACTCGATACTCCACTGTTTACCCTGCGCTTCTTCTCGCCGCAGGAAGGGGTTGTAGGCGTGCGTATGGAGCACTTCCAGGGCGCGCTGGATACAGGTCCGCATTATCCGTTGCATGTGCAGCAGGATGTGCCGGTAGTAATGCAGAACAATGCCGAATTTGCCGAACTGAAGAGCGGTAATTTGAGCGTGCGCGTTACCAAAGGGGAGTTCTGGTCACTCGATTTTTTACGTAACGGCGTGCGTATTACCGGCAGCCAGTTGAAAAATAACGGCTATGTGCAGGATACCAACAGCGGGCGCAACTATATGTTTGAGCGTCTGGATCTGGGCGTCGGTGAAACGGTCTACGGGTTGGGCGAGCGCTTTACCGCGCTGGTGCGTAATGGTCAGACTGTAGATACCTGGAACCGCGATGGCGGTACCAGCACTGAGCAGTCTTATAAGAACATCCCGTTTTATATCACCAACCGTGGCTACGGCGTACTGGTGAACCATCCGCAGTGCGTATCGTTTGAAATCGGCTCCGAGAAAGTCTCAAAAGTGCAGTTCAGCGTGGAGAGTGAGTATCTGGAATACTTTGTGATCGACGGGCCAACGCCTAAAGCGGTACTGGAGCGATATACCCGCTTTACTGGCCGTCCGGCGCTGCCTCCAGCCTGGTCATTCGGCCTGTGGCTCACCACCTCGTTCACGACCAACTATGATGAAGCGACAGTAAACAGCTTTATTGACGGTATGGCGGAGCGTAACCTGCCACTGCACGTTTTCCACTTCGACTGTTTCTGGATGAAAGCATTCCAGTGGTGTGATTTCGAATGGGACCCGGTGACGTTCCCGGACCCGGAAGGGATGATCCGCCGCCTGAAAGAGAAAGGGTTGAAGGTCTGCGTATGGATTAACCCGTACATTGGTCAAAAATCCCCTCTCTTCAATGAGCTGAAAGAGAAAGGTTATCTGCTCAAGCGGCCTGACGGTTCTCTGTGGCAGTGGGATAAATGGCAGCCCGGCCTGGCGATTTATGATTTTACCAATCCCGCAGCCTGCGAGTGGTACGCCAGCAAGCTAAAAGGTCTGGTGGATATTGGTGTGGATTGCTTCAAGACCGATTTTGGCGAACGGATCCCCACGGATGTACAGTGGTTCGACGGTGCCGATCCGCAGAAAATGCACAATCACTACGCTTTCATCTACAACGAACTGGTGTGGAACGTGCTGAAAGAAACCGTGGGTGAGAAAGAAGCGGTGCTGTTTGCCCGTTCCGCCTCCGTGGGCGCGCAACAATTCCCGGTGCACTGGGGGGGTGACTGCTACGCCAACTACGAATCCATGGCGGAAAGCCTGCGCGGTGGATTGTCTATCGGCCTTTCCGGCTTTGGTTTCTGGAGCCACGATATCGGCGGTTTCGAAAATACAGCGCCCGCGCACGTCTATAAACGCTGGTGCGCGTTTGGACTGCTTTCCAGCCACAGCCGCCTGCACGGCAGTAAATCCTACCGTGTGCCGTGGGCATATGACGACGAGTCCTGTGATGTGGTGCGTTACTTCACCGAACAGAAATGCCGCATGATGCCGTATCTGTACCGTGAAGCGGCCCGCGCCAGTGAACAGGGTACGCCGATGATGCGCGCGATGATGCTGGAGTTCCCGGACGATCCGGCGTGTGATTATCTCGACCGTCAGTACATGCTGGGCGATAGCATCATGGTCGCACCGGTGTTCTCGCAGGCAGGGGATGTACAGTTTTACCTGCCGGAAGGACGCTGGACACACCTGTGGCATAATGACGATGTGCAGGGCAACCGGTGGCATAAGCAACAGCATGGCTTCCTGAGCCTGCCGGTCTATGTGCGAGACAACACCCTGCTGGCGCTAGGCTGCAATAGCCAGAAGCCTGACTATGCCTGGCACGAAGGGACGGCATTCCAGTTATTCCAACTGGAGGAGGGCCGGGAAGCCATCTGTGAAGTCCCGGCGGCTGACGGCTCGGTTACCTTCACGCTGAAGGCCACGTGCGCGGGTAACACAATTACTGTGCAAGGTGTCGGCGAAGCGCGTAACTGGACGCTGTGCCTGCGAAATATCCTGCAGATTAGTGGCGTGAAGGGCGGTTCATCTGCGGGCAGCGAATGGGGCGTGGTTGTGACGCCTGACAGCAATGAATTAACCATCACGTTATAAATTTTTTATCCTCCCTCTCTCTGATAAAGAGGGAGGGTTTTTGCGAGCGTTATCACTATAACTCTGGCAAAAAATGTGATCTGCGCTGTAAATATCTCACTATTTTCCTTTTTTGTCTTATTTCTGTCCGGAATACAGGACACGATTTAGTATTGTTGCAACATCGTAGGCCTTTTATATTTATCATCACGGATTGCAAGTGGAGCGTCAGTGCTTCGTTAGATATTTAATCTGGTGTGTGATAAGGGTAAATAATGCAAATGATTACCTCGCGACAAAACAGATTATTAAAATTTCTTCTGCCCCGGAAGGAATATGTCACGCTGCTGAAAATCGCTGAATACTTAGCTGTTTCAGAAAAAACTGTGCAACGCGATCTGCGGATGCTGGAGCAGTGGTTATCGGAATGGAAAATATCCATTGATAAACGTACTGGCGCAGGCGTGATGCTTATTGCCGATAATATTACTGATCTTTTATATTTGGATCAGTTATTAGGTGCCGAGGGCGATGACGTTGATGGAATGATGAATAATTCACGGCGCGTAAAGATAGCATCACAATTATTAAGCGAAACGCCGCATGAAACATCTATCAGCAAATTATCTGAACGTTATTTTATCAGTAGCGCATCGATTGTTAACGATCTGAAAGTCATTGAATCATGGATAACCCCGCTGGGATTATCTTTGATTCGTAGCCAAAGCGGAACGCACATTGAAGGCAGCGAGAGTGGTGTGCGTCAGGCGATGGCCTCGCTGATTAACGGTGTGATTAACCATAATGAACCCGGTAGCGTCGTTTATTCTCGCCTTGATTCAGGTAGCTATAAAGCGCTAGTGCATTACTTCGGTGAAGAAGACGTTTTATTTGTACAAACGCTGTTGCAGGAAATGGAGAATGATCTGTGTTGGTCGTTGGGTGAGCCTTATTACGTCAATATTTTTACTCATATTCTGATCATGATGTACCGCATCACACGGGGGAATGCGTTACCGAGAAAAGATGAAAATATTACCTCATTTGACGAGAGCATCTTTTCCATTGCCAGCCGCATGATCCAGCATATCGAAAAACGTATTGCGCACCCGCTGCCGGAAGACGAAGTCTGGTTTATTTATCAGTACATTATCTCTTCTGGCGTGATGATTGAAGAACATAACGATGTGAGCGTAATTGGCCATATGCACTCCAGCGATGAGGCGCGGTTGATTACCTGGCGGCTGATCGCGACATTTGCGGAGATGGTCGACAGCGACCTCAGTCAGGACGTTGCGCTGTATGACGGGTTACTGATTCATATTAAGCCGTTGATTAACCGGCTGAACTACCATATTCGTATTCGTAACCCGCTGTTGGATGACATCAAAGGAGAGCTGGAGGATGTCTGGCGTTTAACACAGTGCGCGGTGAATCGGGTGTTTAGCGGCTGGGGCGACCGGGCTGTATCGGAAGATGAAGTTGGGTACTTAACTGTGCATTTTCAGGCAGCAATGGAACGCCAGATTGCCCGCAAGCGGGTGCTACTGGTCTGCTCAACGGGTATCGGTACTTCTCACTTACTCAAAAGCCGCATTTTACGCGCCTTTCCGGACTGGACCATTGTGGGTGTGGTGTCGGCAGGAAGTTTGCCCTCCGTACTGACGGAAGATATTGAACTGGTGGTTTCAACAATAAATTTACCCACCATTGCGATGCCTGTCGTGTATGTTACCGCGTTCTTCAATGATGCTGATATTAAACGAGTTACTGAAACGGTTATTACTGAAAAATTACATCGTGCGACGTCGCTGGTCGTTGAAAATTAATGTCTGAACTCCATGAGGTATTATTGATGGACATAACGAAAATACTCAATACAAATCGCGTTATTTTGGACATGAAGGCTACAAATAAAACGGAGGCCATTGAGGAACTGACTGACCTGCTGCAAAAAGATGGTGCGATTAGCTGCCGGGATACGTTTATTCAGGACGTCTGGCAGCGTGAGTCTGAAGGCTCGACTGGTTTTGAAAATCATATTGCTATCCCGCACGGTAAATCTTCGGCGGTGGTCAATACTACTCTGGCTATCGGGCGTACTCGTCATGATATTCCGTGGGAAACGCTTGATGGCAGCAACGTACGGTGCATTATTTTATTTGCCGTTCGTCTTGAAGATCAAAACACAACACATATTCGTCTGCTCTCTCAGGTTGCCGGGGCGTTAGCAGATGACGAGATTATTGAGCAGTTACTGATCGAGCGCAGTCCACAAAAAATTATTGAGTTGTTTAGCCAATATGCTGAGTCGAATGTCTGCTAAATAAAATGTGGAGCATCTTATGAATATTGTTTGTGTTGCCGCTTGTACGGCGGGTATTGCGCACACTTATATCGCCCGTGAAAAGTTAATAAAAGGCGCAAAAGCGCTTGGCCATAATATCAAAGTTGAAACCCAGGGCACCATCGGCACGGAAAACGAACTGTTGGCAGGTGATATTTCTGCCGCTGATGTCGTCATTCTGGCTGTGGATGTCAAAATAAAAGGGGAGGAACGTTTTATAAATAAACGTATTGTGCGAGTGAAAACAGAAATAGTGATAAAGTCGCCAATTCAGTTTCTTGAAAAGGTCGAAAAATCATTGGTTAATTTGAACCAGTAGCGATCCTCATTCTGGAGGGATCTCACATGAATGAAAATAAAATACCGCTATCTCAGGAAATAAAAAAACATTTGTTAACGGGAATCTCGTGGATGATCCCGTTAATTGTTGCCGCAGGGATTTGTATTGCCCTTGGGCAAATACTCGGTGGCACAAATGTTGGTGAACAAACCGGGACAATACCGTGGATGCTTAACCAGATTGGCGGTTGGGGGATGGGATTAATTGTTCCGCTGATTAGTGCGGCAATTGCTTACTCTATCGCCGACCGCCCCGGATTCGCGCCGGGTCTGATTGTCGGTTTTGTCTGCGGTGAAATTCATACCGGTTTTATTGGCGGGATGCTGGGCGGATTTCTTGTCGGCTACACCGTGTTGCTGCTTAAGCGTTATATCCGGTTGCCGCAGTCGATGCAGGGGTTGATGCCCATTATGGTGTTGCCGGTACTGAGCACCGTGATTGGCGGTCTGTTGATGATGACGCTGATTGGCAAGCCAATTGCCTGGCTTCAGGAAGCGCTGATTCATTTGCTGGAGTCCATGCAGGGCGGATCGCGTTTTCTGATGGGCGCAATCCTCGGCGCAATGGCGACATTCGACTTTGGCGGCCCGGTGAATAAAACCATGTCACTGTTCGCCGATGGCATGCTGGTAAGTGGCGTATACGGCCCGGAAGCCGTGAAGTTTGTCGGTTCGATTATCCCGCCGTTCGGCATTACGCTCTCCTTCCTGCTGACGCGTCACAAGTACACCCGTGCTGAACGCGAAGCGCTGAAAGCGGCGTTCCCGATGGGGATTTGCATGATCACCGAAGGGGTCATTCCGATTGCGGCGCGCGACCTGCTGCGCGTGGTGGGGTCCTGTGTGGTGGCCTCCGCGGTGGCGGGCGGCCTGATTATGGTGTGGGGCGTAGAAAGTCCTGTCCCGCACGGCGGCATGTTTGTTGTCCCACTCTTCACACATCCACTGCTGTTTTGCCTGGCGTTGGGCATCGGGACAGTTATCTGTGGCGTCATGCTGTCGCTGTGGAAGAAACCAGTGACTGAGCGTGACGAAGAGTTTGACGAACTTAGCGATCAAAAACTGAAAGACGAAGATATCACCTTCACCCTGGAATAACCGGAGGCCGTATGTTTGCCGATATGAAAAGCATGGTGACGAAAGCCTGGCGTGGGCAGTACGCACTGCTGGCGATCAATTGTATGAACCTGGAAAGTGCCAGAGCTGCGGTGCGGGTTGCTGAGAAACACCGTGCGCCCATCATTCTGAATCTGTACCAGGGACATCTGGATCATTTCCCTGCCTCACTGGCGGCGGCGGTCGTTAAAGCACTAGCAGAAGAAGCCTCTGTACCTGTCGCGTTAGCACTTGACCATGGAAAGGATCCTGTACGCATTCGCCAGGCTTTCCGCGCCGGATTTAGCGGTTTGATGATCGACGCCTCTGCGTTTGCGCTGGAAGAGAATATTCGCCAGACCAGGGCGGTGGTGGAACTGGCCGCCAGCGCAAAACTTTGCGTTGAGGGGGAACTGGGCCATCTGGCCGATGCGCCGCGCTATGACCATGCGACGAACGTCGATTTGATGACTCAGGTCGCAGATGTTGCGCCGTTTATCCAGCAGACAGGTATCGACTTACTGGCCGTTTCAGTCGGAACGGCGCACGGCATGTACGCGCCTGGCATTACCCCTGCCATTGATTTCCAGCGTCTTGAGGAGATCGCCCGTATGTCGACCGTGCCGCTTGCTCTGCATGGCGGTAGCGGTACGCCGTTTGACCAGCTCCAGCGTTGCCCGGCCTTTGGCGTTGCCAAGATCAACGTTGGGGCGGCTGTCTTTGAGGCAGGAAAAGCGGCATTGCTGCATACCCTCTGTCGGGACAAATCCTGTGAACTGGTTGATGCTCTGGCGGTGATGGAGCAGGCCAGCGAGGAAGCCATAATTCCGTACCTGCAGGCCAGCGGCGCTATCGACAAAGCCTGATTCGTTTTCTGTAACGCCCTCTATGCCTCTGCGATAACGCACTGGCAGGGCTTTCTACACCCTGAAACTGGAGAATTACCATGTTAGTTTCGATGAAAGAATTACTGCAACCTACCCGTCAGCACGGTTTTGCCATTGGCGCCTTTAACGTTGCAGATAGCTGTTTTGTGCGTGCTGTGGTGGAAGAAGCGGAAGCGACCAACACACCTGCGATTATCTCCATCCACCCTAGCGAGCATGATTTCCTCGGTGATGCGTTTTTTAGCTATGTTCGTGATATCACGATGCGCAGCCCGGTACCGTTCACTCTGCATCTGGATCACGGTGCCTCGGTAGAGCATGTCCTGCGCGCAATTCAATGCGGATTTACCTCCGTGATGATTGACGGCTCGCTGCTGCCGTATGAGGAGAATGTGGCACTGACGAAGGAAGTGGTCAGACTGGCGCACGCTGTAGGTGTTTCTGTTGAAGGTGAGTTGGGAACGATTGGTCAGACCGGGACGTCAGTAGAAGGCGGTGTCTCGCAAGTTACCTATACCGATCCTGCTCAGGCAGAGGATTTTATTGCCCGTACGGGTGCCGACACGCTGGCGGTGGCGATTGGTACCGCACACGGGATCTACCCGAAAGGTATGCAGCCTGAACTGCAAATGAACATCCTGCGCGACATCGCTGGACGGCTGGATATTCCGCTGGTTCTGCACGGCGGCTCAGCGAATCCGGATGCGGAAATTGCCGAATCCGTCACGCTGGGGGTCGGAAAAATCAATATTTCCAGTGATATGAAATACGCCTATTTCCAGAAAGTCCGTGAAATCCTGGCAAAAGAGACCTGGTGGGACCCAAATGTAATCTATCCGGAAGCGATCAGCGCCGCACGGGATGTGATCCGTCACAAAATGAAACTGTTCGGCTCCACCGGAAAAGCGTCACTTTACTAACCGCATGCAGGCGGGGTGACCCGCCTCTTTCGCAACAAGGAAAAGTGGAATGAAGCGTTCTCAAATAAATTATGCCGTTGATAAAGCGCATGCCATCGCCGAGACCTTTCGGGTGTGTCTGCCTGATTTTGCCTATTTTACCGCCGATGTCTGGCGACAGCAGGATAGAGCGGAGTGGTGTGAAGTACTCGATCTCAGGTTGGGCTGGGATATTACCGACTTTGGTCGCGGGGATTTTTCGCAAACGGGGCTGACGTTGTTGACGTTGCGCAATGGCTTGCTGGGTTCAGCCAACTACCCCAAACCGTATGCCGAAAAGATGCTGCAAATTCAGCAGGATCAGCAAACTCCGTGGCATTTTCATACGCATAAAATGGAAGATATCGTGAATCGCGGCGGTGGTGATTTATGCATGCAGCTGGCGTGGGCTACGCCCGATGCACAGTACGACGGTCAGCGAATAGTTGATGTCAGCGTGGATGGTCAACGGCGTACTTTCAAGCCCGGCGACACTCTGGTGCTGAAGCCGGGGCAGAGTGTCTGCCTGCCGCCGCGTTTGTACCATCGCTTCTGGGCTGAGAAAGCGTTTGTGCTGGGTTGGGAAATTTCGATGGTGAATGACGACCTGCAGGATAACCACTTCCTTGAGCCAGGCGGGCGCTTCCCGGCGATAGCTGAGGATGAGCCAGTAAAATGGTTGTTATGCAGTGAATATGATGGTTTACGGGAATAGCCCGTCACCGGATGGTGGCTTGGTCTTATTCGGCTGGCAAGGAGGCAAAATCGCAGGCCCGGTAAGCGCAAACGTCACCGGGCAATCTGGTTTTATTGCGCAGGCGACGGGGACGTGACTTCCCCGCCAGACACGACGCCTGCCTGCATGGTTTGCGTCATCTGTTGTTGTTGCGCATTCACCGCATGCAACTGACCGTTCACTGTTGGCTTCAACGGTGCATCTGCCAGAATGTTACCGCTGGCGATAAGCTGGATGTTGCCGTCACCGGAAAGCGGCAGTGCAGGCCAACCCCACTGTTGCAGGATAGTCATTGGCACACCGCGCCCGTTCAGGCTGACTTTTGTCTGGCGCTGTGGTAGCTGCGAGATGCTGGCGGTGGCTTCCAGCAGCCCTTTCTCGGTATACGCGCTTAGCTCGCTGATGTTAACCGTGCTGCTGTTCGCTGTGAGTGCCAGCGAAGGACGGCGAACGTCGGTGCGGTTGAATGTAGCAGCAGCGGCATTGAGCGTGGCATTACCGCTCCAGATCCCCCATTGATTGTTTTGCACCAGCCCCAGGTTAGCGCCGTAGCCATCCAGCGCGGTAAGTTGCCACGGGAACGCTGGATCGATATCAATCACCAGGTTACGGCTGGCGCTGAATTTCTTCAGGGTCAGGCTGTTCAACCAGGCTGGCAGCGGTTTCATCCACTGCTGCTTCCAGTTTTCCGGAAGCGTGTATTCCAGCCCGGCAATCGCGGCATCGTCGAGGATCAGCGCTTTGTTGTTGCGCAGCCAGTTGCCGGACGTTCTGACCATGCCGCCTTCCCAGCGGGTTGTGAACTGGCGAAGTGCAATGCCTTGCGGTGAGAACTCGGCGTTCAGAATAGGATCGTAGAAGTGCAGTGAACCGTAGATGAACTCACTGGCGTTCATCGACAGTTTACCTTCCTGTGTCTGCCAGTCGTCCTTGCTGAAGGTCATGTTGCGCAAGCTAAGGTCGAGATCCGTTACCGCCCAGTCAGGGCCCTGCAGACGGGCATCCGTCACCTCAAGGCGACCTATTTGCAGAGAAGGAATGGTGGTTAACGGCGCGAAAAAATCGGCCAGTGATTTATCGCTCTGTAGTCGGATATCATTCAGACGCAGATTCTCCACTACCCAACTGCCGTCGGCATTCCGCTGTGCCACACCGGTTAATGCACCGCGTGCCACATCTGCACCAATGTTGCTTAACGTCACCCGTTCATGGTCGATACTGCCTTCAATCAGCACGTTAGTGGTGGGAACATCGTTCAGCGTCAACGAGCTGGCGCTGAGCTGGATTTGCGCCTTGTTGCCGAGAATTTTACCTGCCTCAGGACTCCAGGGGATAACGCCACCGTTCACGCGCTGGGCGCTCAGGTTCCACGCACTGCCGGGGCTGTTAAGCGCCATATCCTGCAATTGCAGGCGATCGGCCTGAAATGGAAGCGGCGCAGTTTGCTGGGAAAGATTGAGCGTACCGTTTTGCAAAAGAATGGTGTCAACGTGCAATGGATCGGTGATTTGACGGCTACTCAGCCCAATATCGACCATTTTTGCGACCAGAGTGGAAGGCTGCCCGTCCCGGCCAAAGGTGACGTTTTCCAACAGAATGTGGGAGGGTGCGGAAAACCGGTGATCGATGGCATCAAAAGTCAGGTGGTAGCTGCTATTCTCCGATACCCAGGCGCTGACATGCTCTGCGCTCCAGCGGGTTTGCAGTAGAAAATAAAGGCCGAGGATCACCACTGCAAAAGCGATCAGCACGTAAAGAAGCAGCTTTCCAATAAATTTCATGGTCTTCCATCCCGCGAAGTGCACATAGTCAAGTTATGCACGATTTATGCGCAATGCTCAAGGCGGGAATGGTGAAAGAGCGTTACAGCGGCGTTGATTCTGAATCAACGCCGCACTTCGCTTAGGCTTTCTCTGGCGGGAAAATCAGGTTCAGGACGATAGCGGTAATACCGCCAGCGGCAATGCCGGAGGAGAGTAAGTTTTTCACCCAGTCAGGAGCAAACTGCAGGATCAGCGGCTGCTGGGAGACGCCAAGACCGACCGCCAGCGACAACGCGATAATCAGAATGGCGCGGCGATTCAACGGCTCGCGTGAAACAATGCGTACCCCGGATGCTGCAATGGTACCAAACATGACCAGCGTAGCGCCGCCCAAAACGGGTTCTGGAATGTGCTGCACAAAACCACTTACCGCCGGGAACAGGCCCAGTGCGATCAGCATCAGCGCGACTACAAAGCCGACATAGCGGCTGGCGACGCCGGTTAACTGGATGACCCCGTTGTTCTGCCCGAAGCAGGAGTTCGGGAAGGTGTTGAATACGGCGGAGACAAATGAGTTCAGACCGTTAGCCAGTACGCCACCTTTCAGACGCTTCATATACAGCGGGCCGGAGACGGGTTGTTCGGAGACATCGGACGTGGCCGTAATATCACCGATGGTTTCCAGCGAAGTGATCATAAAGACCAGCATCAGCGGCAGCAGTAGGTTCCAGTCGATACCCAGACCATAGTACAGCGGTGTTGGCACCATGATGAGGTCCTGGCTTACCAGTGCGGTATTTTGCGGCAGCATGTCCATAAACCAGGCCAGCAGGTAGCCCGCGGCCATCGCAATCACCAGTGACGCAACGCGTAGGTATGGGTTGCGCTGGCGATTCAGAATGATAATGAGTGCCAGTACGACACCTGCCAGCATCAAATTCTTCGGTGCGCCAAAGGTGTTATCACTCATCGCCGCGTAGCCGCCACCAATCGATGTCAGGCCGACCTGAATCAGCGACAAGCCGATGATCATCACCACCACGCCTGAGACCAGCGGGGTAATAATACGGCGTGCCAGATGTAGTACACGAGAGATAACCATTTCAGTGCAGCTTGCCAGCATTAAAGTGCCAAACAGCGCAGCCATCATAGTAGGGACATCGGCACCACCGGTTTTCAGCGCCGTGCCGCCCATAATCAGCGGCGCAACAAAGTTAAAGCTGGTGCCCTGAATGGATAACAGCCCCGAGCCAACTGGCCCCCAGGCTTTAATCTGAATGATGGAAGCTACGCCGGATGCGAACAGCGACATACTGATAATGTGTTGAGTATCCTGAGCCGGTAAACCGAGCGCCTGGCAGATGAGCAGGGCAGGCGTGATAACCGCGACGAACATCGCCAGCAGGTGCTGACAGGCGGCAAACAGGGTCTGGGCTAGCGGAGGGCGATCTTCAAGACGGTAAATCAGTTCACTGTTGTGAGTCTGCGCAACCGGTTGCGCATTTGCTGACTCTACGGCGTTAACGGACATCAGAGGCAATCCCATGGTGGAAAAGCGGTGATTTTATCTGACCAGGGCGTAAAAGCAAACGTTTGCCAGTAACTATTGCTAATATTTAAAACGGATAAACAAACATTTTTATATAACTTTTCATCATTTTCTGCTTAAAATCCACCCCGATAACTCATTAAGAGCTAAAAATCGATCTGGAATGCATCGTGCGTGACTGTGCTAAACGCACTAATGGAGCTGTATATGTTTTACCTCGATACTTTATCAACACTGGTTGCTGCAACCCTGGTGTTGCTGCTGGGGCGCAAGCTCGTCCAGTCTGTTCCCTTCCTGAAGAAATACACCATTCCCGAACCTGTAGCGGGTGGATTGCTGGTGGCGATCGCGCTGTTGGTACTGAAAAAAAGTATGGGCTGGGAAGTCAATTTTGATATGACGCTGCGCGATCCGCTGATGCTGGCGTTCTTTGCGACTATCGGCCTGAACGCCAATATCGCCAGCCTGCGAGCTGGTGGGCGCGTGGTGGGAATATTTCTGATTGTGGTGGTAGGTTTGCTATTGATGCAGAACGCCATTGGTATTGGGATGGCAAGTCTGCTCGGCCTTGACCCGCTGATGGGGCTGATTGCCGGTTCGATAACGCTCTCTGGCGGCCACGGCACCGGAGCTGCGTGGAGCAAACTGTTTATTGAACGCTATGGTTTCACCAATGCCACCGAAGTGGCGATGGCGTGCGCAACGTTTGGCCTGGTGTTGGGCGGACTGATTGGTGGTCCGGTGGCGCGCTATCTGGTAAAGCACTCCACGACGCCGGACGGTATGCCGGACGATCAGGCGGTTCCGACCGCGTTTGAAAAACCGGATGTCGGGCGCATAATCACCTCTCTGGTGCTGATTGAAACCATCGCGCTGATTGCTATCTGTCTGACGGTCGGAAAAATCGTTGCGCAATTGCTGGTGGGAACGGTACTGGAACTTCCGACTTTTGTTTGCGTGCTGTTTGTGGGGGTGATCCTCAGCAATGGCCTGGCGTTAATGGGCTTTTATCGGGTATTTGAGCGTGCGGTTTCGGTGTTGGGTAACGTTAGCCTGTCGCTATTCCTCGCGATGGCGTTGATGAGCCTGAAACTGTGGGAGCTGGCTTCACTGGCACTGCCGATGCTGGCTATCCTCGTTGTACAGACCATTTTCATGGCGCTGTACGCTGTATTCGTGACCTGGCGCATGATGGGTAAGAACTATGATGCAGCGGTGCTGGCGGCAGGACACTGTGGTTTTGGTCTTGGCGCGACGCCGACGGCGATTGCCAATATGCAGGCAATTACTGAGCGTTTTGGTCCGTCGCATATGGCATTTTTGGTGGTGCCAATGGTGGGGGCGTTCTTTATCGATATTGTCAACGCGCTGGTGATTAAGCTGTATCTACTGTTGCCGATTTTTGCGCAATAAAGGCTGTGCGGCGGTGTGATAACCGCCGCTGCTATTGATCTTGATCTGTTATGCGTTGGAGTAGCGCTCTGTTTCCGGCATCCAGCGCTCTATCAGCGCCATCGCCTGTTGTGGATAACGTTCATGAATGTGACGGGCAATGCGCTGAACTTCCGGAATAATCGCCTGATCGCGCAGCAAATCCGCCACTTTGAATTCTGCAGTTCCGGTCTGACGCGTACCTAACAATTCGCCCGGGCCGCGGATCTCCAAATCTTTTTGCGCAATAACGAATCCGTCGTTGCTGTCCCGCAACACTTGCAGACGCTTCTGAGCAGTTTTTGAAAGCGGCGATTTGTAGAGCAGCACACAGTGAGAGGCCACCGCGCCACGGCCTACGCGGCCACGAAGCTGGTGCAACTGGGCCAGGCCTAAGCGCTCCGGGTTTTCGATAATCATCAGGCTGGCGTTTGGCACGTCCACGCCAACTTCAATCACCGTGGTGGCGACCAGCAGATGCAGTTCACCCTGTTTGAAGGCGGCCATCACCGATTGTTTCTCTGCGGGTTTCATTCGCCCATGTACCAGGCCAATATTGAGTTCTGGCAGGGCGAGTTTAAGTTCTTCCCACGTGGCTTCCGCAGCCTGTGCTTCCAGTAAATCAGACTCTTCAATGAGCGTGCAGACCCAGTATGCCTGACGCCCTTCGTGAGTGCAGGCGTTACGCACGCGGTCAATAATGTCGCTGCGACGGGTATCCGGGATGGCGACAGTAGTGACTGGTGTACGGCCCGGAGGCAGTTCGTCAATCACCGAGGTATCGAGATCGGCATAGGCGGTCATTGCCAGCGTACGGGGGATCGGGGTAGCGGTCATGATCAACTGGTGCGGGTGAAAACCCTGCTGTTGACCTTTTTCCCACAGCGCCAGACGCTGGTGAACGCCAAAGCGGTGTTGTTCGTCGATGATAACCAGCGCCAGACCGTTGAACTGCACCTGCTCCTGGAAAATCGCATGAGTGCCGACAATCATCTGCACCTGTCCGCTGGCGATAGCTTCCTGTTGCGCAAGACGCGCTTTACCTTTCTGCTTACCCGCCAGCCAGCCCACCTCAACACCCAATGGCGCAAACCAGTTACGGAAGTTATTCGCGTGCTGTTCGGCCAGAAGTTCGGTTGGTGCCATGAGCGCTACCTGCTTGCCATGTGCGATAGCCCTTAGCGCCGCGAGTGCGGCGACAAGAGTTTTACCGGAACCGACATCGCCCTGAACCAGACGCATCATCGGGACATCCAGCGCCATGTCGCGTTCGATCTCAGCCACTACGCGAGCCTGTGCGCCGGTAGGTTTAAATGGCAGCGCGGCCAGTAGCTGGTTTTTCAGGGTATCATTGGCACTGAGAGGCTGAGCATGAAAGCGCTGAGCGCCTGCGCGTAATGCCAGCATGCTGAGGTTATGCGCTAGTAGCTCTTCAAGGATCAGACGTCGCTGCGCCGGGTGTTGCCCGGTTTCAAGGTCGCTGAGCTGTAGTGATGGCGGCGGGCGGTGCAGTGTGCGTAAAGCTTCTGGCAGGCTCATCAAACCCTGTAATAAATCTGGCGGCAGCAGTTCGGCAATGGCACAGGTATCAAGCAAATCCAGAGCCTGATCGGTCAGTTTGCGCAGTGTTGCCTGTTTTACACCTTCAGTGGTCGGATAAACAGGCGTGAGTGTTTCCTGGAGTTCCGGTGTGCTGAGATCTCCCTGCACGCGATATTCCGGGTGGATCATCTCTGCGCCGTATTTCCCGCGCCTGGCTTCGCCATAGGCCAGCACCCGTCTTCCTGTCGCAAGGCTGTTTTTCATTGCTGCGCTGAAGTTGAAAAAGCGCATTGTCAGAATGCCGGAGCCATCGCTTATCTGGCAGGTCATCATTCGGCGGCCGCCAAAGGTGATGTTGCAGTTCAGCACTTCGCCTTCTACGGTCGCATATACGCCAGGCAGCAGTTCGCCAATTGGATACAGATGCGTGCGGTCTTCGTAGCGCAGGGGAAGGTGTAAGAGAAGATCCTGCACGGTGTGCAGGCCGATTTTCGCCAGTTTACTGCTTTGCGCTGCGCCAACGCCCGTCAGAGAGTTGAGTGGAATAGCATCCAGTAAACGGCCTTTCATCGCGTTTATCTCGCAGATTGCATAGTGGCCCACCACGTTGCATCGGCTTCAATTTCGCCCTGCGAATTGACGTGGGGATAGGGAAGACCTTTGCGCTTAGCAACGTTTGCCAGCACCGGATAGCCGCCTTCAAACAGCAACCGCTGCTGTTCATCTTCCGGCAGCATGCTGTTCTCTCGCAGGTACATCCCGGCGTTTTGTCGCTGGCGCTGTGCTTCGTACAGAATAAGCGCGGAGGCGACTGAGACATTCAGCGACTGTACCATGCCGGTCATAGGAATGATGATGTCCTGATCCGCCAGAGCCAGCGCTTCCTGAGTAATACCGGTTTTCTCCTGACCCATCAGGATGCAGGTAGGACGCGTGTAATCAATCTCGCGGAAATCGACGGCTTTATCAGAGAGGTGCGTCGCCAGAACCTGCATGCCCTGGCTTTTTAAATGCGTTACCGCATCGCCAATCGTGCGGTGGGTCTTAACCTGTACCCAACTGTTGCTACCTGCGGCAGAAGAGGCCATGGTGCGCATACGACTCCCTGGCCAGACAGCGTGAACTTCATGTACGCCGACTGCATCTGCGGTTCGAATGATCGCAGAAACGTTATGAGGTTTATGGACCTGCTCCATGCAGACGGTCAGATCAGGCTGACGCCTGGCGAGCACCTCGCAGATTCGAGCATAACGTTGTTTATTCATAAAACTAGTTTCGGTTACGGGTGACTTTTATCACGTCCGGCATAACACGGATTTTGCGCATGATATTTGCCAGGTGCACACGATCGCGTGCGGTCAGGCGAATAAAGGCGCTGTAGACGCGACCATCTTTCTCTTCGGTATTCAGACTCTGAATATTAGAGGTGGTTGTGTTGATTGCCGCCGTCAGGTTAGCCAGTGCACCCTGGTGGTTAAACATGTCCACCTTAATTTCGGTGATGAATTCCTGCTCTGTCTCTTTATCCCATTCCACCGCCATAAACTTCTCTGGCTCTTTCTGGTAGCCACGGATGTTACGGCAGGATTCATGGTGGATAACCAGACCTTTACCCGGGCTGACGTGGGCAATGATCGGATCGCCAGGAATCGGGCGACAGCATTTCGCGAAGGTAATCAGCACGCCATCTGCGCCTTTAATTGGCAGATGCCCATGACCGGATTGTGCGGGAGCGTACGCCGGTACTTCACCTTGCTGAAGGTTTTTTGCCACCACAACGCTCATGGCGTTCCCCAGTCCGATTTCCGCTAACAGATCGTCAAGTGTGGCGAGCTTCATACGCTCAAGCTCACGCTGGATACTTTCTTGCGGGATCTCAGCCAGCTTACGGCTACCGCCTAAGGCATGGTTGAGCAGACGACGCCCAAGACTGACGGAATCATCGCGTTTGAGGTTTTTCAGCAACTGGCGAATTTTGGCGCGTGCTTTCGAACTGACAACAAAGTTAAGCCACGCCGCATTGGGACGTGCGCCCGGTGCAGTGATGATTTCAACGGTCTGACCGCTAAAGAGCGGCTGTGAAAGCGGGTATGGCTGCCTGTCGACGCGCGCGCCGACGCAGGCATGGCCGATATCGGTGTGTACCGCGTAAGCGAAGTCGACAGGCGTTGCACCGGCAGGCAGTTCAACAATGCGCCCTTCCGGTGTGAAAACATAAATCTCATCCGGGAAGAGATCAGATTTGACGCTTTCAATAAATTCAAATGAGCTACCGGCGCTCTGCTGCAGTTCCAACAAGCTCTGCATCCAGCGCTGGGCGCGGATTTGTGCCGTTGTGCTGGTTTCACCGTGCTCTTTGTACGCCCAGTGTGCAGCAACCCCCATCTCCGCCATTTGGTCCATGTCTTCAGTACGAATTTGTACTTCGACTGGAACACCGTGCGGGCCGATCATTGAGGTGTGTAAAGACTGATATCCGTTCGCTTTCGGAATCGCAATATAATCTTTTACTCGGCCAGGACGAGGTTTATACAGGCTGTGCATCTGCCCGAGTACGCGATAGCAGGTATCAGAGTCATGGACGATAACGCGGAATGCGTAGATATCCATGATTGAGTGAAAACGCTGCTCTTTGAGTACCATCTTGCAGTAGATAGAGTACAGGTGTTTCTCGCGACCACTTACGCGGCACGGAATGCCTGCCTCCTGTAAACGTCCTTCGATTTCAGAGAGGATTTTTTGAATCATCTCTTTGCGGTTGCCGCGAGCGGCTTTAACCACTTCTTTAATCACGCGGTAGCGGTTCGGGTATAGCGCTTCAAAACCCAGCTCTTCCAGCTCGGTTTTAATGTGATGAATACCTAAACGGTGTGCCAGCGGACTGTAGATTTCGAGGGTTTCACGGGCGATGCGGCGACGCTTATCCGGGCGTAATGAGCCCAGCGTGCGCATATTGTGGGTACGGTCGGCAAGTTTGATGAGAATGACGCGGATATCCTGCACCATCGCCATAATCATCTTGCGAAAGTTTTCGGCCTGCGCCTCTTTCTTATCGCGAAACTTAAGCTTATCAAGCTTTGATACCCCTTCTACCAGCTCAGCAACGCTTTTACCAAAAAGCTGTTCCATGTCCTGGTAGGTGGCAGGAGTATCTTCAATCACGTCATGTAGCAGCGCGGCCATTAGCGTTTCATAGTCGAGTTTCATCTCGGCCAGAATGCAGGCCACCGCTACCGGGTGCGTGATATAGGGTTCACCGCTTGAACGTGTCTGGCCCTCGTGAGCGTCACGTGCAACGAGATACGCCTGCCGAAGACGCTTAATCTGGTCTTCCGGCAGGTAGTTTTGAATCAGTTGATTCAGGCTTTCAAACAGATACAAGGGCGACCCGCTTTGTGATTAACGACGACCTTCAGCAATAGCGGTAACGGCTTGTAATTCAGCGGCTTCCTGCTCTTGCTGTTCCTGGCGCTCACGCACGTCAAGGATCTGATTGTTGATCAGACCTTCTTCGATTTCGCGCAGCGCGATTACAGTAGTTTTATCGTTTTCTTCCGGTACGAGCGGATCCTTTCCGCCTACCTGCATCTGACGAGCGCGACGCGCGGCGACCAGTACCAGGTCAAAACGGTTACCAATTTTCTCTACAGCGTCCTGAACAGTTACGCGTGCCATACTTAAAATGCTCCACAGGTGAAGAAATGACTGGGCATGATACTGAATGTGAGTTCAGTCTGCCAACAGTTTGCTGATTAAAGCGTCATGACGCTGCTTTTGGCGGCTCATGCGCAGACGTTCGGCGCGAATGATAGTTTTCAAATCGCCCAGGGCAGTATCGAAATCATCATTCACAATAAGATAATCATATTCGGCGTAATGGCTCATTTCTGCAACAGCTTGCGCCATACGTTTTGCGATGACTTCTTCGCTATCCTGACCACGACCGCGCAGGCGGCGGTCCAGCTCGATCTTAGAGGGCGGCAAAATAAAAATACTGCGCGCATGCGGCATTTTTTCACGAATTTGCTGCGCACCTTGCCAGTCGATATCTAAAAAGACATCTACACCCGATGCCAGCACTTGCTCAATTGCTTCACGCGAGGTGCCATAATAATTGCCAAATACCTCAGCGTGTTCCAGGAACGCATCTCTGCCAATCATGCTTCTGAATTCATCATGGTTTACGAAGTAATAGTGTTCACCATGCACCTCCCCGGGACGCGGTGCGCGGGTAGTGTGCGAAACAGAAACCTGGGTGTCATACAACGGTTGGGTCTTTAATAAAGCCTGAATCAGGCTGGATTTACCCGCGCCACTGGGGGCAGAAACAATATAAAGCGTGCCTTGAGCCATGAGTATCTTATGTATGTGATTGTCGAAAGAGAGCCTACATACGGGCTTATTATACACGTAGCCGCTATACGACGTAGCCCTTGTCACACTTTTTGCGCATGATTATTGCGTTTTGTATACCTTTTTCCTGTTTTACCGGGGATTTGCTGCAATAAACAAAAATGTCTGGAAAGCGGTTCGCAGGATGATCTTTTGCCACTCTGTTTCGCTGACGCTTCGCGCTATACCTGCCGGGCAACGTAATGTTTAGCGGAGGTGGTGATGAGGTTATGGAAATGCGTAGCACTGGTTTTACTGGTATGGCATTTTCCGGCATGGACAGTATGTCCTGTCTGGTCGCCTGCCCGGGCAAACGCGGAAATATCACGGCTACAGCAGCAAATGGCTCAATGGAATGACAGCTACTGGAAACAAGGCATCAGTGCTGTAGATGATAGTGTCTATGACCAGCTTGATGCGCAATTGGCCCAATGGCACCGCTGTTTTAGCGATGATTCACATGCAGACCAGCCAGTTCCTCCGATTAGTGGAACGATATCGCACCCAGTTCCCCACACGGGGGTACGTAAGCTTGCAGATAAGCGATCTGTACAACAATGGATGCGTACTCGTGGCGATCTCTGGGTACAGCCGAAGGTGGACGGAGTGGCGGTTACGCTGGTCTATCGGGATGGTAATCTGGTCAGGGCAATTAGTCGCGGTAATGGGCTGAAAGGAGAAGACTGGACGAACAAAGTTCGCCAGATCCCTTCCGTGCCAAAAATGACCAAAGGCCAGCTGGCTAACAGTACGTTGCAGGGTGAGATTTTTTTGCCGCAGGACGGTCATATCCAACAAAAGAGTGGCGGAATGAATGCCCGCTCTAAGGTGGCTGGGATGATGATGCGCAAGGATAATCCAGAGTTGTTGCGATCTTTAGCCATTTTTATCTGGGCCTGGCCCGATGGTCCGGTGAACATGCCGGACAGACTGCGACAGCTTGCTGATGCAGGTTTCAGTCTGACCCGGCAATTTACCCAGCCTGTTAAAAATGCCGATGAGGTTGAGCGTGCCCGTACACACTGGTGGACCTCGGGATTGCCTTTTGTGACCGATGGTGTTGTGGTACGAACGGGAAAGGAGCCAGAAGCACGAAACTGGTTACCTGGCCAGGGAGACTGGCTGGTGGCCTGGAAATATCCTCCGGTTGCCCGGGTATCCGAGGTGACGGGGATTCAATTCTCTGTCGGCAAGAGTGGGCAAATTGCCGTAGTCGCCTTGTTGGCTCCGGTTATGCTGGATGATAAACGAGTGCAGCGCGTCAATATTGGCTCTGTTCGCCGGTGGAATGAATGGGATATCGCACCTGGCGATCATCTCCTTGTCAGTCTGGCCGGACAGGGGATTCCCCGCATAGACGATGTGGTCTGGCGCAGTACCCAGCGGACTAAACCCGCTCCTCCAAAAGGTCATTTCAATTCATTAACCTGTTTTTATGCAACACGGGAATGCCAGCAACAATTTGTTGCCAGGCTGGTCTGGCTGAGTGCAAAAGAGGCGTTGAATTTTGACGGTATCGGTGAGGCAGGGTGGCGGGAACTCCATCATGCACATCGCTTTGAACATATCTTTTCCTGGCTCGCCTTAACCCAGGAACAGCTACAGTCCACGCTTGGAGTCCGTAAAGGCGAGAAGTTGTGGCATCAGTTTAACCTGTCGCGTCAGCATCCTTTTACTCGCTGGATAGTTGCTATGGGAATACCGTTAACACAGGTGACACTGGATGCCAGTCGTGACCGATCATGGCGGCAACTACAGGAACGCGATGAAAAAAGCTGGCGGCAGCTTCCGTCGATGGGGGAGCGCCGTACCCGACAGTTAATTCAGTGGCTGGGGAATCAGAAAGTAAAAGCGCTGAGCAACTGGTTAGCAGCTCAGCGTATTACGGGCTTTACGCTTTAATGACCTTCATGGCGATAATAAAATACTGGCAGCCCTAACTTCAGGCGCAGCGCCAATAATCGGGCGGTAAAACCAAATAGCAGGGTAGAGATAACCACTACATCGTGGCTGGAGACATAATGTTGCAGCACAATGTAAAGTACGGCGGCGGCAAATGACACACCGGCATACAGCTCTTTCTGGAACACTAACGGAATGCGTTTGCAGAACATGTCTCGTAGGACGCCACCAAAGACACCGGTGGTGACGGCGGCGACAACGGCAATAATCGGTCCGTGCCCCATATCGAGCGCTACCTGAGCGCCAATAATAGAGAAAACTACGAGACCCAGAGCATCCAGTACCAGGAATATTTTGCGCAGGTAGGGCATGACGGGAGCAATAATCGTGGTCAGTACAGCGGCGGTTGCCACGATAATGACGTACTCAGGGTGTTTGACCCAGCCGAGCGGATAGTGACCGAGAAGAATATCGCGTACGGACCCGCCGCCAATGGCAGTCGCGGTGGCAATGATAATTACGCCAAATGTATCCATACGACGACGGCCTGCCGCAAGCGCACCTGTCATAGCTTCAGCAGTAATACCAATTAAATATAAAACGTGTAGCAGCATGCCTTCCCCCCTGATTTGCTGGGGCTAAGGTTAACGATTTGTGCGCAATGTCACGATTGAGATTTTCTAAGGCGAAGTGATTTTAATAAAAATAGCTAATGCGAATTTATTGGGAATGCCAGAGATAACGGACTTTTGATCGTTAATTAGGATAATAATTGATGAGAAAATATAATCCAATTAGAGCAAAGAATAGCTGACAAAAGAGAATTACACGTAGCGCCACCGTTTATCGACACGCTACGTGTAAGGGAACTTACTCGATATTCTGAATCTGTTCGCGCATTTGCTCGATCAATACTTTCAGTTCAATCGCGGAGTTAGTGACTTCAGCATTGATGGATTTAGATGCCAGAGTGTTCGACTCACGGTTAAATTCCTGCATCATGAAGTCCAGACGGCGGCCGACCGCTTCTTTTTTCTTCAGGATGTTGTAGGTTTCTTTAACGTGGGCTTCGAGACGATCCAATTCTTCTGCCACATCAATACGCTGTGCCATCAGCACTAACTCTTGTTCAAGGCGGTTATTTTCCAGCTGCACCTGTGCATCTTCCAGCTTGGCAACCAGACGATCGCGCTGCCATTGCAGAATTTCCGGCATGTGCGCGCGGACCTTCGCCACTTCGGTGCTGACGCCTTCCAGACGCTGTTCGATCAATGTTTTCAGCGCCTGGCCTTCGGTTTCACGTGCGACAATAAAGTCATCCAGCGTACCGTCAAGTGCGGCAAGGATTTCGGCGGCAATAGCGTCCAGATCTTGCTCCTGGGCAGCCATTACACCCGGCCAACGCAGGATATCAACCGGATTAATTTCACCTTCATCGCTCTGCATTTTGACCCAGTTTGCGGCGGTAACGAGCTGTTTAGCGAGCTTCTCATTCAGAATCAGCTCACCTTGCGCGCTGGCGTCAGGCTCAAAACGCAGTGTGCATTCGATTTTACCGCGCGTCAGACGTGAGCGGATACGTTCGCGTACAACAGGTTCAAGGCTACGGAACTGCTCCGGCAGGCGAAAATAGGTTTCCAGATAACGCTGGTTTACCGAGCGCATTTCCCAGGTGGCGCTACCCCATTCACCCTTGATTTCACGCCGGGCGTAGGCGGTCATGCTGCGGATCATAGATGTTCCTGTTTTTAAAGATGAGATGGGAGGATTATAGCCATCCACGTCTTGTCAGGATAGGAATAACCGTCGGAAGTCCGTATAATGCGCAGCCACATTCGTTTCAAGTCGGAGATTTTATCATGCGTCCAGCCGGTCGTAGTGCCAATCAGGTGCGTCCTGTCACCCTGACCCGTAATTATACAAAACACGCTGAAGGCTCCGTACTGGTCGAATTTGGTGATACTAAAGTGCTGTGCACTGCCTCTATTGATGAAGGCGTTCCACGTTTTCTGAAAGGCCAGGGACAGGGCTGGATCACCGCCGAATACGGCATGCTGCCTCGCGCCACTCATACCCGTAACGCACGTGAAGCGGCGAAGGGTAAACAAGGTGGCCGTACCATGGAAATACAGCGTCTGATTGCACGTGCGCTGCGTGCAGCCGTTGACCTGAAGACTCTCGGCGAATTTACTATTACCCTGGATTGCGATGTTATTCAGGCAGATGGTGGCACGCGAACCGCATCGATTACAGGTGCTTGTGTTGCGCTGGCTGACGCGCTAAACAAGCTGGTGGCGAGCGGTAAACTGAAAACCAACCCAATGAAAGGGATGGTCGCTGCGGTCTCAGTAGGTATTGTTAATGGCGAAGCGCTCTGTGACCTGGAGTATGTTGAAGACTCTGCGGCAGAAACCGATATGAACGTGGTGATGACTGAAGATGGTCGCATTATCGAAGTGCAGGGTACTGCAGAAGGTGAACCGTTCAGCCATGAAGAACTACTCACCCTACTGGCGTTGGCCAGAGGGGGGATCGAATCCATTGTAGCGACGCAGAAGGCGGCGTTAGAAAATTGATTTTAAGGGCGACGTAGTCGCCCTTTTTTTTGTCTGCAGATTTCGTAAATGATGAAAGTGAAAAGAGGAGCGAATCCATGAAACCATATCAGCGCCAGTTTATTGAGTTTGCGCTTGGCAAGCAGGTACTAAAGTTTGGCGAGTTTACGCTGAAATCCGGGCGCAAGAGCCCCTATTTCTTCAACGCCGGGCTGTTTAATACCGGGCGCGATCTGGCACTGTTAGGTCGTTTTTATGCTGAAGCGCTTGTGGATTCCGGTATTGATTATGATCTGCTGTTTGGCCCCGCATACAAAGGGATTCCTATTGCCACTACCACGGCCGTTGCGCTGGCGGAACACCACGATAAAGATTTGCCGTACTGCTTTAACCGTAAAGAGGCGAAAACCCACGGCGAAGGTGGAAACCTGGTAGGCAGTGTACTAAAGGGCCGAGTGATGTTGGTGGATGATGTGATCACCGCCGGTACAGCGATTCGCGAGTCGATGGAGATAATCCAGGCCAATGGTGCGACGCTGGCTGGGGTACTGATTTCTCTTGATCGCCAGGAACGTGGTCGTGGTGAGATTTCTGCAATCCAGGAAGTAGAGCGTGACTATGGCTGCAAGGTGATTTCAATTATTACCCTGAAAGACCTGATTGCGTATCTGGAAGAGAAGCCTGAAATGGCGGAACACCTGGCCGCTGTGCGGGCGTATCGCGAAGAGTTTGGGGTTTAATCGCCGGCGGCGCTGCGCTTACCTGGCCTACAAAGCAGTAGGCCGGATAAGGCAACGCCGCAGTCTGGCTAAGACGTTATTGCAGTTGAGCAACCAGTAGCGGCCAGCGGGTGTCAAAATCGTCCGTTGGACGGTATTTAAATTCGCTACGCACGAAGCGAGACAGCATACCTTCGCAGAAAGCCAGTAACTGGCTGGCCAGCAGCGTTTCATCCACAGCGTAACCTTCGCCCTCACGCATTCTTTTTTCTCGCAGAACCTGGCGCAATTGCGCCTCAATGCGCTCAAAAAGCTGGTTAATACGACCTTGCAGGCGGTCTTGCTCAAACATGAGCGCGTGTCCGGTCAGAATACGCGTCAGGCCGGGATTTCGTTCACCAAAACCTAAAATCAGCAGTACGATCAGACGCAGACGTGCGCTTGTGTCTTTTTCATCTTTTAAAATCAAATTGATACGGGTAATCAGACTATCTTCGATAAACTCAATCAGGCTATCGAACATGCGGGTCTTGCTGGGAAAATGGCGATACAATGCCGCTTCGGAAACGCCAACAGAGGCCGCCAGTTTTGCTGTCGTGATGCGTTGGCTTCCATCGCTGGATTCAAGCATCAGCGCCAGAGACTGAAGTATTTCTTCGCGACGATTCCTTTTCGCAGTTTGCTTTTCTACCATGTTACAAAATACCCCTGAAAATAAGCACTTGCCAGGCAGGCATCCACACAGCGACCGCAAACTGCTGTTTGCGGTTTGTTATTGCGTTATTGCGCTGTGGGATACTTCTCTACGGGTTACTTGCGCCCGGAATGGCCGAAGCCACCTTCGCCACGATCGGTGGCTTCAAACTCTTCCACCAGATTAAATTCAGCCTGCACGACTGGTACAAAGATCATTTGTGCAATGCGTTCACCAGGCTCAATAGTGAAGCTATCCTGGCCACGGTTCCAGATGGACACCATCAGTTGTCCCTGGTAGTCGGAGTCAATCAGACCGACCAGATTGCCCAGCACAATGCCGTGCTTATGACCCAGTCCGGAGCGCGGTAACATCACTGCCGCCAGCGAGGGATCGGCGATATGAATGGCTAATCCGGTCGGTACCAGTGTCGTTGCACCAGGTGCCAGCTCTACGGCGTCATCCAGACAGGCGCGCAGGTCAAGTCCAGCAGAACCAGAAGTTGCGTACGTCGGGAGTGGGAATTGTTGCCCTACGCGCGGGTCCAGAATCTTAACGTCGATTTTTTTCATCATAACGGGTCACGATCTCGTCGAGTAATAATTGGCCCAGGAGTTCTTTGCGCTCAAGCGGTAAGACTTTATCTCCATCCTGCCAGAAAAGGTGTAATGCATTGCTGTCGCTGTTAAACCCTTGAGTAGACAGTGAAACATCGTTTGCACAGATCATATCAAGGTTTTTACGAATACGTTTTTGCCGGGCGTATTCTTCCACATTATTCGTTTCTGCGGCAAATCCAACGACAAAAGGACGATTAGCATCCAGTGCGGCAACGCCAGCGATAATATCCGGGTTTTTGACCATTTTTACTGTTAATTCATCACCCTGCGTGGCCTGCTTTTTGATTTTTTCACTGGCGACGGTTTCTGCCCGGTAATCAGCAACTGCGGCGCAGCCGATAAAAATATGCTGCTGTTGTGCCGTAGATTGTACGGCGGCCTCCATTTCCAGCGCTGTCATCACATCTATGCGCTGTACAAAAGGGGGGGTTGATAGCGTAACGGGACCCGATACCAGCGTGACGTTTGCACCACGCTTTGCCGCTGCTGCTGCGATGGCAAATCCCATTTTCCCTGAACTGTGGTTGGAAATATAACGTACAGGATCAAGTGGTTCACGTGTCGGGCCAGCCGTAATCATGATGTTGAGATGTTGCAGATCGTTGACAGATGAAAAATGTTCAGCAGCCATATCGACAATCGTTAACGGATCCAGCATGCGCCCAGGGCCGACATCGCCACATGCCTGGCTGCCGCTGTCTGGCCCCCAGATGAGTAACCCACGTGAGGCGAGAATCCCCAGATTGTGTTGCGTAGCAGCGGCACGGTACATCTGTTGGTTCATGGCGGGCAGAACGGCAACAGGCGCTGGCGTTGCCAGACAGATCGTTGAAACCAGATCGTTAGCCATGCCTGCGGCGACGCGTGCAATCAGATCTGCCGTAGCGGGGGCAAGAATAACCAAATCAGCCCATTTTCCCAGTTCAATATGGCCCATCGCGGCTTCTGCTGCGGGGTCAAGCAGGCTATCGGAAACGGGATAGCCCGAAACCGCCTGTAAGCTCAGGGGAGTAATAAACGCTTTTGCCGCCTCGGTCATTGCCACGCGGACGTCTGCGCCACGCTCCCGTAAACGACGCACCAGCTCAGGGGTTTTGTATGCAGCAATGCCGCCACTGACGCCAAGTACGATTTTTTTACCGGCCAGGCTCATCATGATCTTTCCTGTTGGGTTACACCAGAAGGCGGATATTTTATCACAATCCACCATTTGTCGTGCTTTTGACCGCGATCCACTTTGCGAGGCGCTACGAAGAAGTGAGAACTGAGCGTCGATTCGTTGTTGGGGTTATGCCACCATGCTGACGCCAAAGGAGGGAGGCATGAAAAATACAGGATGTTTGATGCCCCGGGAAAAGATGATGAAGCTGGGAGTCCGTTCTCTTACGGATGTTGAGCTACTGGCGCTCTTTTTACGCACCGGATTACGCGGTACTGATGTACTCACGCTGGCGAAAGAAATGCTTCAGCATTTTGATTCGCTTTATGGCCTTTTGTCCGCAGATTACATGGAGTTTAGCCACGTCCAGGGTATTGGCGTGGCGAAGTATGCGCAACTCAAGGGGATTGCCGAACTGGCGAGGCGCTACTACAACGTGCGTGTGATTGAGGAAAGGGCGCTACTTAGCCCGGAAATGACGAGAGAATTTCTGCAAAGTCAGCTCGCGGAAGAGGAACGGGAGATCTTTCTGGTGATCTTTATGGATGCTCAGCATCGCGTAATTAAACACAGCAAACTTTTTTCCGGTACGCTTAGCCACGTAGAGGTGCATCCGCGAGAGATTGTCCGTGAGGCGATAAAAATGAATGCGTCAGCGGTGATCCTTGCACATAATCACCCTTCGGGGTGTGCAGAGCCGAGCAAAGCAGATAAACTCATCACCGAGCGTGTGGTGAAATGCTGTCAGTTCATGGATATCCGGGTGATTGATCATCTTGTAATTGGGCGTGGAGAGTACGTTTCTTTTGCGGAACGTGGTTGGATTTAGCGCACTTTACGCGATCCATCGGGATCTTTGTCTGTTCGGGACTTGAGCACATCGCTGACTCAGCGTATACTACGCCACCTTTGAGAATCTCGGGTTTGGCATTTGGGCCTGGCAATCGAGAGTTCGCGAATACATGAGATCATTCATTCGGCGTCCAATGATGATGCAGTATGAACGATTAAGAGTATTGAACTGCGATAACCGGGCTGAGAAGCCTGACGAGGCGCCAATACCCCATACGAAGCTCGAGCTAATTTGATTTTTGGAGAATAGACATGTCCCGAGTCTGCCAAGTTACTGGCAAGCGTCCGGTGACCGGTAACAACCGTTCCCACGCACTGAACGCGACTAAACGCCGTTTCCTGCCTAACCTGCACTCTCACCGTTTTTGGGTTGAGAGCGAGAAGCGTTTTGTCACCCTGCGTGTATCTGCTAAAGGTATGCGTGTAATTGATAAGAAAGGCATCGAAACAGTTCTGTCTGAACTGCGTGCCCGTGGCGAAAAGTACTAAGTACTAAGAGGAAATAAATCATGGCTAAAGGTATTCGTGAGAAAATCAAGCTGGTTTCTTCTGCTGGTACTGGTCACTTCTATACCACTACGAAGAACAAACGTACTAAGCCGGAAAAACTGGAACTGAAAAAATTCGATCCAGTTGTCCGTCAGCACGTTCTGTACAAAGAAGCTAAAATCAAATAATTTTAGTTTCGATGTCACGAAAAACCTCGCCTCGGCGGGGTTTTTTGTTTTCTGGCCGTCCCCATATTAATAAAACCTGATATACAGCCGGAGATGCTATGCCTGAATTACCTGAAGTCGAAACCAGTCGCCGTGGTATTGAACCTCATCTGGTAGGGGCAACGATTCTGCATGCCAATGTTCGGAATGGTCGTTTGCGCTGGCCGGTATCAGAGGAAATTTATCGTCTTAGTGATAAACCCGTCATTAGCGTACAGCGCCGTGCGAAATATCTGTTGCTGGAGCTACCGGATGGCTGGATTATCATTCATCTGGGCATGTCAGGCAGCCTGCGTATCCTCCCTGAAGAGCTTCCGGCAGAAAAACATGACCATGTCGATTTAGTGATGAGTAATGGCAAAGTCCTGCGTTACACCGATCCTCGTCGTTTTGGTGCCTGGCTGTGGACAAAAGAGCTGGAAGGACACAATGTTCTCGCACATCTTGGTCCCGAGCCTCTGAGCGATGATTTCAACGCCGATTATCTCCAGCACAAATGTGCGAAGAAGAAAACGGCGATTAAACCCTGGTTGATGGATAACAAGTTGGTGGTGGGCGTGGGTAATATCTATGCCAGTGAGTCGCTCTTTGCGGCTGGCATCCATCCTGACCGTCTGGCATCGTCACTGTCGAAAGCCGAGTGTGAATTGCTGGTGCGCGTTATCAAAGCGGTTTTACTGCGCTCTATCGAGCAGGGCGGGACGACGCTGAAGGATTTTCTGCAAAGCGACGGTAAGCCGGGCTATTTTGCACAAGAATTGCAAGTCTATGGGCGCGAAGGTGAGCCCTGCCGCGCATGTGGTGCACCCGTTGTCGCCACTAAACATGCCCAGCGGACGACGTTCTATTGTCGCCGCTGTCAGAAATAAAGTTAATCAGCAGGCTGAATAACTCGTTTTACTTTAGCTTGTCCATTAACGCCTGATGAACGTTCTCTGGTAAAAAGTGGGTCACGTCACCCTGATGGCGGGCGACCTCTTTAACCAGCGATGATGAGATAAATGACCACTCTTTGGAAGGCATCAAAAAGACGCTCTCCAGCTGGGGCATCAGATGGCGGTTCATGTGCGCCAACTGCATTTCATATTCGAAATCCGCGACCGCACGCAGACCGCGTATCAGAATGTTAGCCTGATTATCGCGGGCGAAGTTTGCCATCAGATCGCTAAATCCCAGAACTTCCACATTGCCAAGATGTGCCGTTGCCTGTTGTGCCAGTTCAACGCGCTCTTCAAGCGTAAACATCGGCTTTTTACTGGGGCTTGCGGCAATCGCCAGGATAACGTGATCAAACATGTGCGTTGCGCGCGTCACGATATCAATGTGGCCATTAGTAATTGGATCAAAGGTTCCTGGATAAATCGCCCGTTTTTGCATGACAACCCTCAATGCGTTTTGGGTGGCAGGTAAGGTTCCAGCAGCTGCAGCAGACGTTGTAGCGCACCCTGGTTTTGATACAGAACTTCAACCGCATGACGACCATAAAAACTACGATAATCTGCATCTGTCAGTAAAGAAGAGATCTCTTTAACCAGCGTGGTGGCGTCGGTAACGGTGATCAATCCGCTTGCCTGCTCCAGTCGCGCGCAAATATCTTTAAAATTAAAGGTATGTGGCCCCATCAGTACCGGAATGGCATGCGCTGCGGCCTCTAATGGGTTGTGACCTCCACGTTCCACCAGTGAGCCACCGACAAAAGCAAGGTCGGCAATGCCGTACAGAAGCATCAGCTCGCCCATAGTATCGCCGATAACGACTTGGGTAGCTGAAGACGGGACTTCACCCGAGGACCGTGTGGTATAGCTTAGCCCAGCCTGGCGTACGAGGTTAATAGCATCCGGGAATCGTTCTGGATGTCTGGGAACCAGAATCAGTAAAAGGTTCGGAAACTGATTTAATAGCGCCTGATGAGCAGCAATGATGATGCTTTCTTCACCATCGTGCGTGCTGGTTGCAATCCATACCGGGCGATGTGGTGCCCACTGGCGGCGCAATGTAATCGCTTTGGCAGCCAGTTGCGGAGTGACGGAAATATCAAACTTAAGACTGCCAGTAACCGTTACCTGATTGTTTCTTGCGCCAAGGGTAATAAAGCGTGCGCCATCTTCTTCATTTTGTGCAGCAATCAGCGTAATGCGACGTAGTAGCCTGCTAACAAATTTACCCAGTTTCGCATAGCCGGCAGCTGAGCGGGCAGAAAGACGTGCGTTGGCAATGACCAGAGGAATATGACGCTTATGCAGTGCAGCAATCAGATTTGGCCATAGCTCAGTCTCCATTATTAACACCAGCTTGGGGTCAACTTTGTTCAGGAAGCGGTTCAGTGCGTCTGGTAAATCGTAAGGGAGATAGACGTGTTGAACGTCAGTACCGAAAGCAGACTGTACGCGCTCGGAACCTGTTGGCGTCATGGTCGTTACCGTGATCGGTAGATCGGGATAACGATGTCGCAGAGCGCGAACTAAAGGGATCGCCGCCAGCGTTTCGCCTACAGAAACGGAATGAAGCATGATGCCGCCAGGTTTCAGTGGGCGGCGATAAAATCCATAGCGTTCACCCCAGCGTTTACGATAGGCCGGAGCCTTACGTCCGCGCACCCAAAGCCGTATCCAGATCAGGGGCTGAATAAGGTAGAAAAGGGCGGTGTAAAGCAATTCGAGCATAATAGTAGCTGACTTATGAATGTGCTGGGGATTCTATGTATTTAACTATGGCTTTACCATCATTTTTATCCAGGTTGTATCAAAAGGATTGAATTGGCAATGCCTTGTTTTAGCTGCGACTGTATCAAAAAGGCACATATTCCCATTTGTAAGGCTTAGCGTCTTGTGCGGTACGACTTTTTTGGTGAATTGCGTTTCTTATTATCTGATTGTTTTTAATTGATAAATTTTTTATATGGTTAAAAAATATTCATTTCGGATTGAGTGATAATAAATGGTATACTGCTGCATAATTTCAGGTAGCTAGCAGCCATCAACGCTTCGGAGCCATGGGAGGCAATCTTTGGATAGCGCAAGCAGAGATTACAGTACTCTTATGCATCAGGTTTGGTGTGGCTGGCGACGCGATGCGGATATTAATGGATGATCATTGCTTTTTGTTTGTACAAGTATTTTCCCTATGGCGGGTTACAACGTGATTTCCTGCGGGTTGCGCTTACGGTTGCTGCACGTGGCCACCGTGTTCAGGTTTTTACCCAGAGCTGGCAGGGGGAGCGTCCTGAGGGGCTTGAAATTATACTCGTCCCAGTAACATCCAGAACTAACCATGGAAAAAATGAGCAATATTATCAGTGGGTTCAGCAATATTTAAGCCAGCACCCAGTTGATCGGATCGTAGGGTTTAATAAAATGCCGGGGTTGGATGTTTATTATGCAGCTGACGTCTGTTATGCCGAAAAAGTTGCCCGGGAAAAAGGTTTTTTTTACAAGCTGACGCAGCGATATCGGCATTATTCTTCATTTGAAAAAGCCGTATTTCAGCAAGGATCCCGCACCGCGTTATTGATGTTAACCAACAAGCAAATTGGCGATTTCAAACATCATTATCGAACAGAGAACCAGCGTTTTCATATTCTTCCCCCTGGGATTTACCCTGATCGGAAATATAGCCAGCAACCTGAAAACAGCAGGCAGAATGTCAGGAATAAAAATGGTATACAACGCGATCAGTTTTTTCTCCTGCAAGTGGGATCAGATTTTAAGCGCAAAGGTGTATCGAGAACATTGCAGGCGTTGGCGTCTTTACCAGAGTCAATACGCCAGCGGACGCGATTGATGGTAGTAGGCCAGGATAAAGCCGATCGCTACCGTGCTCAGGCCCGCCAATTGGGTATTGAAGAGCTCGTACAATTTTTCTCGGGGCGAGATGATATTGCTGAATTGATGTCCGCTGCTGATTTATTGCTCCATCCTGCCGTTCAGGAAGCCGCTGGTATTGTATTGTTAGAGGCTGTGGTTGCAGGTTTGCCTGTATTAACCACGGAAGTATGCGGATATGCCGATTACATCAATGCCGCCCAATGTGGAGTGGTAATTTCTGAACCGTTCGAGCAGACAAATCTGAATACAGCACTTTTCGATGCGCTGCAAAATAATGAGAAGAGAAATAGCTGGGCAGGCCATGCCCGGCATTTTGCTGATACAGAGGATCTCTACAGCCTGGCGGACAGGGCTGCAGATATCATTTTAGGTCATTGAGAATGATTGAACTAAAAGAACCGTTTGCCACGCAATGGCAAGGAAAAGATCCGTTCGCGGAAGTGTCTAAGCTGGATGGTGAAGTCTTCCGCGCTCTGGAAACACGGCGTACCCTGCGTTTTGAGATGATGGGTAAGGGGTATTTTCTTAAATATCATCACGGAACCACGCTAAAAGAAGTGGTGAAGAACCTCATTTCTCTCCGCATGCCTGTTCTTGGCGCAGATCGAGAATGGTTAGCTATTCACCGTTTGAAAGAGCTGAATGTTGATACAATGAACGGTGTTGCATTTGGTCAGAAAGGACTTAACCCGTTAGAGCGAACGTCATTTATCATCACTGAAGACCTGTCTCCTGCAATCAGCCTTGAAGATTTTTGCGCCAGATGGGGTGTCGAGCGCCCTGATTTTGTCTTAAAACAGGCCATTATTACCCGTGTAGCAGAGATGGTCGGAAAAATGCATCGTGGTGGGGTGAACCATCGGGACTGTTATATCTGTCACTTTCTGCTTCAACAGCCGATGCCAACAGAAATCGCGGATATTAAACTTTCTGTAATTGACCTGCATCGTGCACAAATACGTCAGCATGTACCGCGCCGTTGGCGTGACAAGGATTTAATTGGGCTCTATTTCTCCTCACTGGAGATCGGATTGACATCCAGGGATATCTATCGTTTCTTACGTGTATATTTCGCAATGCCATTGCGTGAAATTCTCCGCCACGAAGTCAGATTGTTTCAACAAGCTGTCACAAAAGCGCAAAAAATAAGACAAAGAACAATAAGAAAAGCGCTATAAAATGCATAAAAAGTTTGAGGCCATTTTATTATGAACATTGATTTTCAAAAAGTAATTATTCAAAAGCATGTTATTGACAGCTCTACGCACGATAAAGATAAGAAATTAAATATTGCGTATGGCGTCGATCGCAATTTTTTATTTGGATCCGGGATTTCAATGACATCAGTATTAGTTAATAATCCTGATATCGATATCAATTTTTATATAGCAACAGACTATATTGATAATGACTATCTGGAAAGCATAAATCGACTGACCCAAATGTATAGTACGACGGTGACGATTCTTGTTTTCGATAACGCTGCATTTCGTAAGCTACCGAGCACGAAAGCCTGGACTTATGCAATGTACTATCGTTATTTTGCCTTTGAATATTTAAGCGCAGAATTAAGCTCCGTACTGTATCTTGATGCTGATGTTATATGCAAAGGTTCTTTGCGAGAGTTTACTGAGGTTAATTTCTGTGGGGAATATGCTGCTGTTATCAATGATATCGATGAAGTGCGTATCAAATCAGGTAACCGGCTCGGTATACCAGCGCTGAGTAATGGTTATTTTAATTCTGGTGTTGTATATGCGAATTTAGATGTTTGGCGAGAACAACAGCTCCTGACTAAGGCGTTTTCTATTTTAGAGGAGCGCCAGAAGGAACTCCTTTATTTTGATCAGGATGTTCTGAATATATTGTTCGTGGATAATGTCATTTTTCTGAGAAGAGATTTTAACTGTATCTACGGTGTGGATCAGGAACTTCAGAATAAAAATGATGAAATCTATCAAGATTATATTACTGATGATACGGTGTTGATTCATTATGTTGGTGTTACTAAACCATGGCATAAATGGGCTAAATACCCAGTAGCTAAATACTTCATTGAAGCTTATGAAAAATCGGCATGGGCGGAAAAGTCTTTACTTAACGCAAATACAGCAAAACTGTATAAACGTAAATCGCGGCATGAGAGAGTACAGCGAAAATATATCCGATCAGTTCTTAGTCATGTGATGTATATAAAGACTAAGTTACATAGTCCTAAAGTGCACTGAAAACACTAACTGTAATTTATTGATAATAAGATTAAATAGGTGTAGCGAATGAACTTTGATTGTCATCGATCCATAAAAAAGATACTTGAATTTAATCAGGCACCCACTGAACAAAAAACAGAATTTAACATTGCCTGGGGTGTTGATAAAAATTTTATGTTTGGTGCTGCGATCTCGATGACATCAGTACTGTTACATAATAGAGGTTTAAATATACATTTCCATCTCTTTACAGATTATCTGGAAGACGATTATCAACAAAGAATTATAAAACTAGCAAAACAATTTTCCACAAATATCTCAATTTATGTTATGGATGCCGAAGGATTAAAAGTATTGCCGAGCGGCCATGCCTGGTCCCATGCAATGTACTTTAGATTTGTTGCATTCGAATATTTGGGCGAAAAAATAGATTCTCTGTTATATATCGATGCCGATGTGATGTGTAAAGGTTCGCTCATTGAACTTAGTCAAATTGATATTAATCAGCATGTTGCCGCTGTAGTTACCGATGTGGATGATAGTCCCGCCAGAGATGTTACAGAAAACAGTGAATATTTTAATTCTGGAGTTATCTACGCAAATCTTAAAAAGTGGAAAGAACAGAATTTTATTAATGCTGCTTTTGATATTCTGTTAGATAAAAGAAATAAACTATCTTTCCCTGACCAGGATGTTTTAAATATTATTTTTTTAAATAAAGTTATTTTTTTACCGAGAAAATTTAACGCCATTTATGGTATTAAACAAGAATTGAAAAGCAAAGATCTTTCTCGATATAAAAAATATATTACGGATGATACAATCCTTATTCATTATGTTGGCGTAACTAAACCATGGAATTCTTGGGCTAACTACCCCTCTGCACAGTATTTTGTTGAGGCATGGAAGGCATCACCATGGGCTGATGTTCCCCTGTTACCAGCCAGAACGCCAAAACAATATAAAAAGAAATCTCGGCATGAGCGATTACAGGGTAGATTTTTCGCCTCGCTGATAAGTTATGCAGGTTATTTAATACAAAAATTAAAGCAAAAATAAAAAAACTCCCGTGAGGGAGTTTTTTTATTGCAATTTAGTTTTGAGATATTTCATATACCATTTTATTGCGGTGAAATAATTCCCTTTTTTGGCTTCCTGGCGAGAGTAAACCCTATAATCGGTAGGTCTCATACGTGGTGCATATGAGCGCAATTCTGTATTTCGCCATGGCGTGAAATGATGATAGAAAAGATAGAGTTGCTGTGAAAGCCCTGTATGTTCCTTATACCATGGTTTTCTTCCGCCGGTAAAATGGACAATTCGAGGGAGGAACTCTGAGTTGTAGAAAAAAGACTCCCTTTGTTCATCGTTGAACCAATTGAATAAAAAATTCCATCGGTTATCAATAAACGCAACGTTGCCATCCATAGCAATGTTTAATGCATCCTGGTCGAAATAAGGTAATGATTTCCCTTGTTCAAATAGGACAGTATTTGCTTTATGCTCAATATCATATTTGATCCAATTGGCTACATTAATGTACAGGAACCCGGCATTAAAATAGTGATCAGTGCGCAAATCTAAACGTTTTGCATTTTTATTATCATGAATATCGAGCGAGTCATGGCTAACAGCACAGATGACATCACTAATATCAATGTTATTAATCTCATTGAGCTTATCAAAGCACAAAGTATCGGCATCTAAATAGATAAAATGCTCTACCTTATCTTTTAGTAAGCGCGGCACGGCCAAACGCATATAAGTCGAGCGGTTAAGATGTTTGATTGCAAAGTCGTTATTATATTTTTCAATTTCTTCTTTATCGATCTTTACAACCTGAATTTTTTCGCTGGTTGAACGTAATTTATCAATATCCTCATCATTGACATCATAGACAAAGACGAAAAATGAAAGAGATTGTCCTGGATTGTTCATTATGACCGACATAATGGACACTGCTACATATTCCAGATAATTAGCATCTGTACAGTAAGCAATATTAATGACGTTATTTTTGTTATCCATTTATTCTTTCTCATTACCTTTGTCAGTATCACTATCATGAAGTACCGTATCGATAGCGTCAATCACAGCTTGTTCTGGTATCCATGTTAAATATTTTTTTGACCTGTCGAGCTCCTCTCTGGAAGGCATAGGGTGATAATCACCAGCCCAAATCACAATCGCTTTATCTGACCATGGCTTCCATTGTTGATATTTGGTCGCACCAAATAAACATACCTGTGGTGTTCCTAATGCCGCTGCCATATGCATGGGTGCCGAATCGACACCAATATAGAGAATGGCATGGTCGATTAATGCGGCTAACTGCAGGAAAGTGGTGTGACCAGCCAGTGTCAGGTCAGGAGATAATTTACACAGCGCAGCAATGCGTTGGACCTGATGTTGCTCACTTAATGCTGGTCCGCAGGTAAGATAAACATGCAGGCCAAGTTGATGCAGATGATCTATAACGTGTGCAAATTTATCATCATCCCAGCATTTAAACTCTTGTCTTGCAGTCGGTTGAATAACAACATATTTTTGCGTAGGTAATGCCGGGAGTTGAGATACCAAATATTGATAGTCATCCTGACGATAGCGAAGACTCATTTTTTTCTTTAGTTCTGTTTCGCTAAAGCCAATGCCTTTGAGGATTGATAAATTTTGTTCGACAATATGTGTGCCAGTCAGTGGTGTAACTCGTGAAAATAGTCTGTTCCATTGTTTCTTGTCGCGTTCAAACGCAACAGATGGACGGTGTAACGAAGCGATAAGTACACCAATCGGCCATTGTTCGGTTAAATTAATGATAAGATCGTACTGGTTCTTTTTTAGTTGCTGACGTATTGATATGTAATTTTTTACGCTTGTCAGTGGACCTTTCTTTTTCTCAATGAGATAGAAATCGTTGATACCTTCATTAGCGGCTAAGATTGATTTAGTATCTTTATAAAGAAGAAGATCAATTTTAGCGTGCGGATACCGAGTCTGAATACTGTTAATTAAAGGTGTGATTAACAGTACATCACCATAAAATTTTAGCTTGCAAATGAGAACTCTTTCTACTTTATCAAACATTTTTAGCTCCCTTTCCAAAAAACAAATTTTTGCAAGCTGTTATTATTTTATATCTCACTTCAGAAATGGAACGATCAATATGTGGATACTTCATTTTATAAATAATTTTTTTCTTAACGACCCTGGTGTCACAGTTAGCCAGTGCATTCTGAATATCATTAATCATATCCTCGTCATAGCGATAATACCCTCTCTTCTTGCGTAAAATTTTGCGCCCTTCTAAAAAACAATTAATAATCATTAATGAAGCAACAGCTCGCTTTTCATCATTTTTACTTATGTAGTTGCTCATTTTTTTCATGGCAAAGAAGATATTATCAGCATCACTATCGATAATATTCTCGGTGATACTTTTATCATTTACCCGGTAATAGTATAACTTGCTATCAATTTTTAAAATACGATGACATTTGAAATACTGAAAAGGGCAGAAAATAACATCTTCGTAGCGGCGATGTTCTTCAAATCGATCTTCGCCGATAATGTCGCGATGAAAGATCTTTGTCATGAGATGCCATTGCCCGGCACGGAATGTTGGTAACAGGGGCGCGTAGTTGTCGTCAGTTAAAATAATTTCATGCTGGGCTATAGTGCTCTCACTATCTGATGGAGCCTGATACAACTTATTGATATCACGAGTTAAATTGAATTCGACAATATCATATTTTTCTTCTCGTAATTTAGGGAGAAGAACAGAAAAATAATTTGGGCTGATGATATCATCGCTGTCTACAAAGCCAATATATTTCCCTGTAGCATGCGCAAGCCCAACGTTGCGAGTAATCGCAACACCTTGATTTTCCTTATTGATGTATTTAATGTTATTGCAGTTTTTTTCGCGATAAAACGCATTGATACGTTCATCAGTCAAATCTGTAGAGCCATCATTAATAATTATTAACTCAACATCTTCAGTAATACTCTGATGTATAGACGTCAGCGTAGCTGTAATAAATTCAGCATTATTGTATACAGGTATAATAATGCTTAGTAAATAACCTGAAGCGTTAATCATGGCATCTTTCTCTCGTTGGACCCGGTACCAGCATTACCGCTACGCATAACGTCAGAACGCTGCTCAAGGCTTCGCCTTTAGCGTATAATAATAAATCACTTAAGCCATAGATAGCTATAGCGCCTGATATGGCGAATAGTAAAGGACTACGTTGCGTGTAACCTATTAAAAACATAGCACTATACAGCAAGATTAGCACAACAACCCCTGGGATGCCTTTAAGTGAAAACGTATCAATGACTTCATTATGCAGATGGATGTCAACATACGCGAGTGCCCCTTGCAGTGAGACATTTTGTAAAGCGGATACTTTGATTTCAGCATCACGTTGTTCAAGTGATTGTCCCAAATAGTGTGCTTTGCCGGCATCAATTCCTACTCGTTGCATCGCAAATCGCGCGCCAATGGAAGTATTACTATTACTCTGGCTATAAGAATGCAGATCAACCATCATATTCTGGTAGCGATTTTCAATAACCGATTTCAGGGGGATCGCTGCCAGCCCGACTAATACCGCGAAGGCCAGCAGCGCTCTTAATAATATAGTGCGGTTATGGCGATAGTGTATGAAAAAAAGACCGATACTCAGGAGCGGATAGATCAGAATAGCTGCCCGAGTTTGTGTGGTGATGATAACGGCCAATGATATTAAGAAATGTAGCAGGTAAAGTGAGACGGTATGTTTTAAACGCAGGTTGAGAATCGCCTGTGATGCTAATAACGCGATAAACGTCAGGCCGTAGGCCGCTCCGGTTGGGTGCTCAAAACCGAGCGCAACGCGATAGGCCATCGGATCGGAGGTGCCTGAAAGTTGATATCCCGCAAAAAGATACAAACCTATTGCTGTGAGAATAACCCAGATGCTGACAATGTGGTTTTTTATTGCGCGTGATGGTTGTGATGTCAATGCGGCAATAACCAGTGCGGCAAAAACCATGACCTTACCACCGTTCTGGTATGAACGATAAGCGCCGGTAAAAGCAGAACCGGGTTGCTTAAAGATTTCCACCCAAATGATTTGGACTAAACCGAAGAGCAGCAACATAAATGGTAAAAATAGATTTTGTTTGTGGCTAAGCACATGCTTAATATTTTTACCAATCAATGGTAGAGACAGGATCGCACAGACAATAAATACCTTTAGCGCTTCATCTGGGTTGACCAATACCATCGCAAGGGTTGCAAGGATCCCAGCATAAAATAGTACGTATATAAAATCATATGGATTACTTCTTATGCTGCAGATAAGGCGAGAAAACATGTGTTGGCGAAGCATGATTCGTCTCTTAAAATTAAAGCAAATTAATATCAAGTAGCAATACTTTGATAGCGCTGGCATCCAGATCCTGTAACTTTCCGGAATGGCTCTTCTGCGCGTATTGATTCTTCCCATATCCCCCAATCAACCCAGGGTCCGTCGGGCCATACAGCGTAATATTCGGTCGATCCAGTGCGGCAGTCAAATGGCTTAATCCGGTATCAACTGAGACGACAAATTTAGCGCCTGCTAATACCCGAGCCACATCCTCCAGGCTCATTCGCGGTAGAACCTCTACGTAATCAAATCCCTCAGCCAGTCTCCTGGCCCGCGCCTCTTCATGAGGAGCACCCCAGGGGAGCTTAATGCGTATGCCTGCATTATTTAAAAGGCCAATCAGCTCCCGCCAGTTCGCTTCTGGCCAGTGCTTATCATCACGCGTAGTGGCATGCAAGAAGACTGCATACTGTCCCGCATCGGCATTAAGTTCATTCAGAAAATGCTGCGCGATAGCGTAATCACCTTGTGACTGTGGTTTGGCATATCCCAGACTTTTTGCGAACAGTTCTCGGGTTCGTTCAACGGCATGCTGCTGTTTGGCAATATGATGTTTGCGGTTATAAAAAAGACTCGCCAGGGGCTCGCGCGCCGTGCTCCAGTCCATACCATGTTTGATGCCACGCGCCAGACGCGTGACCAGCGCGGCGCTTTTTACCAGGCCTTGTGCATCAATTATCACGTCATACTGCTGCAAACGAACTGCATCGCGAAAGGCTTTACGCTCCGCTTTAATCGGTGCGGAAAACCAGGCCTTGCGCCAGCGGCGAATCGCCACCGGAATTACGCGGTCAACGGCCGAATGCCAGGCGGGGATTTGGGCGAACCCTTCTTCCACTACCCAATCAAATTGAATATCCGGAATGGCCTGCTGCGCATCCGTTAATGCGGGCAACGTATGCAGTACATCGCCCATTGACGATGTTTTAACGATCAGAACCCGCATCCGTCAGACTTCCTCTTGTAACAACAGGTCATTGAGTTCTTCCAGTACACGCTGGGGAGTGATGTCAATCAGGCTCTGGTGATAACCTTCTGCTGCATCCCCTTTACGAACCTTGTGATAACCCGTAATCAGACGAATGACCCGCGCTTTGTGAGACAACGGCGGGGTAAAGTCAGGACTACTTGGGCCATACAATGCTACCAGAGGTCGGTTCAACGCCGCGGCAACGTGCATTAAGCCGGAGTCATTGGTGACAACAGCTTTACAGGCGGCAAGCAGAATAACGGCCTGTTCCAGCTGCGTTTCGCCAGCCAGGTTACGACACCACGCCTGCTGTTCGGTGTTCAGCGTTGCCAGAATCTCATTGCCGGCCTCATGATCTTTGGCCGAGCCAAACAGCACAATCTGATGGCCTTCGTCGATCAGTTGCTTCGCCAGTTCAGCATAGTGATAGTGAGGCCAGCGTTTCGCCGGACCAAATTCTGCGCCAGGGCAAAAACCGATGATTGGGCGTTCAGCAGAGAGGGAGAACTGGTTACAGGTCAGTGATTTTTCGCCTTCACTGACTTGCAGTTGTGGCCATAACAGCGGTTGCGGTAAATCTTTGGCGGAAAGCATCACGCCTTTATCGTAGGCCAGCGCCACATAGCGTTCGACCATCAGCGGCCAGGCCTCTTTATCCAGCACGCGCGCATCGTTGAGTAAGCCGTAGCGCATCTCGCCACGCCAGCCGGTACGATGGGGAATGCCTGCAAAGAACGGCACCAGAGCGGATTTAAAAGAGTTTGGTAGCACGTAAGCACGGTCATAGCGTTTCTCACGCATACTGTGACCGAGTTTACGGCGTTCGCCGATCTCCAGCGCACCGTGTCCCAGCGGCATGGCGATGGCTTCGTTGACTTCAGGCATACGCGACAGCAGCGGACGGCACCATGCAGGTGCCATCACGTCGATTATCGCCTGGGGATAGCGCGCCTTGAGCGTGCGATAGAGACTTTGCGACATCATCATGTCGCCCACCCATGACGGGCCTATCACCAAAATTTTCATACTTACGCGTCGCGGTTCAGCCAGGCCATATATTCCGTTACGCCTTCGGCAACGGTCTTAAACGGTTTGTCATAGCCCGCAGCACGCAGGTTAGTCAGATCCGCCTGGGTAAATGCCTGGTAACGGCCTTTCAGTTTTTCCGGGAACGGAATGTACTCAATACTGCCTTTTTTGTGGTACGCCAGCGTAGCGTCCGCGACGGCCTGGAAAGATTCTGCCCGACCAGTACCGAGGTTGAAGATTCCGGAAACGCCATTTTCCAGGAACCACAGGTTTACCGCTGCAACATCGCCGACATAGACGAAATCACGTTTGAAGTTTTCACTGCCTTCAAACAGCTTTGGTGTTTCGCCATTGTTGAGCTGGGTGTTGAGATGGAAAGCCACACTTGCCATGCTGCCTTTATGGCCTTCACGCGGTCCGTAGACATTGAAATAACGGAAGCCAACGATCTGGGAGTTTGCTTCAGGCAGGATCTGACGCACATATTCGTCGAACAGGAATTTTGAGTAGCCGTAGACGTTCAGCGGTTTCTCATATTCGCGGGATTCGATGAAGTCAGAAGTACGACCGCCGTAGGTGGCGGCAGAAGAGGCGTACAGGAACGGAATTTCGCGTTCCAGGCAGTAGTGCAGCAGCTCTTTAGAGTATTGATAGTTATTGTCCATCATGTACTTGCCGTCCCACTCGGTGGTGGAGGAGCATGCGCCTTCGTGGAAAATCGCCTCAATATCGCCGAAATCTTCTCCGGCCATAATCTGGATCAGGAAGTCTTCCTTGTCCATGTAGTCAGCAATATTCAGATCCACCAGGTTCACAAACTTGGTGCCGTCTTTCAGGTTGTCCACCACCAGAATATCGGTGATGCCTTTATCATTCAGGGACTTAACGATGTTGCTGCCGATAAAGCCCGCGCCGCCGGTAACGATGATCATAACTGTAACCTTCGAATTATGGAGTCAGAGACAATCTCAGACACGAATGTCTCTAATCATATCACTACATGGCTCTGGCTTCAGCCATTCACAGATAAGCTGTGCGGGTACACGTGATTTATGCTTCATTTTAAAGAAGTGATGATGCGTCATCTCGTATCAACGTATAGCTTTGGGTAATATGTGCTGAAATTTGCCCAGTCTGGAGAATTGCAATGCGTGGGAATTTTTACAAGCAGTTAACGAACGATCTGGAAACCGCACGTGCGGAAGGATTGTTTAAAGAAGAGCGCATTATTACGTCTGCCCAGCAGGCGGATATCACCGTGGCAGACGGAAGCCACGTTATTAACTTTTGTGCGAACAATTACCTGGGACTGGCTAACCACCCGGAACTGATTGCGGCAGCAAAAGCGGGTATGGATTCTCACGGCTTTGGTATGGCGTCGGTGCGCTTTATTTGTGGAACCCAGGACAGCCATAAGCAACTGGAGCAAAAACTGGCTACATTCCTGGGGATGGAAGACGCCATTCTTTACTCTTCCTGTTTCGACGCCAACGGCGGCCTGTTCGAAACGCTGCTGGGTGCAGAAGATGCGATTATCTCCGATGCCCTGAACCACGCATCAATCATCGACGGCGTTCGTCTGTGTAAAGCGAAGCGTTTCCGTTACGCCAATAACGATATGCAGGAGCTGGAAGCTCGCCTGAAAGAAGCTCGTGAAGCGGGGGCTCGCCATGTGCTAATCGCCACCGACGGCGTCTTCTCCATGGATGGCGTGATTGCAAACCTGAAAGGCGTCTGCGATCTGGCAGACAAATACGATGCGCTGGTGATGGTTGATGATTCCCACGCGGTTGGCTTTGTCGGCGAAAACGGTCGCGGTTCTCATGAGTATTGTGACGTGATGGGGCGTGTGGACATCATCACCGGGACGCTGGGTAAAGCACTGGGTGGCGCATCTGGTGGTTATACTGCGGCACGTAAAGAAGTGGTGGAGTGGCTGCGTCAGCGTTCGCGCCCGTATCTGTTCTCTAACTCTCTGGCCCCGGCAATAGTTGCTGCTTCCATCAAAGTGCTGGAGATGGTCGAGGCAGGTAGCGAACTGCGTGGTCGTCTGTGGGCGAACGCACGTCAGTTCCGTGAACAAATGTCAGCTGCTGGCTTTACGCTGGCCGGTGCCGATCACGCCATTATCCCGGTAATGCTGGGTGATGCTGTGGTAGCACAGGACTTTGCCCGCGAGCTGCAAAAAGAGGGGATTTACGTTACTGGATTCTTCTATCCGGTGGTTCCGAAAGGCCAGGCGCGTATCCGTACCCAGATGTCTGCGGCGCATACTCCTGAGCAGATTACGCGTGCTGTCGACGCGTTCACACGCATTGGTAAACAACTGGGCGTTATTGCCTGAGGATGTGAAATGAAAGCGTTATCCAAACTGAAAGCGGAAGAGGGCATTTGGATGACTGACGTTCCTGAACCGGAAGTCGGTCATAACGATTTGCTGATTAAAATCCGTAAAACAGCCATCTGCGGGACTGACGTTCACATTTATAACTGGGATGAATGGTCGCAAAAAACCATCCCGGTTCCGATGGTAGTAGGGCATGAATATGTCGGCGAAGTTGTCGGTATCGGCCAGGAAGTTAAAGGTTTTAAAATCGGCGATCGTGTTTCCGGTGAAGGTCACATTACCTGTGGACATTGTCGTAACTGTCGCGGTGGGCGTACTCACCTGTGCCGGAATACGACTGGTGTCGGCGTGAACCGTCCTGGCTGCTTTGCAGAATATCTGGTGATCCCGGCGTTTAACGCGTTTAAAATCCCGGATAATATTTCCGATGATTTAGCATCTATCTTCGATCCGTTCGGCAATGCCGTGCATACGGCTCTGTCATTCGATCTGGTGGGTGAAGACGTGCTGGTCTCTGGTGCTGGCCCTATCGGTATTATGGCCGCAGCGGTAGCGAAGCATGTTGGCGCACGCCACGTGGTGATTACGGATGTTAATGAGTATCGCCTGGATCTGGCGCGCAAAATGGGTATCACTCGCGCGGTCAATGTATCGAAAGAAAATCTGACCGATGTGATGGCCGAACTGGGGATGACTGAAGGGTTTGATGTGGGTCTGGAGATGTCCGGTGCGCCGCCAGCGTTTCGCGCCATGCTAGACACCATGAACCATGGTGGCCGTATTGCCATGCTGGGGATCCCACCGTCAGACATGTCAGTAGACTGGACAAAGGTTATCTTTAAGGGACTGTTTATTAAAGGTATCTACGGTCGCGAAATGTTTGAAACCTGGTACAAAATGGCGGCCCTGATCCAGTCTGGCCTGGACTTGTCGCCAATCATCACGCATCGATTCTCTATTGATGAGTTCCAGCAGGGCTTTGACGCAATGCGTTCAGGTCAGTCAGGGAAAGTGATCCTAAGCTGGGATTAACCATATCCATTCAATGGATTCTGTGTGTTGTCCCCGGATATTTATTATCGTTAAATCTCCGGGGATTTTTTTGTTTGCACGATCCCACATGTCCGGCGCATTTTCCGTCAAAGATATGACTCATTATCTCTGATCATTTGCCGCTTAATATGTTTAAAATTGCCGTTAATTATACTGTCTGACAGGATTTTATATGACCTATACCCCTGGTCTCCTGAGCGTCATTATGCCGCTTTACAACACGGGTGAACCGTTCATTGCGTGTATGGATTCGCTGATTGCGCAAACCTGGAAAAATCTGGAAATCATTATTGTTAATGATGGCTCTACGGATAACTCGGCGGAGCTCGCTCAGACTTATGCGGATCGTTATCCGCACGTTCATCTGTTACACCAGCGTAATGGGGGCGTTTCGGCGGCGCGAAATACCGGCATGAAGATTGCGAAAGGTGAATACATCGCTTACGTTGACGGCGATGATATTGCCTATCCGGAAATGTACGAAACGCTGATGACTATGGCGCTGAAGGACAATCTGGATGTTGCGCAGTGCAACGCGGACTGGTGTATTGCGGAAACAGGCCATACCTGGGCATCTATTCCAACCGATCGTATTCGCTCTACCGAGGTGATGACCGGGCCGGATTGGTTGCGAAAAGCGTTAGCCAGTCGCCGCTGGCGACATGTGGTCTGGATGGGCGTTTACCGCCATCAAACCATCCGTGACGCTGGGCTGACTTTTCTTTCCGGCCTCCACCATCAGGATATTATCTGGACTACGGAGTTTATGTTTAACGCTAAACGTGCGCGTTACACGGAAGTTCCGCTGTATAAATACTTCTTGCACGGCGCTTCTGTTAGCCGTTTGAAACGTACGGGATTGAAAAACCTGGCCTATCAGCGTCATTACATAAAAATTACCCGTCTGTTGGATAAGATGAATCATGATTACGCCGGACGGATCCCGATTTATCCAGAGTTCAAACAGCAGGTGATTTACGAAGCGCTGCGTGTTTGTCATTGCATACGTAAAGAGCCTGACGAAAAGATTCGTCAGCGCATGATTGCCGAGGTTTTCGCCTCTGGTATGTTTAAGCGCATGGTGAGTAATATTTGCAGCGTCAAACTGGGTTATCAGGTGCTTCTGTGGGCCATCCGGTTTAGCAAGTGGCGCGATACATCACTGACTCCGCGCCGACTGGCCCATTTAACGCTCAATCTGAAAGACTGATTACTGCCAGCCCTGCCACTGCAGTCGCATATACTGCACCAGCGTGCTTTGGGTGATGCTTTCTCCAAGCACGTTAAAGAAATGGCTGGCGTAAACCGGCTCTAACGGTTTTTTCGGCTTGCACAGTTTTACTCCGCGGAAAGGATTTCGCGGTGCATCAGGCGCGCCGTTTTTCGGTGTCGTCAGATTTGGCGTGGAGGTGTCCACCTGCGGTTCATTGAGCAGGCTGCTCGGGCGCACCAGCGTAATATCAGCTGGCAGGCTATAAACCATCTGCTGCAGGACACGTACTGTAGAAGGGTGAGGGTGCCCAATGGCAATAGCGGAACCGTTGCGGCGGGCAAGATCGACTGCGCGATTAAACTGACGGCGAATGTCCGCCTCGTTTTGTGTGTCGTCGAGGAAGACTTTGCGTTTGATGACCTTCACACCCGTTCCCGCAGCCGCACGCATGGCCTGGCTATTGCCGATGGTCATGCTGTCCAGGAAGTAGAGATCGTAGCGCTCCAGCGCCTGCATTACTTTCTGCATCCCAAACAGGCTGGAAGTCATCGCGCTGCCCATATGGTTGTTGAGTCCGACGGCATACGGCACTTTGTTCACCGCGTCGCGAATTATCCGCTCAATCTCGTCGCTGCTCATCTCCGGACGCAAAGTATCTTTTTCCAGCGGCTGCTTGCTCAGCGGCGCCATTGGCAGGTGGATCAAGACTTCGTGGCCACTGTTATGCGCTTTGGTCGCCATCTCACGTGCATGTGGGGCGTTAGGTAATACGGCGACGGAGATCGCTGACGGCATCGCCAGTACCTGATTTTCAGTGTGCGGGCGATAACCGAAATCATCAATGACGATAGCGAGTTTGCCAGCAAAAACAGGGGTTGCGAATGCCAGCAGGCTGGCGAGTGAGAACAATATGCGATGAAACTGAGGCAAAACTTATCTTCCCAACCACGGCTGTGGATTGACCGCCTGACCCTGGCGACGAATTTCGAAATAGAGTGCAGGTCTGCCCTGACCACCACTGCTACCCACCAGGGCAATCGGCTGCCCGGCGCGAACCTGCGTACCCACGCTGACCAGTGCGCTTTGGTTATAACCGTACAGGCTCATATCGCCTTTACCATGTTCAACCACGACGACGAGACCGTAGCCTTGTAGCCAGTCCGCCAGAATAACGCGGCCATCAGCAATGGCTTTTACTTCGGTACCTTCGGAAGCGCCGATAACCATCCCTTTCCAACGTAGCTCACCTTGCAGTTGTTCGCCATAGCGATGCAAAGTCGGGCCGCGTACAGGCCAGAATGCCTGACCGCGTGGTGAACCCAAACCGCCGGTACGAGACATCAGTGATTTTTCACTTTCGGTCGGCTTGTACGTAGAGCCTTTGCGTGACGCTTCCTGCTGCTTATCGCGTACAGCCTGCGCCTCTCGAGCTTCACGTTCAGCGCGTGCTTTGGCGGCGGCTTCAGCCCGGGCAAGACTGTTGCGCAGACGGGATTCGTTGGCACGCAACTCGCTTAACTGCTGTTGACCCTGTTGGATGGATGACTCCAGCCCTGCGAGCGTTTTTTTGCGCTCATTACGGGCCTGTTCCAGCTTAGCCTGCTGAGCGCGCTGTTCGTACAGCAGCGTCTGTTGTTCACTCTGCTTATCTTCCAGTTCGGCTTTCTGCGCATCGACTTCTTCGCGAGTTTGCTTCAACTGGGCGATTGTTTCCTGCCGCGCCTGGTTCAGATAACCAAAATAGGCCTGTAGACGTTGTCCACGCTGGCTCTCTTCACCGCTGAGGATTAACTGGATACCGGTATGCTCACCCTGACGAAACGCGGCATCCAGTTGGGCCGCAAGGCTGCGCTCCTGCGCTGCGCGTTGTTTTTCCAGTTTTGCTATTGAGGCATTCATCTCAGCGATTTGTGCATTCAACTGCGCCAGCGAATTTTGCGTTTCGCGCAATTGACGCGCGGCAACGGCGATAGCCTGTTCCTGGACTTTAAGCTGGGCGAGGAGGGTGGAGCGCTGCTGCTGCTGTTGGCGTACCGCGCGTTCTTTTGCCGCGATATCGGCCTGAATAGATTTGAGTTGATCGCGTTCGTCCGCGTGGGCGGAAAAGGCGCACAACAATACGCCAGCGCTAAGCGCGCTGGCGTAGAACAAGGGCCTGACTGAAAACTTTCGCAATTTCACGGCCCATGTGATGGTATTAATCGCCTTTCCCCTCATGGGGAGGGATTATTCCACGATGAACAGCGGCTTACCAGTCATCTCTTGCGGGATTTCCATACCCATCAGCGTCAGCATGGTCGGGGCGATATCGGAAAGTTTACCGCCTTCGACTGCTTTGACGTTTTTGTCGCCCACATAAATCAGCGGAACTGGCAGGTTGGTATGTGCGGTATGTGCTTGACCGGTAGACGGATCGCGCATTTGCTCAGCGTTACCGTGGTCTGCGGTAATCAGCAACTGGCCGCCAACGGATTCAACCGCTTTGGCTACCTGCTCAACGCAGTGATCCAGCGCTTCCACTGCTTTAACTGCCGCTTCCATCACCCCGGTGTGGCCGACCATATCGCCGTTCGGGTAGTTACAGATGATGGTGTCGTATTTACCACTCTCAATCGCGGCAACCAGCTTCTCGGTCAGTTCTGCGGAGCTCATTTCTGGCTGCAGATCGTAGGTAGCAACTTTCGGGGAGTTGATCAGGATGCGTTCTTCGCCTTTGAACGGCTCTTCTACGCCGCCGTTGAAGAAGAAGGTGACGTGTGCATATTTTTCGGTTTCGGAAATACGCAGCTGCGTTTTGTCGTGTTTCGCCATCCACTCGCCAAGAGTGTTAGCCAGAGATGCTGGTGGATAGGCAACGGCAGTTTTGATGTCAGCCGCGTATTCAGTCAGCATCACAAAGTTGAGGTTAACGACTTTCTTACGTGCGAAACCATCGAAATCAGTGTTAACAAACGCACGGGTAATTTCACGCGCACGGTCAGCACGGAAGTTCATGAAAATCAGCGTATCGCCGTCTTCCATTGCGGCATCAGCCTGGCCTTCAGCACGGATCACGGTCGCTTTCACGAATTCGTCGTTTTCATCGCGGGCATAAGCAGCTTGCAGGCCAGCTACCGCAGTATCAGCCTGGAATTCACCCTGTGCCAGCGTCATCAGGTCATACGCTTGTTCAACGCGATCCCAACGGTTGTCGCGGTCCATTGCGTAGTAACGACCAATGATGGACGCTACGCGGCCTTTGCCCAGTGCAGCAAATTTCTCTTCGAATTTTTGCAGGGATTTTTCAGCGCTGCGCGGTGGGGTATCGCGGCCATCGAGGAAGGCGTGCAGATAGATTTTTTCTGCGCCGCGTTCTGCAGCCAGTTCAACCATCGCCATGATGTGATCTTCGTGGCTGTGTACGCCACCAGCAGACAGCAGACCCATGATGTGTACTGCTTTTCCGCTATTTTTTGCCTGGTCAACCGCGTCGGTCAGCACCGGGTTAGCGAAGAAGGTACGTTCTTTGATTTCAACATCCAGACGAGTCAGGTCCTGATACACGATACGGCCCGCACCCAGGTTGACGTGGCCCACTTCGGAGTTGCCCATCTGGCGATCAGGCAGCCCGACTTCCAGACCAGACGCATCAATCAGGGTATGCGGACGTTTTGCCCACAGAGCATCCATCACCGGGGTTTTGGCATTAAAGATGGCATTATCCTGGCTGTCTTCACGATAGCCATAGCCATCCAGAATCACCAGTACCATAGGTTTTTTAGAAACCGACATTGCGACAACCTCACACTCAATAGACAAAAGTAATTGCGTAATTTTACTACAGCTGAATCGATAAAATAGCCCCAGAAGATCAAATAATGGGGTAGAGCGGTCCGGGGAGTGCTCTGATTTACGTTTTTTTTTCGGTAGCGCTCCGCAAAAATGCAATCCAATGCACGCTCTGGCTGTATTTGCGCCAACGCGCAGGTATACTCTTTCCCTGTTTTTTAATCACTAAGTCGGGAGTTGTTACCCCCCATGCAAGAAATTATGCAATTTGTTAGTCGCCACCCTGTGTTGAGTATCGCCTGGATTGCGTTACTGGCGGCTGTATTATTTACTACGTTTAAAAGCCTGACCTCGAAAGTGAAGGTAATCACACGTGGTGAAGCTACGCGTCTTATCAATAAAGAAGATGCGGTTATTGTGGACTTACGTCAGCGCGATGACTTCCGCAAAGGTCATATCGCAGGCTCCACGAACCTGCTGCCAAGCGAAATCAAAGCCAATAATTTTGGTGAGCTTGAAAAACACAAGGCCAAACCGGTCATTGTGGTTGATGGTTCCGGCATGCAGTGTCAGGAATCTGCAACCGCACTGATCAAAGCTGGTTTTGAGCAGGTATCTGTACTGAAAGACGGCGTAGCAGGCTGGAGTGGTGAAAACCTGCCACTGGTTCGTGGCAAATAGCACCGTAAGGTAATATCGGAGAGAAGTCATGGCCAATATCGAGATCTATACCAAAGCAACCTGCCCGTTTTGCCACCGCGCAAAAGCGCTGTTGAACAGCAAGGGTGTGAGTTTCCAGGAACTTCCGATTGACGGTGATGCCGTGAAACGTGAAGAGATGATCAAGCGCAGTGGCCGTACGACGGTTCCGCAGATTTTTATTGATGCACAGCACATTGGCGGTTGTGACGACTTGTATGCGTTGGATGCGCGTGGTGGACTGGATCCCCTGCTGCGTTAAGGCGTACAGAAAGTATTTAAAGGACAACACTAAAGGGTTTTCTAAACATGTCAGAACAAAACAACACTGAAATGGCTTTCCAGATCCAACGTATTTATACCAAGGATGTATCTTTCGAAGCGCCAAATGCACCGCATGTTTTCCAGAAAGATTGGCAGCCAGAGGTTAAACTTGATCTTGATACTGCATCTACCCAACTGGCAGATGATGTGTATGAAGTTGTGCTGCGTGTCACCGTAACGGCTTCTCTGGGTGAAGAAACTGCGTTCCTGTGCGAAGTTCAGCAGGGCGGTATCTTCTCCATCAGTGGTATTGAAGGGACTCAAATGGCGCATTGCCTGGGTGCATACTGCCCGAACATTCTGTTCCCATATGCCCGCGAATGCATCACCAGCCTGGTTTCACGCGGTACGTTCCCGCAACTGAACCTTGCGCCGGTCAACTTCGATGCGCTGTTCATGAACTATTTACAGCAGCAGGCTGGTGAAGGTACTGAAGAACATCAGGATGCCTGATGAACCAAAGTAATGCTTCAATGACTGTGATTGGTGCCGGCTCGTACGGCACCGCTCTTGCCATCACCCTGGCAAGAAATGGCCATCAGGTTGTTCTGTGGGGCCATGATCCCAAACATATCGCGACTCTTGAGCACGATCGTTGCAACGTCGCGTTCCTCCCTGATGTGCCTTTTCCTGAAACGCTGCGCCTGGAAAGTGATTTAGCCACGGCGCTGGCAGCCAGCCGTAATATTCTTGTAGTGGTGCCGAGCCATGTCTTTGGCGAAGTGCTGCGACAGATCAAACCGCTGATGCGCTCTGATGCGCGCCTGGTTTGGGCGACAAAAGGTCTGGAAGCGGAAACGGGACGCCTGTTACAGGACGTCGCGCGTGAAGCGCTGGGGGATGCTATCCCGCTGGCGGTCATTTCCGGCCCAACGTTTGCTAAAGAGCTGGCGGCGGGTATGCCTACCGCGATTTCTCTGGCTTCGACGGACGATACCTTTGCTGACGATCTGCAGCAATTGCTGCACTGTGGCAAAAGTTTCCGTGTCTACAGCAACCCGGACTTCATTGGTGTCCAGCTTGGCGGCGCGGTGAAAAACGTGATTGCGATTGGCGCGGGGATGTCTGATGGCATCGGTTTTGGCGCCAATGCGCGTACGGCATTGATTACCCGTGGTCTCACCGAGATGTCGCGCCTTGGCGTGGCGCTGGGGGCCGATCCTGCCACCTTCATGGGAATGGCAGGTTTAGGCGATCTGGTGCTGACCTGTACCGATAACCAGTCACGTAACCGTCGTTTCGGCATGATGCTTGGTCAGGGTATGGATGTGCAGGGCGCGCAGGACAAGATTGGCCAGGTGGTTGAAGGTTACCGTAATACGAAAGAAGTTCGTGAATTGGCGCACCGTTTTGGTGTCGAAATGCCAATAACCGAGGAAATTTATCAAGTATTGTATTGCGGAAAAAACGCGCGCGAGGCAGCATTGACGTTATTAGGTCGTGCACGCAAGGACGAGCGTAGTAACCACTAGCTATCAGGATCTGTTTTACTATAACGACCCGACCCGCATAGAACGGGTCGGTCGTTTTGCTACCTTCTGGAGTATGCAATGCCGTGTGAAGAACTGGATATTGTCTGGAAAAATATTAAAGCGGAAGCCCGGGCACTGGCTGACTGTGAGCCAATGCTGGCCAGTTTTTACCACGCAACGCTGCTCAAGCATGAAAACCTCGGCAGTGCGCTGAGTTATATGTTGGCGAACAAACTTGCTTCTCCAATAATGCCTGCGATTGCTATCCGCGAAGTCGTGGAAGAAGCTTACGCGGCTGATCCAGAAATGATTGCTTCAGCGGCCTGCGATATTCAGGCTGTGCGCACTCGTGACCCGGCCGTTGATAAATACTCAACCCCACTTCTGTACCTGAAGGGCTTTCATGCTTTGCAGGCCTACCGCATCGGTCACTGGTTGTGGCATCAGGGGCGACAGGCGCTGGCGATCTTCCTGCAAAATCAGGTGTCAGTCACTTTCCAGGTCGATATTCACCCGGCGGCAAAAATTGGCCGCGGGATTATGCTCGATCACGCTACCGGTATTGTAGTCGGTGAAACTGCGGTAATTGAAAACGATGTTTCCATCCTGCAATCCGTGACGCTTGGCGGGACGGGTAAAGCGGGGGGCGATCGCCATCCGAAAATTCGTGAAGGCGTTATGATTGGCGCGGGAGCGAAAATTCTCGGCAACATAGAGGTTGGACGCGGTGCGAAGATTGGCGCAGGCTCTGTCGTCTTACAGCCTGTACCGCCACACACCACCGCCGCAGGCGTTCCAGCACGGATTGTCGGCAAACCCGACAGTGATAAGCCATCTATGGATATGGATCAGCATTTCAATGGCATACACCATACGTTCGAGTACGGCGACGGCATCTGATTTCGAGCTCATCTTGAACCCGGGCTGTGCTCGCCATCCTCACGTACTGCGTGTACGCTCCGGTGGCTGCGCGCAGTACGTGTCCAACCTGACTGCGCCGATAACGCTCGAAAAATAAATGGCAAATTCGTTCGTAGGTCGGATAAGGCGCCAGCCGCCATCCTTCAAAATCAACTTCGCAATATTGCTCCAGGATAGCCCAACTGGCGCCAGGCCTCATACACCACCACCGATACCGCATTTGACAGGTTCATACTGCGACTGTCCGGCATCATTGGAATACGGATTTTTTGTTCGGCTGGCAGGGCGTCCAGAATTGTCGCTGGCAGGCCGCGTGTTTCCGGGCCAAACATCAGATAATCACCATCCTGATAGCTCACAGCACTGTGTGCTGGGGTGCCTTTGGTGGTGAGGGCGAACATGCGCTGCGGTTTTTCGGCTTCGATAAACGCGGCGTAATCGTGATGGCGAACCACCGCCGTAAACTCATGATAATCCAGCCCTGCGCGGCGCAGGCGTTTGTCGTCCCACGTAAAACCCATCGGCTCAATGATATGCAGACGAAACCCGGTGTTAGCACACAGGCGGATGATATTGCCGGTATTCGGCGGAATTTCTGGTTCGAATAAAACGATGTTAAGCATGCTGCCCCCTTAATTGCGGGGGGCAGCATAGCATTTTCACTACGCCGCGTCCCCATGGGCAAGCGGTGCCAGCGCCATCGGAAGTTTACTAAGCTCTTGCACCAGTGAGTCTTTGCTGATTTCACCGATCGATTTCGCGCCGGTCAACGTCATCGCCACCTTCATCTCTTTCTCAATCAGATTCAGCAGATTCGCCACACCCGCCTGGCCATGGGTTGCCAGAGCGTACAGATACGCGCGACCCAGCAGAACGCTGTCGGCCCCCAGTGCGATCATACGCACGACGTCCAGACCGTTACGAATGCCGCTATCTGCCAGAATCGCGATATCGCCTTTTACTGCGTCGGCAATGGCGGGCAGCGCGCGTGCAGAAGACAGCACGCCATCAAGCTGGCGGCCGCCGTGGTTAGAGACGACGATGCCATCCGCGCCAAAGCGCACGGCGTCGCGGGCGTCCTCCGCATCGAGGATCCCTTTGATCACCATCGGGCCATCCCAGAATTCACGGATCCACTCCAGGTCTTTCCAGGAAATGGAAGGGTCGAAGTTATTCGCCAGCCAGCCGATATAATCTTCAAGGCCAGTTGGTTTACCTAAATAGGCTGAGATATTGCCTAAATCGTGCGGACGGCCGTTCAGGCCGACATCCCACGCCCACTGTGGATGAGTTACTGCCTGCCAGTAGCGGCGCATTGCTGCATTCGGGCCGCTCATACCAGAATGGGCATCACGATAACGTGCGCCGGGCGTAGGCATATCAACGGTAAAGACCAACGTGGAGCAGCCTGCTGCTTTGGCGCGCTCCAGGGCGTTACGCATAAAACCGCGGTCGCGCAGGACGTACAGCTGGAACCACATTGGACGCTTAATGGTCGGGGCGACTTCTTCAATTGGGCAAACGGAAACCGTCGAAAGGGTAAACGGAATACCCTTGGCATCAGCGGCGGCGGCGGCCTGAACTTCACCCCGGCGTGCATACATGCCACACAAACCAACCGGCGCTAAAGCGACCGGCATCGACAGTTTTTCGTTGAACAGGGTAGTTTCCAGACTGAGGTCTGCCATGTTCTTCAGCACGCGCTGGCGGAGCGCCACCTCTGATAAATCTGCCACGTTACGACGCAGGGTATGCTCCGCATACGCACCACCGTCAATGTAGTGGAATAAGAAAGGGGGCAGAATGCGTTGGGCTGCGGCGCGATAATCGCTGGCTGCTGAAATAATCATGTGTTGTTCTCCCTGCTAATCTCATTATGGTCACCGGGCAGGCGTGTGATACGCGCCTGGCGGGCCTGATCTTCATCAAATCGTTTAATCGTGGTGTGGACAAAACTGAGGTGCGCCATCATCGCTTTGCGTGCCCCGTCGGCATCCCCGGCGACAATGGCATCCAGTACCGCCAGATGTTGTTCCGTAAGTTTTGAAAATACGGGGGGGACGAGGTACATACGCTGACGACTCTGTTTCACCGAAGACTGTAGGACGTCGAAGAAACCGCGCATGGTTTGTAACAGCACCACGTTGTGCGAGGCTTCAGCAATGGCGAGATGAAAGCGAACGTCTGCCTGTGAAGCGAGATCCGGATCTTCACTTTGCGTTGCTTCAAAACAGAGCCGGATTTTCTCTTTATCAGCGACCGTGGCACGCATTGCGGCGTGCCAGGCGGTGCTGGCCTCGATGGCGTGACGGGCTTCCAGAATATCGAAACTGTAATCGGGATCGTCCGCCATCAGACTTTTCAGTGGCTGAACAATATTTTGCTCAGACCAGGCTTCATGCTGCCAGCGGACAAACGTCCCGCCGCCACGACGGCTGAGCAGTACGCCTTCGCTCACCAGTTTTGCCAGTGCTTCGCGCAGTGAGTTGCGCGACACACCCAGCTGTACGGCCAGTTGGCGCTCGGCGGGCAATTTCATGCCCGCTTCCAGTCTTTGCTCTTCAATCAGCGCCCGCACACGAGAAGCAACCTCGTCTGACAAGCGTCTGGGCATCACAATCATGGAATCATCCAGGTTAAGACATAAGCCTGAAGGGTGGTAATAACACCCACCATACAGGTGAAAATCAGGCTGTGTTTCACGGTAAAGCGGAACAGGTCAGACTCTTTCCCCACCAGTCCCACAGCCGCACAGGCAATGGCGATAGATTGTGGGGAAATCATTTTTCCTGTTACGCCGCCGGTGGTATTTGCTGCCACCATCAGAACATCTGAGACACCAATTTGCTGGGCTGCTGTTGCCTGCAGGGCCGCGAACAGCGCGTTTGACGATGTATCCGAACCTGTCAGGAATACTCCCAGCCAGCCAAGGAACGGTGAGAAGAAGGTGAAAGCGCTGCCTGTGTGCGCCAGCGCCAATGCCAGCGTTGAAGAAAGCCCGGAGTAGTTAGAGATAAACGCAAATGCCAGCACCATACCGATGGAGTAGATTGGCAGCGCCAGATCTTTCAGCGTACTGCCGAAGGTTTGCAGAGCGGCGGACGGCTTCATTTTCAGCCAGACGATAGACAACAAGGCGGCAAACAGAATGGCGGTGCCGGTTGCCGAGAACCAGTCAAACTTGTACACCGCCGCATAGGCCGTTGCTTCATGCACCACGGGCGGCATGCGGGCAACCAGCTTGTCGAGGAACGGAACCGGAATATTGACTACCCAGTGGTACATCGCGCCGCCTGGTGCAAATAGCGCTTTAAACGGCGGTACGCTCCAGAGGGTTACTGTTGCCGTCAGGAACAGGAACGGCGACCACGCGCGGACAACTTGTCCGGCAGTGTAGTTGGTGCGGGCCAGCGTCTGATCGACCTGTGAAGCACCCATATCGCCAAAGCGGAAGATGCGCACCGGTTGCCAGCGTTTCAGGAACAGCGTCAGACAGACCAGCGATACCAGAGAGGAGATGATATCCGGCAGTTCCGGCCCGATGAAGTTAGAGCTGAGGTACTGAGCGATGGCAAAGGAACCGCCCGCGACCATGACTGCAGGCCAGGTTTCTTTCACCCCGCGCCATCCATCCATAATCGCCATAATCCAGAACAGTACGATAATTGTCAGGAATGGCAGCTGACGGCCTACCATCTGGCCGATCTCAAAACTGTCCAGTCCGGTAACCTGACCCGCGACCAGAATCGGAATGCCCATCGCACCAAAAGCGACTGGTGCCGTGTTCACAATCAGGCATAAACCTGCTGCATACAAAGGGTTAAAGCCCAGACCTACCAGTAGCGCGGCGGTTATTGCGACCGGAGCGCCAAATCCTGCGGCTCCTTCGAGGAATGCACCAAATGAGAAACCGACAATCAGCATTTGCAGGCGCTGGTCAGGTGTAATCGACAGTATTGAGGAGCGGATGATGTCGAACTGCCCGGTCTTGACCGAGATTTTATAGACAAATACCGCCGCGATGATTATCCAGGCTATCGGCCACAGGCCATAAAAGAAGCCGTACACCACCGAAGCCAGGGCGTGATCGACTGGCATTTTGTAGAACAGCAGGGCAACCGACAGGGCAATCACTACCGTCCACGATGCAGCGACATAACCTTTCAGCTTGAGCTTAATCAGCGCGAAGAAAAAGAAAAGGATCGGGAGTGATGCGATCAAGCTTGAGAGCCAGATGTTACCGGCTGGGTCGTAGTTCTGTTGCCAGAGATTCATTGCAGGTCTCCTGAGGGCCCCCGACATAATGGGATGAGTCTGTGCTCATCTGCTGGTCACATTATGTGTAAAAGTGGCCCTGCCAATATTGTTGTGTAGGGATAATGACAATGAATGGTTAATCAAATGTTATTTATTGGCAACGGTATTGTAGGCTAATTTTAATGAAATGTGAGGTGGTTTTCGGAACTGGCTGGAATTGGTAGGGCCAATTTGCAGGAAAGGAAGGCCGGGCAAGCGGATGTTGCCCGGTTTGTTATCAAAACTCGGTCTTTGAAAAGCCTGTCATCTCTTTTAGGCCCATTTCACGGCCCAGTTCTGTCATCGGGTGTACGACGATCAGACCGCGCACGCTTTTCTTCAGCTTGCCCATGTCTGCCTGTTCTTTTTTGGTGATAGCACGGCGAAACGGGAGTTTCGTCAGCTTTTGCGCTTCTTTGCTCAGCTTCTGACCGTGCACTTCACGCAGACGTGCGATCTCGGCTTCCAGCGTTTCTTTCTCTTTTTCCAGCTCGGCGTATTTGTCGGCGGCTTCAACCAGCGAGAGATCAGCCTGCTGGTGGCGGATGGCATCCAGGCGATCGCTCAGACGTTTAATTTCGTTTTTTTCGACTTCTTTCATAGGATAGCTTCTGATAAAAATAGGATGAATATCCTATAGTATGCGCGCAGAGCGGGATTATTCTCAACTAATCGAAGATAAATAATCAAATGCCGCAAGTATTTTATCGCTAACAATAATACTAGTTGTTTGATTGGTAATGGATTTTAAGTAATAAGATCAATGATGGCGCTTTTGTTGGCGGGTTTATCGCGAAGCACGTTTTCCTCAATACAATCTTTTCTCTGATCCTAAACTTAAATCAACGGCCACACAGGCTGGATGCGGATAATACATGGAGGATTGGTCATTATGGCGAAACTAGGCGAGAACGTTTCAATTCTTATTGATAAGACCATCGATTTTATGGCGTCAAGCCAGGCTTTTCGCGAGTATCTGAATAAAACACCGCCGCGCAATGTTGTTCCTTCTGAAGTCCCGCAGGAAAATGTGCAGCTGTATTTGCAGCGTCTGGAGTACTATCGCCAGCTGTACCGACCACAGCAGGATGAAAAGTAAATCGACATCGCTTATTTCTGAAAAGCTTTTTTTAAGCTGATTTTAGAAATCAGCTCGGTCAGGGAAAGTACCATGGTTGAGCGTACCATCTGCTGGTAGCGCTGGATTTGCATTGCGTACAAACCCGAGTCTGAGGTATCAAACTGTGGCGGTGGAGGAAGTGCTGTTACGCAGTGAAGTTCACCAAACGGTCCGAGGATTTCGTCATCGGTGAATGCATATTCATTGCCGTCGTGATTCAACTCTTCACGTAGAGCCATGAGCAGTTCTGCATCCTCATACTCCGGGCGGCTGAGTACGCCCAGGCCGTAGATAAGCTTCAACCTGACGGAAAGATCGCCCAGCGGACCGTCGCCGTCGAGTAACGGTTCTACTGCGTATTTCACCGCATAGTCGTCTTTGCGAAATACCTGGAGCACCAGAATATTCACCGCCTCGGTGAGTAATTCTACGGCGGTGATGAGGAAGCTGCGTACGGTTTTGCCAGCATTCAGACGCTCAAGCACACGATTTTCAAAGGCCTGCGTTTGTTCCATTATTGCCTGCATATCTGACAATCTGTTATTCGGGCGCAGGCTGAGCTGCGCCAGATTCTCTATCATTTGGTCGCGATGTATGCGTTAACCGCCTCCGCTACCACATCACTGTTGGCATCCAGCCCGGACACTTGCGCCAGTGCGGCCTGTGGACCTTTTTCGTCAATTAATGCCGCCAGTTCCTGCGCCTGTGGGTCCTCTTCACTGCGATAGTGCATCGCCGCAGCAATACCCTTGACCAGATTAACGTGCGGCAGAGCGTACTCCATTGTGCCCAGCAGCGGCTTAATCAGACGATCGCCAGCGCTCAGTTTACGCAGTGGCTGACGGCCAACACGTTCAACGTCATCTTTCAGATACGGGTTTTCAAAACGACCGAGGATTTTCTGAATGTATGCCGCATGTTTTGCTGCATCAAAGCCATAGCGTTTGATCAGCACCGCGCCGCTCTCTTCCATCGCACCTTTTACCACTGCGCGGATTTTCTCGTCGAGAATCGCGTCACGAATGGTCTGATGGCCGGTCAATTTTCCGAGGTACGCGGTTATAGCATGCCCGGTGTTCAGCGTGAAGAGTTTACGTTCGACAAATGCCATCAGGTTATCAGTTAATTCCATTCCCGGGATATTCGGCAGTTCGCCTATGAACTGCGTTTTGTCGACAATCCACTCACTGAAGGTTTCCACGGTGACTTCCAGCGGATCGTTGGTTGCGGAAGCGGAAGGCGGAACAATACGGTCTACGGCGGAATCGACAAAGCCGATGTGCTCTTCAACCCAGGCTTTATCGGCATCTGCCAGCGCATTCATCACATGACCTTTCAACTGCGTGGTTCCGCGCACCATGTTTTCACAGGCAATGATATTCAGCGGGGTGGTAATACCCTGGGCTTTACGTTTGACCAGGCCTTTGGCGATGGCCGGAGCGATACGCTCAAGTACCACCGGACCCACGGCGGTAGTCACTAAATCAACGTGGGCAATCAGTTCCACGACATCATCGCCGATGCTGCTAACGGCGTTGACGCCGGAAACAGTATCGACCTGCTCGTTTTCACCGACGACATGAACCTGATAGCTATGACGGGCATTCAGGGCATCGAGGACCACCTGATTTACATCCGCAAACGTCAGTTGTATCCCCGCGTCAGCCAGCAGTTTACCGATAAAGCCACGACCGATATTACCTGCGCCAAAATGTAATGCTTTCATAGTATTAACCTTCATTAATGTTTTTACCCAAGAGGGCTGGGGTGAGGGACAGCGATACGTTCCCCCTCACCCCAACCTTCTCCCGCCATCGGAGAGAGTGGGACGCAGGCCCGATAAGCGCTAGCGCCATCGGGCCATGGGACTTACTTACGACCAGCCAGCAGTGCCAGAACTTCATCCACGCTGGTGGTATGCGCCAGACGTTCGATCACGGATTCATCATCCAGCGCGTTGGTCAGGCTGGTAATGACCTGAATATGCTCGTTATTACGAGCGGCGATACCAATTACCAGACGAGCAATGTCGTCTTCTTCTTCACCGAAGCGTACGCCTTCCGGGTATTGGCAGAACACCACACCGGTTTTCAGGACGCGGTCTTTAGCTTCAACCGTACCGTGCGGTACAGCGATGGACTCACCCAGGTAGGTTGGGGTCAGTTTTTCGCGGTCCAGCATCGCTTCAACATACTCAGGTTCAACGTAGCCGCCTTTTACCAGTTGCTCACCGGCAAAGCGAATCGCTTCTTCTTTGTTGGTGGCTTTACGGCCAAGGAAGATATTCTCCGCACCCAGTTTGAACAGGTTGTTATCGCCCTCGTCAAAGCTGTCTTTCAGATGACCACGTACTTTCTCTTCGTTGACGTTGTGGCGCTGTGCCGCCACCAGACGCTCAGTCAGGCTGCTGTACAGACCGCTGTCGAGGAAGTTGGTCAGCGAAATATGCTGTGCCTGCGGAACCTGGCGCATAGCGCGTTCGGTCAGGTCACGGTGGGTAATGACCAGATCCACATCCGGCGGCAGGTTGTTAATCGCACTGTTGGTGACGGAAATCTGCGACAGACCCGCATCCTGTACTTTCTTACGCAGTACGCCGGCACCCATCGCGCTGGACCCCATACCGGCATCACAGGCTACGATGATTTTACGCACGTGGCTCAGGTCGTTGGTGACATCGGCAGCAGACAGCGGAGATGCGCCTTTAGATTCCGCTTTCATGTCCTGCATGCGGCGAGTTGCTGCATCAATGTCGTCATCTTCTTTCACTTTGCTGGTTTTCAGCAGAATAGCTGAGACCACAAAGGAGACCGCCATTGCCGCACAGATTGCAGCGATGTTGGCAAAGTATGCGCCCTTCGGCGTCATTGCCAGCACGGCCAGGATTGAACCAGGAGATGCCGGAGAAACCAGACCGCCACCCAGGATAGTCAGGGTAAAGACGCCAGTCATACCGCCGAGGATAACAGCCAGAATCAGACGCGGGTTCATCAGTACGTACGGGAAGTAAATTTCGTGGATACCGCCCAGGAAGTGGATGATAGCCGCACCGCCAGCAGACTGTTTAGCGCTGCCACGACCAAAGAACATGTACGCCAGCAGGACGCCCATACCCGGACCCGGGTTTGCTTCAATCAGGAAGAAGATGGATTTGCCCATCTCATGGGACTGCTGAATACCCAGCGGTGAGAAAATACCGTGGTTGATGGCGTTGTTCAGGAACAGGATTTTCGCCGGTTCAACAAAAATAGACGCCAGTGGCAGCATGTCATGGACAACCATGAAGTTAACGCCTGCCGCCAGAATTTTGGACAGTGCTTCAACCAATGGACCAATGCCGAGGAATGCCAGAATGGCGAGGATCATACCGATGATGCCAGCGGAGAAGTTATTCACCAGCATCTCAAAACCGGACTTGATCTTACCGTCTACCCAGCCGTCGAAGTGTTTGATTGCCCAGCCGCCCAACGGGCCCGCGATCATTGCACCGAGGAACATCGGCATATCCGCACCGACGATAACACCCATAGTGGTGATAGCACCGACCACGCCGCCACGATCGCCGCCAACCAGTTTACCGCCGGTGTAACCAATCAGCAGCGGCAGGAGATAGGTGATCATTGGACCGACGAGCTTCGCCAGCGTTTCGTTCGGCAACCACCCTGTCGGAATGAATAATGCGGTGATAATACCCCACGCGATAAACGCGCCGATATTTGGCATCACCATGTTGCTGAGGAATCGACCAAAGCTTTGCACTTTGATCTTAAAATCGGATGACATAAAAACACCCCTTCTTATGTTTGCTATCGCGCAGGCTGAAAGCCCGAGGTTTGTTAATGTAGCGGCAGGAGGTAGCCGGACCCTGTAGATACTGCGAAATCTGGCACTGAATCGTTCAACTGTCCAGTCGACGGGCTTTTATGTGATTCGCGTCACGTAAATATAGGGTGTGTGGTATTAGTTAATGTGACTATGATCACAAAATACCAGTACATAAAAACATCTATGCGCAAGAATTCGCTAAAAAAGGCGGTTAAATGTGAATTAGTTCACGTTTTTCACTTCTCTGTTTGTTGAGTTTTTGTGATCTGGATCTCAAGATATTTTCATTTGAATAAATCCAAATGTGATCTATAGCTGATTCTTCTCTGGCCTGTTTTTCCGCAAAATAGAGCAATTTCTCACCAGAAAAAATATTTTATTTGTGATATGGCGGAAATGCCTATCTGCAGTTATGTTCAAAATATCAGCCAGGGTGCGTACGGCTGCCAGCACATACAAAATTCTAATTAGCGTGAATCCGAGGCAGCTATGTTTCTAAACTATTTTGCATTGGGCGTGCTGATCTTCGTTTTTCTGGTTCTGTTCTACGGAATCATCGCTATCCACGATATCCCCTATAACATGGCGAAAAAGCGCAATCATCCACATGCCGACGCTATTCATACCGCAGGGTGGGTGAGTCTGTTTACGCTGCATGTCATCTGGCCATTCCTGTGGATATGGGCCACGCTCTACCAGCCTGAACGGGGTTGGGGAATGCAGTCACACATCACGCCGGCCGGAAAGGAGCCAGATCCTGAGATTGCCGCATTGTCAGCGCGCATCACTCTGCTGGAAAAAAAGCTGGCAGAGGCGAATAAAACCGATGACTCCACCTTTCCGGAGATTTGATCATGGATCTGTTGATTGTTTTGACCTACGTCGCGTTCGCGTGGGCGATATTTAAGATATTTCGAATTCCGGTCAATCAGTGGACATTAGCTACCGCAGCATTGGGTGGGGTGTTTATTGTCGCGGGACTTATCTTATTAATGAACTATAACCACCCGTACACATTTACCGCGCAGAAAGCCGTTATCTCAATTCCCATTACGCCGCAGGTCACTGGGATTGTTAGCGAGGTAACAGACAAAAATAACCAGTTGATTAAAAAAGGCGAGGTGCTATTTAAGCTCGATCCTGTCCGTTATCAGGCACGCGTCGACAGATTACAGGCTGACCTGGTGACGGCAACGCATAATATTGAGACTTTGAAGGCGCAATTAGCCGAAGCGCAGGCCAATACCACCCAGGTTTCTGCAGAACGTGACCGTCTGTACAAAGATTACCAACGTTATCTGAAAGGTAGCCAGGCGCGAGTGAATCCGTTCTCTGAAAGCGATATCGACAACGCCCGGCAAAACTTTCTGGCTCAGGATGCCTTAGTCAAAGGCTCTGTCGCTGAACAGGCACAAATTCAAAGTCAGTTAGATAGTATGGTCAACGGTGAGCAGTCGCAGATTGTTAGCCTGCGGGCTCAACTGACAGAAGCGAAATACAATCTGGATCAGACCGTTATTCGTGCGCCCAGTAATGGTTACGTGACGCAGGTGCTTATCCGACCTGGCACCTATGCTGCCGCGCTGCCGCTGCGACCGGTAATGGTGTTTATTCCCGAACAAAAACGGCAAATAGTGGCGCAATTCCGCCAAAACTCACTGCTACGTCTTGAACCGGGCGATGAGGCGGAGGTGGTGTTTAATGCTCTGCCTGGCCAGGTATTCTCTGGCAAGCTAACCAGCATTTTGCCGGTTGTTCCTGGTGGCTCTTATCAGGCACAAGGCGCGTTACAGTCTTTAACGGTTGTGCCGGGCACCGATGGCGTACTGGCGACAATTGAGCTGGAGCCAAATGCTGAAGTAGACGCTTTACCGGATGGTATTTATGCCCAGGTGGCGGTCTATTCCGACCACTTCGCGCATGTCTCCGTGATGCGTAAAGTTTTGCTACGCATGACCAGCTGGATGCATTACCTCTATTTGGATCATTGAGTGATTACGTTGTCTTGTTGCTGAGAGTTGCAGCTATATCCATTACCGCTGCAGGTGGTTGCTGGCGTCGTATTTGCGCCGCCATAAACTGCATATACGGGTCCATATGGCTGAACATGGCTTGATAGCCCTCACACAAATGGTTATGCCAGCGTTTACCTGAAGGATGAATCCGATGTTTTGGGCAACCCCCATGGCAGGCAAAACGCCATTCACAGCGTTCACATTGGGCAGCAACTTGTGCTTTTGCCATTCCAAATTTGTGCTGTTGCTTACTGTTCACCATTTTTTCTAAATTATCGCGTCGCAGATTGCCCAGTCGGTGTTCAGGGTAAACGTAGTGATCGCAACTGTAGACATCACCATTTTGCTCCACGACCAGACCGAATCCGCAGGTCGATTGCATCACGCACAATGAAGGTTTTTCACCCAGCCAGGCGGCCAGTGCGCTGTCAAATAACTGGATAAAGACGCGTCCGACATCTCTTCGTACCCAGGTATCGAAAATCTGGATAATAAATCGTCCCCATTGCTCACCTGAAACGGACCACGAAGTGACAGCACGCTGAGCCATTGATTGTGGATACAGTAGTTCACCGTAGCGTTGTGCAAGGGGTAACTGTTCTACTGCCGGAATGAATTGAATAAAAGTCGCCCCTAAATCGCGGCTCAAAAAATTATAGATTTCAACAGGATATTCAGCTGTGACGTTGTTGACTACGCACAGTACATTCACTTCCACGCCATATTGAGTCAGCACACGCATAGCGTTAATCACCTTCTCAAATATTGAGTCCTGTCTGCGTGTTTTGCGGTAGCGGTCATGTAAGTACGCGGGTCCATCGATAGACAACCCAACAAGAAAACGGTTTTGGGCCAGAAAGTTAGCCCATACTTCATTAATGAGTACACCGTTTGTCTGGATACTGTTGCGGATGGTCTTGCCGCAGGCGTGTTTCTGCTGAAGCTCAACGACACGCTGATAAAAGGGTAGCCCTGCCAGAGTGGGCTCCCCTCCTTGCCAGGTAAACTCAATTTCGTTACCCGGATGAGCATTGATGTACTGTTTGATGTACTGCTCCAGCGTCTTCTCATCCATATGGCGCTGCTGGTGAGCAGGTTTCAATGTCCCGTGTTCCTTCCCCAGATAAAAACAGTAGTCGCAAGCAATATTGCACTGATAACTAACAGGTTTTGCCATTAAATGAAATGGACGTTTCATGGCGTTCTCCCTCAAGGCGTTAGAAAGTTTTTGGTGATCAAGGTCACTATTCCAACGTCTTATGTTGACAAAGTGAACGAATGATCGGAACAATAATTTCATTAAAGCATGTTAATCGTGAAATTAAAACTTCATTCGCCAGTATCAGGGATTCGTATGAGCAGATTATTTTCTGGAGCACAGAATCTGGGTAAGTCGTTTATGTTGCCAATTGCCATTCTTCCCGCTGCGGGGTTGTTACTGGGATTTGGCGGCGTATTTACCAACCCAGTGACCATTTCGACCTACCCTTTCCTCAACAATGAGATTGTGCAGGCTATTTTTACCGTTATGCGACTTTGCGGTAGTGTCGTGTTTGATAACTTATCACTGCTATTTTCCGTCGGTATTGCCGTGGGACTGGCGCGCAGTGACAAAGGCACTGCGGGTCTGGCAGCAGTCCTTTGCTTTCTGGTGATGAATAAAGCAATCAATGCGCTGTTGTTGCTGACGGGAACATTGGCGACAGAAAATCTCGCCGCTGCCGGGCAGGCGAGTGTTCTGGGGATCACGACGCTGCAAACCGGTGTGCTTGGTGGGGTGATGTGTGGGTTGCTAACCTCCTGGACACATAGCCGGTATGGAAAAACTCAGCTACCTAATATGCTGGCATTTTTTAGCGGTTCGCGCTTTGTCCCCATAATGACGTCGTTCTTTGCCATCTTTCTTGGCGTTGCGCTGTTCTGGGTCTGGCCGCACGTGCAGGCAGGGATTTCTCACCTTGGCATTCTTGTTGAAAAGACCGGTTATCTTGGTACGTTAATTTACGGCATGATCCTCAAATGCCTGATCCCTCTGGGGTTACATCATCTTTTCTACATGCCATTTTGGTTAACGAGCGTCGGTGGTGAAGCCGTTGTTAATGGCCATGTCGTCGAAGGCACACAGAATATCTTTTTCGCTCAACTGGCCGATCCTTCGGTAACGCAGTACTACATTGGTGTTTCACGCTTTATGGCCGGACGCTTTGCCGATTTCATGTTTGGTCTGCCGGGTGCTGCGTTGGCGATCTATCACTGCGCAAAACCGGAAAACAAAAAGAAAGTCGCCAGCTTGATGCTTTCTGCCGCATTGACCGCATTCGTGACCGGGATTACCGAACCACTCGAGTTCGCATTTATGTTCTGCGCACCGCTGCTTTACGCCGTGCATATCGTCTTAACCGGTGTGGCATTCATGCTGACGCATATCCTGGAGATTACGGTCGGTCAGACATTCTCCGGTGGGCTGGTGGACTTCCTGCTTTTTGGGGTGTTGCAGGGGAACGCCAAAACCAATTGGGTTTACATGCTGCCGCTGGGTGTTGTGATGTTCAGCGTCTATTACTTTACCTTCCGTTTCATCATTCAATGGCGGCAATTGAAAACGCCGGGTCGTGAAGATGAAAGCGAAGAAACGCCGGTCGTGAACGTGGCAACGGATGCACGTGCTGCCGGGATCGTTGAGGCGTTAGGCGGTCGCAGCAATATTGTCGATGTGGACTGCTGTGCAACTCGTTTGCGTATCACTGTAAATGAGCCGGAGAAGGTGAGGCTGGATGACTTCAAACAGCTTGGCAGTAAAGGCGCATTCATTCGCGGTCAGGGCGTACAGGTTGTTTATGGACCTCATGTCACGCTGATTAAAAACGAAATTGAAGAATTTATCGGTTCATAAAGAGAGCGGTCTTATGAAAGCAGTTATGTTGATGTTCGACACCCTAACCCGTAATCACCTTGCGCCCTATGGCGGTGATGCGATAACGCCGAATTTTACGCGTCTGGCGCAGGAGTCCGCCCAGTTCGATAACTTTTACGTAGGGAGCATGCCTTGCATGCCCGCACGACGTGAGCTGCATACCGGGCGCTATAATTTTCTGCATCGTAGCTGGGGACCGCTGGAACCTTTTGATTTCTCGGCGATGCAATCGTTGCGTCAGAATGGTGTGCATACACATATGGTTACTGACCATAAGCACTACTGGCGCGACGGTGGCGCGACGTATCATACGCGTTATTCCACGTTTGAGTTTATTCGCGGGCAAGAGGGGGATTGCTGGAAAGGACAGGTTGAAAAGCCACTAATCCACTGGCAGGGCAACGAGGATGAAGAGACGCTTCGTCGTCGTGCCGGACGTATGACCCAGGATTTAATCAATCGTGCTGCTATGCCTACCCAGCAGGAACATTTTACCCACCGCACGATTAGCGCGGGTATAGAGTTTCTCGAAACTAACCAACACCAGGATAACTGGTTTTTACAAATCGAGTGTTTTGATCCGCACGAACCGTTCTTCGTTCCTGAAAAGTACCTGGAGCAGTATGGCTGTAAACCCGGTGAATTCGACGGCTGGGTACCCTATTACTGTGGAGCGCCTGGCGGGTCAGAAGATCAGAAAGTCCGTAAGTTTTATCAGGCGCTAATCACCATGTGTGATGATTATCTTGGTCAGGTGATGGATAAACTTAAGGCGCTGGATCTGTGGGATGACACTCTGTTTATCGTCTGTACCGACCATGGGTTCCTGCTGGGGGAGCACCAGTGGTGGGGTAAAAATATCATGCCGGTGTATAACGAAATCGCTAATACGCCGTTCTTTATCCGCGATCCGCGCAGTAAAACGCAGGGTGTCAGACGTAGCGCACTGGCGCAGACAATAGATATTCCGGCGACGTTACTGGAATATTTTGATATTCCCCGCCCGGCAACCATGACAGGAAAACCTCTGCGCCCGGCCATTGAACGTGATGAGTCGATCCGTGATTATGCGCTGTTTGGTTATTTTGGTGGCCATATCAATATCACCGATGGTGAATACGTTTATATGCGCTGCCCGCGCGAGCAGAATAAAACGAATCTGTATGAATATACGTTGATGCCTACGCGTATTGATAGCCCTTTTAAAATTGATGAGCTAAAGGATATTCGTATTCATCCGGGCTTCGATTTTACCCAGGGTGTACAGGTGATGCAGATCCCCGCCACCTTTGGTTATCTTAATCCATGGCGCTTTGGCGATAAGTTGTTCGATGTTAAAAGCGATCCGGGACAGTTTCAGCCACTTAATGATGGAACCTTATCTCAACGCTATGCCGCCGCGTTGATCCCCATGATGCAACAGCATGATGCGCCGCCAGAACTGTATACGCGCTTCGAACTCGATCCACTCACGCCTGAGCGCGATGCGCAATTTATCCAACGACAACATGAACAGATCGCAGGGTATGCCTGTGCGCATCCTGGCGTTGCAGAGGCATTGGCGTTTTTGATCCGCAACAGCAGCGAAGATGCATTGGAACTGACCGTGGGGTGCAGTGTTGATGAAGCTGATATTTTCGCATTAATCGATAAGTTATTTACCGGTGATAAACATCGCGCCATGGTCTACCAGACGCGCTTATTACTGCGTACGGCATAGGAACGGGAAAGTGGAATGGAATTTAGAAAATGCCCGCTTTCGTATGACCGTGCAGGCAACCGGCGCGGAGCTTAGCTTGCTGTGGGATAACAAAGGCCAACGCAACTGGATATGGCAACCGCAACCAGACGTGTGGAATAACTCGGCGACGCAGCTTTTCCCCGTTGTAGGCCAGCTTATCCATAACGGGCTATGGCAGGGAGAGCGCTTTTTTCCGCTCTCCGCACACGGTTTTCTGCGTTATCAGATATTTGACTGCGTGGAGCAGGATGCAACTCACTTGGTGATTGAAGCTCATGATACGGCCAGCACACGCGAGGTGTGGCCATTTTCCTGGCAGGTTCGTATTGGATGGTATCTAGAATCCGACGGTATACGTGTGACATGGTCGGTATTCAATACAAGTGATGAAACGTGGGGCTATTCCTCTGGCTGGCATCCAGGATTTGCACTGCCTGTAGCGAGTGAACCAGGTTGGACGGTGCGATTCAATTCAGTGTGCACGGGGCCGTTTGCTACTCAGAAGAGGACATTGCAGATCAGCGATAATGCCCCCGGTATCGCGACATTTCCGCTTCTGCCGGAGAGCTTTAACCATGGTGCCGTCTATTTTTCGCAGAGTGATGACAACCATTGGGCGGTTTGCTCGCCGGATGGCGTTGAACAGATAGTCTTTGCTGGAAACCAGCAATGGCTGGCCCTGTGGGGCATACCTGGCGCGAATTTATTGTGCGTGGAACCCTTATCTGGCACCACGGACGATCCCTGTTTTGACGGACAAATAGCGCATAAGAGAGGCATTCAATGGCTGAATGCAGGAGAGCAGCATAGCCATTGGCTCTCGGTCAGGTTCCCGGCAGACAGCGGACGGTAAGCGGGATAAACTACCTGACTTATCTCGCGGTCAGGAGAGCCCGTAATGAGTGTGAATAAAAAAAACGTGCGCGTTTATCTTGCGAATATCCTCGGTAGCCTTGGGGATACTGATGGAAAAATTGCCGGTTATATTTTGCAAAACCCGGGCCTGGTCGTGCAGCTACCAGTAAAGAAACTGGCGCTGGAAATTGGCGTCAGTGAAGCGACTATCGTGCGTTTTTGTAAGAAAGTGGGCTATGACGGGTTGCTGAACCTGAAGGCTGACCTCAAGCGGGAACTATTGACGGAAAGCGATCTGTCATTGCCATCTTCACCGGATATTTTTCTGGATGATTCGCGCAACGAAGTAGCACAAAAAATCGCCTTGATGATTGAGACCTCAAGTCGGGAGACGATTGACCTGCTGGATATGAAAGTGGTGAAGCCCGTTGTTGAGCGCTTTTTGGCGGCCCGGCGCGTGATGTTTGTTGGATTTGGCGCATCCGGACTGGCAGCGCTGGAGGCGCGCGACAAGATGAATCGTCTGGGAATTGACTCTGAAGCGTTTACCGATCGCTTCACGATGACCCTTAAGCTGGCCAATCTGAAGGCTGACGACCTGGTGGTCGCATTTTCCCATTCAGGAGAGACGCCAGAAGTAGTCAATGCGTTTCGTCTGGCTCAAAAAAGGGGCGCTTACACCCTGGCGATAACACATAGTCATCACTCACCGCTGAACGAGCTGGCGAATACATTCTGGCTGACAAGTGGTGAAGCAGGGCCGATGCAAGGGGATTCAATTTCTACGCGTATTTCGCAGTTGTTTATTATCGAGTTTTTATGTACCGAAATTACGCGTCACAACCTGCGGGATAGCGGAGTGACCGGATTGTCGATTAAAGAGTTGTTGATAAAAGAAAGGATTAAACGTGAGTCCTCAGGATAATGATTTTGCTCCAAAACCTGTTGGTAAATGGTGGCTGGCGGGTAAAAAACCCGATTATCGTTTTACACTTGCCAATGAACGTACTTTTCTTGCCTGGATCCGCACCGCTCTGGCATTAATGGCGGGTGCGGTGGGCGTTGATCAATTTTCTCCGCAGCTCTCCTCTCCTGGTTTACGCCACTCCCTTGCATTATTTCTTGTCATGGGCGGAGCCCTGCTTGGTGGTCTGGCGTGGCGGCGCTGGCGGCATAATGAATACGCTATGCGCCTGGACAGCCAGTTGTGCTATACCCGCTTTATCTTTGCGTTGTCTCTGTTTCTTGTTGTTGTGGCGGTATTACTGGGAATAATGCTGTGGGGGTAAGCGCCAACCGCGATCCTGGACTTCAGCCTGAACGCACGGCACTTTCCTGGAGACGTACCGCGTTTTCAATGATGGTACCCGCCGTATTAACGCTGCGGGGATGGTTTCATTTTGGTGAATGGCCTTATGCGATTGCGACTTTTTTGTTGATGAGTTGCGCATCGATCATCCTGTTACATCAGCGCGGTAAAAATAAGCTATATGTCTCATTTTCAATCGTATTAAGTAGCCTGTTATTGGGATTTCTCTTCCTTTGCCGTCTTTTTGAAATCATCTGAGCCATACTAGGCTGTATCCCAAATTGTTCGCTTATGGGCAACCAGAGGCGCAGTCTATTTTTTTGTTGGCAAAAAGGACACGGTATGAAACTCATTGGCAGCTACACCAGCCCTTTTGTGCGAAAAATTTCTATTCTGTTGCTGGAAAAGGGCATCACTTTCGAATTTGTTAACGAACTCCCCTATAACGCTGAAAACGGCGTAGCACGATATAATCCGTTAGGAAAAGTACCCGCGCTGGTCACCGATGAGGGAGAGTTCTGGTTCGACTCCCCGATTATTGCGCAATACATTGAGCTGCTGGATATTGCGCCCGCCATGTTGCCGCGCGAACCGCTGGCGGCACTTAAGATTCGTCAGCTTGAAGCACTGGCTGACGGTGTTATGGATGCTGGGTTAGTCTCTGTTCGCGAACAGGCCCGCCCTGGTGCGCAGCAATCGGAAACCGAACTGTTGCGCCAGCGCGAGAAAATTACCCGCAGCCTGGATGTGCTGGAAGGTTATCTGGCAGACGGTACGCTTAAAACAGACTCGGTTAACCTTGCAACCATCGCCATTGCCTGCGCGGTGGGCTATCTCAATTTTCGTCGGATTGCACCCGGTTGGTGTGTGGACCGGCCGCGGTTGGTCAAACTGGTGGAAACACTCTTTCAGCGAGAAAGCTTTGCCCGCACAGAGCCGCCGAAAGCTTGATAGGCATATACATCTCATCCATCAAGCTGCCTCTTTGTTGGCAACGTTCGTTCGCCCCTGGGGATTCATTCTCTTGCCACCTCGACGCATCTTGATTGATTTTGTGTATGTATGTCCGCATGAGTAAAGTCACGGTACAATCCTCCCTATATCGATAGCCCTCTCCACGGTGGAGAGGGCCACCAACAGCCAGGCCCTTTCATGACAACCGACATGCGTTCACTTTACAGCCAGCTTCCTGCTATCGATCGTTTATTGCGCGATAGCGCCTTTTCAGCCTTGCGTGAGTCCCATGGTCACACCCGGGTGGTTGACCTGCTTCGCCATATGCTCGACGAAGCCAGGGAAACGATTCGCGACGCACAAGCGCTTCCGGCATGGTGCAACGACTGGGCGCAAGAGGCCTGCACCCGGCTGGAACGGGAATCGCAAAGCGCGCTGCGTCCGGTTATCAACTTGACGGGGACAGTGCTGCACACCAACCTTGGGCGTGCATCGCAGGCGGAAGAAGCGATTGATGCTGTTGTGCAGGCTATGCGTACGCCGGTCACACTGGAATACGATCTGGACGGTGCAGGGCGCGGACATCGTGATCGTGCCCTGGCGGATTTGCTATGTCGCATTACCGGGGCGGAAGACGCTTGTATCGTAAATAACAACGCGGCAGCGGTGCTGTTAATGCTGGCCGCAACCGCCAGTGGCAAAGAGGTGGTGGTTTCACGCGGTGAGCTGGTGGAAATTGGCGGTGCGTTTCGTATTCCGGATGTCATGTCCCAGGCTGGGTGTGTGTTGCGTGAAGTTGGCACGACCAACCGTACCCACGACAGTGATTATCGCCAGGCAGTGAATGAAAACACAGCTCTGCTGATGAAAGTGCATACCAGTAATTACAGCATCGAAGGCTTTACCAAAGCGGTAGATGAGATGGAACTGGCGGTGATGGGTCAGGAGCTGGATATTCCGGTGGTGGCGGATCTGGGCAGCGGTTCGCTGGTCGATCTCAGCCAGTATGGTTTGCCGAAGGAACCAATGCCACAGCAGTTGATCGCCGCAGGCGTAAGCCTGGTCAGCTTCTCAGGCGACAAGCTGTTGGGCGGGCCACAGGCGGGGATTATCGTCGGTAAGAAAGAGATGATTGCCCGATTACAGCACCATCCGCTGAAACGCGCGTTACGGGCCGATAAAATGACCCTGGCGGCACTGGAAGCGACGCTGCGGCTCTATCTGCACCCGGAGGTGCTGGCAGAGAAATTACCGACGTTACGTTTGCTCACCCGTACTGAAGAGGCCATCCGCGCTCAGGCACAACGATTACAGGCGCGGCTGGAAGAACATTACGGCGACACGTTCGCACTGAACGTGATGCCTTGCTTGTCGCAGATTGGCAGCGGCTCGCTACCAGTTGATCGGCTGCCCAGTGCGGCATTAACGTTTACCCCGCATGACGGGCGCGGTAGCCGTCTTGAGGCGCTGGCCGCCCACTGGCGCGAGCTACCGGTGCCGGTCATTGGGCGGATTTATGATGGCCGCTTATGGCTGGATCTGCGCTGTCTTGAAGACGAGACCCGGTTTATGGAGATGATGCTGAAATGATTATTGCAACCGCCGGACACGTTGACCACGGAAAAACGACGTTATTACAGGCGATTACCGGCGTGAATGCCGACCGCCTGCCAGAAGAAAAAAAGCGCGGTATGACCATCGATCTCGGCTATGCCTACTGGCCGCAGCCTGACGGACGCGTACTTGGATTTATCGATGTTCCCGGACATGAAAAGTTTCTGTCCAACATGCTGGCGGGGGTCGGCGGTATCGACCACGCTCTGCTGGTGGTTGCCTGCGATGACGGCGTGATGGCGCAAACACGTGAGCATTTGCAGATCCTGCAACTGACGGGTAATCCGCAGCTTACTGTGGCTCTGACGAAAGCCGATCGCGTGGATGAGGCGCGTATTAACGAGGTGCGTGCAGAGGTCCAAACAACACTGGCTAACTATGGTTTTGCGGATGCAGCACTTTTTGTGACCGCCGCCAGTGAAGGGCGTGGGATCGATATCTTACGTGACCATTTGCTGCAATTACCTACGCGCGAGCATGCCAGCAATCACAGCTTCCGCCTGGCGATTGACCGTGCCTTTACGGTAAAAGGTGCAGGCCTGGTGGTAACAGGTACCGCGCTCAGTGGTGAAGTCAATGTGGGCGATTCGCTGTGGCTGACGGGCGTTAACAAACCGATGCGCGTGCGTAGCCTGCATGCGCAGAACCAGGCCTGTGAGCATGCCCATGCTGGTCAGCGTATTGCGCTGAATATTGTCGGAGATGCTGAAAAAGAACAGCTCAACCGTGGTGACTGGCTGCTTTCTGATGCGCCGCCGGAGGCTTTTACCCGTGTCATTGTTTCCTTAGAACATTCGGCCCCGCTAATGCAGTGGCAACCGTTACACATTCATCACGCGGCCAGCCACGTTACCGGGCGGATTTCTCTGCTCGAAGGAACGCTGGCAGAACTGGTTTTTGATACTCCGCTGTGGCTGGCTGATAACGACAGACTGGTGCTGCGTGACATTTCTGCGCGTACCACGTTAGCTGGCGCCCGCGTGGTAACGCTCAACCCGCCGCGTCGGGGCAAGCGTAAGCCGGAATACCTGCAGTGGCTGTCAGCACTGGAAAATGCGCAGGATGACGGCGACGCGCTGGCAATACATCTGACGCGCGGGGCGGTGAATATTCCTGATTTCGCGTGGGCGCGGCAACTCAATGGCAACGGTATGCGTCCGTTGATTGAGCAGCATGGCTTTATTCAGGCCGGCTACAGTCTGCTGAATGCGCCTGTTGCAGCACGCTGGCAGCGCAAAATCCTCGATACACTGGCAACGTACCATGAGCAGCATCGCGATGAGCCAGGACCGGGGCGTGAGCGTCTGCGGCGTATGGCCTTGCCGATGGAAGACGAAGCGCTGGTGCTGTTGCTGATTGAAAAAATGCGCGATAGCGGTGCTATCCATAGCCATCATGGTTGGCTGCATTTGCCGGATCATAAAGCTGGTTTCAGTGATGAACAGCAGGCGATCTGGCAAAAAGTCGAACCTCTTTTTGGTGATGAACCATGGTGGGTGCGGGATCTGGCGAAAGAGACGGGCACGGATGAGCAATCTATGCGTTTGGCGTTACGACAGGCAGCCCAGCAAGGCATCATTACTGCGATCGTTAAAGATCGCTATTACCGTAACGATCGGATTGTCGCCTTCGCTAATATGATCCGCGAACTCGATCAGGAAAGAGGATCGACGTGCGCCGCCGATTTCCGCGATCGGCTTAACGTGGGACGTAAATTGGCTATCCAGATTCTGGAATATTTTGACCGCATCGGTTTTACCCGTCGTCGGGGCAATGATCATTTACTGCGGGATGCGTTGCTATTCCCCGAAAAGAGTTGATGTCATTTAATCCGTGACCGCTGTCGTAAAGCAGTAAAAGGCTGGCGAATAATTCGCCAGCCCCATCTACCTTTGTAGTACCCCTACATCAAGGAGATGGTCATGACTAATAACCCCCCTTCAACGCGTATTTATCCCGGCGAGTATGGTTACCCTCTGAAGTTAAAAGCTCGATACGATAACTTTATCGGCGGCGACTGGGTCGCACCTGCGGACGGTGAGTATTACCAGAACCTGACACCGGTAACCGGGCAATTACTGTGCGAAGTGGCCTCTTCCGGCAAGAAGGATATCGATCTGGCACTGGATGCCGCGCACAAAGTAAAAGATAAATGGGCGCATACCTCCGTGCAGGATCGTGCGGCGATTCTGTTCAAAATAGCCGATCGTATGGAGCAAAATCTCGAGCTGCTGGCGACCGCAGAAACCTGGGACAACGGTAAACCCATTCGCGAAACCAGTGCTGCTGATGTACCACTGGCAATTGACCATTTCCGCTATTTCGCCTCCTGCATTCGTGCGCAAGAAGGGGGGATCAGTGAAGTCGACAGCGATACGGTGGCGTATCACTTCCATGAACCCCTGGGCGTGGTTGGGCAGATTATCCCGTGGAACTTTCCGCTGTTGATGGCGAGCTGGAAAATGGCGCCTGCCCTGGCGGCAGGCAACTGCGTGGTGCTGAAACCTGCCCGCCTGACACCGCTGTCCGTACTGCTGCTAATGGAAGTGATCGGCGATCTGCTGCCGCCAGGCGTGGTGAACGTGGTCAACGGTGCTGGTGGAGAAATTGGCGAGTATCTGGCAACGTCAAAACGCATTGCGAAAGTGGCGTTTACCGGCTCAACGGAAGTGGGTCAGCAGATCATGCAGTACGCAACGCAAAACATCATTCCTGTTACGCTGGAGCTGGGCGGCAAATCGCCCAATATCTTCTTTGCTGACGTGATGGATGAAGAAGATGCGTTCTTTGACAAAGCGCTGGAAGGTTTTGCACTGTTTGCCTTTAACCAGGGCGAAGTGTGTACCTGCCCGAGCCGTGCGCTGGTGCAGGAATCTATATACGAGCGTTTTATGGAGCGTGCTATTCGCCGCGTGGAGAGTATTCGCAGCGGTAACCCGCTTGATAGCGTAACGCAGATGGGGGCGCAGGTTTCGCATGGTCAACTGGAAACCATCCTCAACTATATCGATATTGGTAAAAAAGAAGGTGCTGATGTGCTGACCGGCGGGCGGCGTAAGCAGCTGGATGGAGAGTTAAAAGAGGGATATTACCTCGAGCCGACCATTCTGTACGGTAAGAACAATATGCGCGTATTCCAGGAGGAGATCTTTGGTCCGGTGCTGGCTGTCACGACCTTTAAAACCATGGAGGAAGCGCTGGAAATCGCTAACGATACTCAGTATGGACTTGGTGCTGGCGTCTGGAGCCGTAACGGCAATCTGGCATATAAGATGGGGCGTGGTATCCAGGCGGGGCGTGTATGGACCAACTGCTATCATGCTTACCCGGCACATGCGGCGTTCGGCGGCTATAAACAATCGGGCATTGGACGCGAGACCCACAAAATGATGCTGGAGCATTATCAGCAGACCAAGTGCCTGCTGGTGAGCTACTCTGATAAACCGCTGGGACTGTTTTAAATTCCCCTCAATCATTGCCCGGTATCGCTAAGTGATACCGGGCATATCGTTATGCTTTTCGTCTTCCTGCAACCCGAAATATTTAGAGTATATAGAAACCCATATATCGTTATATAAATAAGAGAATTGCATACGTTCTGGTCGTTCATCTATTATTCTTAACTCTATTGTTTAAAACAAACAGCAGACAAATTTATTAATTTAAATCCCTGAGGCAAATATGTTTCTTGATTATTTTGCATTAGGAGTGCTTATTTTTGTATTCCTGGTTATTTTTTATGGGGTTATTATTCTGCATGATATTCCCTATCTGATTGCAAAAAAACGTAACCATCCTCATGCCGATGCAATACATGTTGCGGGCTGGGTAAGTTTGTTTACTTTGCATGTTATTTGGCCATTTTTATGGATCTGGGCAACGCTTTATCGCCCGGAGCGAGGGTGGGGTATGCAGAGTGCTGATCCTTCCCTTAACCAGCTTCAGGCACGGGTAGCCGATCTGGAAAAGAAACTGGCCGAGGTTAAGGCCTCCCCGGCGGAGTAATATTGATGGATTTACTGATCGTTCTGACCTATGTGGCGTGCGCATGGTCGATATTTAAAATATTTAAAATCCCTGTAAATAAATGGACCGTACCAACAGCAGCATTGGGCGGCATATTTATTGTTTGCGGACTTATATTACTGATGAATTATAACCATCCGTATACATTTAAGGCGCAAAAAGCAGTGGTTTCTATTCCCGTAGTGCCTCAGGTAACGGGTGTAGTAACAGAAGTGACGGATAAGAAGAATACGCTAATCAAAAAAGGCGAGGTCCTGTTTAAACTTAACCCTGGTCGCTATCAGGCGAGGGTTGACCGCCTGAAAGCTGATATTGTGACGGCACAGCATAAAGAGCAGGCTCTTGCCGCGCAGTTAGATGAAATGAAGGCTAACACACAACAGGCAAAAGCCACGCGCGACAAGCTGGCGAAAGATTACCAGCGCTATGCGCAGGGTAGCCAGGCGAAGGTGAATCCTTTTTCTGAACGCGACATCGATGCGGCGCGGCAGAACTATCTGGCGCAGGAAGCGTCAGTGAAATCATCCGTCGCAGAGCAACAGCAAATACAGAGTCAGTTAGACAGCATGGTATTGGGGGAACATTCACAAATTGCCAGCCTGAAAGCCCAGTTGGCAGAAGCCGAATTTAACCTTGAGCAAACTGTGGTACGGGCGCCCAGCGATGGTTATATCACGCAGGTGCTGATTCGACCGGGTACCTATGCCGCAGCTCTGCCTATGCGTCCGGTAATGGTCTTTATTCCAGACCAAAAACGGCAAATTATTGCCCAGTTCCGTCAAAACTCGCTGCTGAGACTGGAACCGGGCGATGAAGCTGAAGTGGTGTTTAATGCGCTGCCGGGTAAGGTATTTAGCGGTAAGTTGACGGCGATTAGCCCTGCGGTTCCAGGTGGTACGTACCAGTCAAATGGGACGCTACAATCCTTAAACTCCACCCCCGGTTCTGAAGGCGTTATTGCTACGATAGATCTGAATGAAAATGAAGATTTAAACGCTTTGCCCGATGGTATTTATGCACAGGTAGCCGTCTATTCTGACCATTTTGCCCACGTGTCAGTGATGCGCAAGGTGCTGTTACGAATGACCAGTTGGGTGCATTACCTGTATCTCGACCACTAAGCGTAGGCTGTTCTGCTTGCCATTTTTGCCTACTCAGGTTGCTGCTGTTGCGCCTGAGTAAGCTGTTGGCGTATCTCATTTAACATCTCATCAAGAATAAACTGTACGCGCCAGGGTTGATATTCGCGCTTACGGAAAATAGCCACGAGATCCAGCCACCATTTATGTTGCTCAGAGAAGCAAGGGACCAGCAACCCGGACTGCGTTTCTTTTTGCACACTTTTATTCGGCGCAAAAACAATACCCAGATGGTTACGGGCCAGCGCCAGCGCTGACTGCGTATTGTCGCAGACGTAATTTCCCGTCACGCGATAATCTTGTATCTCTTTACCTTCGGCTGAGGTGAATCGCCAAATATTAGCATCATCAATCATCATTGAATCAATTAGAATACAGGAGTGATGCTCCAGCTCTTCAGGACTGGTAATAGGATGTTTTTTGAGATATTCCTCGCTGGCAAAAGCCGTGACGGCATATTTAGTAATAAAACTGGCAACCAGTGATTCATCTTTAGGATGTGCATAACTTATTAAAATATCACAGTCATCAGGGAATTCGGCGCCCTCATAAAATGCTTTACGTTCCAGATTATATGTTTTTAGAGAAAGAGTAATACCACCGATATTCTGTATTTTGGCAATAACATGCTGCGATAAGTAAGCAATAACCCCGTAGGCGCATATACCGTTACCCGACCACGTTTTTCATGCTTATAATCAGCAATGAAATTATTCAACTGATCGTTTCTGTCCAACATGTCATTGATGTAAGGAAGTAGCGCTGTGCCAAAAGGCGTGAGGGTCAGGTGTCGGGTGGTTCGATCAAATACTTTTAACCCAACTTTTGATTCAAATTCAGCGAGATACTTGCTGACGTTGGCTTGCGCGATGCCGAGAACAGTCGCTGCATGGCTGATATTTTCACTGGCAGCAATGACAGAGATAATCTTCAGCTCCCGGTGTTTGAGTTGTAATTTATTCATCGCCAAACCCAATATATATATGAATTTATATATTACTATATAAATATGAATCTTGCACTGATGAAATTGTAAGCATTATTATGCTGGCGCTTTGTGGCTTATTTTAAAATGGAATGTTGGCATGTTAATTAAACGCAATATTGTGGCGCTATTTGCCTTTTCTTTTATGGCTAGTGCAACAGCCGCAGAATTTTCTATTGGCGGTGGGGCTGTATATAATGAATCTCCTTATCGTGGATATAATGATAATGTTCACGCAGTACCGCTTGTCAGTTATGAAAGTGAATCATTCTATTTTAGACAAACAACGTTAGGCTATATTCTGTCCAAGAGTAAAAGTAATGAATTTAGCATTACTGCCTCATGGATGCCGCTTGAGTTTGATCCCGCTGATAACGATGATCATGCTATGAAGCAACTGGACAAGCGCGACAGTACTGCGATGGCAGGGGCTGCGTGGTATCACCATGAGAATTGGGGCAGCGTAAAAGTTTCTGCTGCAGCGGATGTTCTGGACAACAGCAATGGCTGGATTGGAGAAGTGTCTCTGTTCCGCCAAATGCCGATGGACAGACTGACGCTCACCCCGGCCATTGGCGTTCTCTACTATGACGAGAATTTCAACGAATATTACTACGGCGTGTCTGGCAGTGAATCTCGCCGTAGCGGGTTATCAAGCTTTTCCCCTGGCGATAGCTGGACACCTTATGTCGGCCTGTCCGCAAAATATGCGTTAACCACAAACCTGACGTTGCTGGCCAGCGCCAATTATAGCGTGCTGCCAGACGATATTAAGAATAGCCCAATGGTCGATCGCGACGACAGCTTCACTTTCCTGTCAGGGGTGAGCTGGCGTTTCTGATTCTCACCCGTTTGCCCTCACGGAAGAGGGTAATCTTTTCATGATGCTTTGACGGATAGCACTAACAGTCGCCATCCGTCATATCATTACAGCTATATGATTGCAGCGTCCGTAATAGGCGCATTCCTCAAGAACCACGGCGTTATGTACGGCGTCAGCAGCATTTTTACCCCAGGCAAACGGCCCGTGCGAATGCACTAATACCGCCGCCGGGACCTGTATTCTGCTTACCCGCGCTTATATCGCCAGCATATGCCGCTGTATTACTCAGCGATGGGCTTTACCGTTCGCGATTAGGCGTTTACCCATAGTCGTTCAGGCACCTGACAAAATTTAACCGATTCCCCTGTCTGATCAAGGCAGCCGGGGCGCGCTCTCTGGCACTCTGTGGTTTTAACGCAGAGGGAGAGGGCAATGAACCGGTTTATTATGGCTGATGCGGCGAAATGTATTGGGTGTCGAACCTGCGAAGTTGCCTGTGTGGTATCTCATCAGGAAAACCAGGATTGTGCGACGATCTCCTCCGACGCGTTTGTCCCACGCATTCAGGTCATTAAAGACAACGCATTTACCACTGCGGTCGCCTGTCATCAATGTGAAGATGCTCCCTGTGCCAATGTCTGCCCAACTCATGCTATTCGTCGCGAACATGGGCATATCTTCGTAGAACAGGAACGTTGTATCGGCTGTAAAAGCTGCATGCTGGCCTGCCCGTTCGGGGCGATGAAAGTTGTCGCGCATACGTTACGGGTGCAGGCGATTAAATGCGATCTGTGCTGGCATCGTGAAGCTGGCCCGGCGTGTGTTGAAGCCTGCCCAACCAGTGCGTTGCAGTGTATGGATGCCACTAAGATTCAGCAGCAGCGTCTGCGTTCCCAGCCGTTGTAATGCGAAGCCCGACCAGTATTCCGGTCGGGTTTTCTGTCAGCCTTCAAGCCAGGCGCGTTCGATCTCTTCTGCCAGAATTTTCACGCCAGCCTCGATTTTTTCCGGATCCGGAACGTAGTTCATCCGCATGCACTGATGGGTATGTGGCCAGGGCTTATCCAACCCCGGGAAGAAGTAATCGCCGGGAACCATCAGGACACCGCGCGCTTTGAGGCGTTGATACAGCAGTTCGGTGGAGATCGGTAAATCCTTAAACCACAACCACAGGAAAATTGCCCCTTCTGGTTTATGAATCAGGCAGCGATCTTCGGATAAATAGCGACGAATGATCGCAATTGTCTCCTGAACGCGCTGATAATAAAACGGCTTGATAACGGTCTCTGACAGACGTAGCAGATCGTTGCGCTTAATCATCTCGCACATGATCGCCGGTCCCATACCGCCAGGCGCCAGGCTGATAATGCCGTTCATATTGGTGATGGCGGTGATGATTTTCTCATTAGCGATAATAATGCCGCAGCGGGAGCCTGGCAGGCCGAGCTTGGAAAGGCTCATGCACAGCACAATGTTTGGGTTCCACAGCGGGCGTGCTTCGCTAAAAATGATACCGGGGAACGGGACGCCATAGGCGTTATCAATCACCAACGGGATACCGTGCTGGTTGGCCAGACGATCCAGTTTCATCAACTCTTCGTCAGTGATCACATTACCAGTGGGGTTGGTTGGACGCGACACGCAAATCATGCCGGTCTCTTCACCAATGTGCAGGTGTTCAAAATCAACGTGATACTTGAACTGGCCTTCCGGTAACAGCTCAATGTTCGGACGTGCCGACACGAAGAGCTCCTCTTCCAGCCCTGAATCGGCGTAGCCAATGTATTCCGGTGCCAGGGGGAATAACACTTTTCGGGTGGTTCCGTCAGCGCGGCGTCCTGCGAAGAGATTGAATAAGTAGAAAAACGCGCTCTGACTGCCATTTGTCAGTGCAATATTTTGTGGTTCGATATCCCAGCCCAGTTGTTCGCGCAGCAGTTTCGCCAGCTCAGACAGTAGCTCGGTTTTACCTTGTGGACCGTCATAATTGCAAAGCGCATCAGTGACTTTGCCGTTTTCCAGCATCTCTGCCAGCAGAGTCTGGAAGTAATCCTGCATCTCCGGGATTTGCGCCGGATTGCCGCCGCCGAGCATGATGGCACCGGGGGTACGTAAACCGTCGTTGAGGTCCTCCATCAGGCGTGTGATGCCTGAATGGCGGGTAAATTTGTTGCCAAAAAGTGAGAATGTCATAGCAGGTGGTCTGTCGAACTCAGTATTAAAGTGGCTAACCATAACGCTCCCTATGGCAGGGTGCAAATCAGGTCCCGAAGTCCGAATTGATGTTTTGTGCTGCAGATTTTTGAATGGCTGGTTTTTTATATTGCATCCGGCTTCCCGCACTATCCGGTACGGGAAGCTCGGTGGGATCAGGGCTGGCCTGCCCAAACAACCATCACTTTATCGTCGCCATGTTCGCGTATAAATCCATATCCCTGCTGTAATGTGAGCGTGGTTTGTTTTCCTGCGCCGATGGCAGGATGTCTGGCTCTGAACTGACTGATTCGCTGCCAGTGTGCGACGTTGGCGGCTGATTTCCCGTTAATGTCCTGCCAGTTCATATCTGAGCGCGTGCCTTGCAATGGATCAGAACCGGTTGGTCCAAAAGGACGGGCGGATTCGTCACCATAGAAGAGTTGTACTGCCCCCGGAGCCAGTAGCAACAGTTCGGCGGCTTTATCCCCACCTTCGCGAAACAGACGCGTATCGTGCGATGAAAGATAGCTGAGTACATTGAAACTCTGCAATTTTTCCGCCATCTGCTGCCAGGTGAGATCCATATTGGCCAGGCAGTCGACAGCTTTGGCTGCCTGCTCCTGGTAATCAAAATTAATCATTGCATCGAAGCCGTGGCGGTAATAATCACTTTGCATGACGCCGTGTCCCCATGCCTCGCCAGTCATCCAGAAGGATTTATCATCCAGCGCTTTGTCAGGGTTAGCGTGCTTCCATTCAACCAACGCTGCGCTGGCCTGTGTTTTCAGTTGCTGCCAGGCGGGAAGTTCGACGTGTTTGGCAGTATCGATCCGGAATCCGTCAATACCGTAGTCTCGTACCCACTGACTGAGCCAGTGGGTCAAATAATCCCGTGGCGTATAGTCCGCGATAGCTTTGGCGCGAGTGTCTGGTTTGTTTTTGTAGAACACCGGCAAGCCGGAAGGTGTGGTGGATTCAGTTTTAAGATCGGGCAGGAAGGCCAGTGACATGGTCAGGTCGTCAAAACCCGGGTTGTCGTAGTTGCCAATGTCGGTGCGGATCCAGTTTTTCCCCCACCATTTTTCCCATGCGGCTTTATCGCTGAAATTAATGTAGTCATTAAAGCTGTGCCAGCTTTGCCCGGCGGCAGGCTTCCAGTCCGTCCAGCGTTCCCCGAGCGTTTTTTTTAGCTCATCACCTGATAAGTACAATGCGCCAAATTGATATTCCTGCATATCCGCAAGCGTGGCGTAACCGGTGTGGTTCATGACGACATCGAACAAAATACGGATGCCGCGTTGATGTGCGCCATCCACCAGTGCGCGCAGATCTGCTTCGTTGCCCATATTGGCGTCAAGTGTGGTCCAGTCCTGGGTGTAATAGCCGTGATAAGCGTAGTGGGGAAAATCTCCTTTTGTGCCGCCACCAACCCAACCGTGGATTTGCTCAAATGGTGCGCTGATCCATAGAGCATTGATCCCTAACTGTTGCAGATATTCCAGTTTGCTGGTGAGGCCGCGTAAGTCGCCACCGTGAAACGTCCCAATTTCCTGCATATCATCTTTATGGCGACCGTAGCTGTAGTCGTTGGTTGGGTCGCCGTTCTGAAAGCGATCCGTCAGCACGAAATAGACCGTGGCGTTATGCCAGTCGAATGCGGCGGGTGCGTTCGTTTCTGCTCTCTCGAGCAATAACAGGCCGTTGCTGGTTGCGGCAGGCAGCAATGTAATCTGCCCGTTTTTTACGGTAGCTGTTTGCTGACTGTAGTAATCGCGTACGACGGTGTCTTCAGGAAAGGTCTGGCTTACGTCCAGCGTCAGCGGCGAACCATTCCATTTTGGACATTGTTGAATCTGAGCGGTGATGGGTTCTGCAGCGTTTTTTACCGAGAGCATCAGCGTCGGTGTTCCGGAACGGGTATCAACTTCCAGCGTGTAATTGCCGTCTTTGAATAAACGCCACTGTGGTGGTGTGCCCTCACAGGGTTTCAGTGACAGCATCTGGTTGAGTTTTATGGTATTGGCTGGCTGCCAGCACTGTTGGTCAAAATTTAGGATTAAAGGACGAGTACCCTTCGTCAACGCTGCATGGCTGACAAACTTACCCGTACCTTCTGTTTCGAAGACAGGGAAGCCTTGAGCAGTCCATGTTGAGGCGATTGTAATGCCGGGCAAGAGTGCCAGCGCAACGGCGGCCATTTTCATAATGCTGTCCTTGATGCTGCGATTTTCGCCAGTTTGCCAGTGAAATGGGGCCAGAAACTCATCCCTTGAGCGCATTCCGTCAGGATGAGGAGTGAGGGTGAGCGATCAAGTGCAAAAAACGCACGTATTTTGCGATAACCACCACATTTTCTTCGAATTAATGACAATCTTAACCGCTAGTGCGTGACATAGTTTCAGAATTGGACTATTCCTTTGGGTGCTCTTGACGGCTATTTTTGATATGATTTGAGATTCATCTCTCATTTTTGTGAAAAATATAAGGTGTTGGAATGTATAAATCCGACCAGGAGACCTAATGATATTGACTCCCATTCGACGATATGGGGCAATGATTCTCATGTTACTCACCATTGCATTTTCGGGTGAGGTGCTGGCAAAGACGCACACGACGACAACGAGTCAGAAGTCCCACATAACCAAGACAAGTATTAAACAGGTAAGCAGTAAACAAGAGTATTCTCGCAATAGTGCAAAGAGCAGTTCACTTCCTGATTTGCGAAAATACCCTTCCGGAACACCTAGAAAAAAAGCGTTTCTCCGGACGGTTATGCCTTTTATTACCAGTCAAAATGCTGCCATTACTGCTGAACGTAACTGGCTGATTTCAAAGCAGTACCAGAATCGCTGGTCGCCGACTGAACGTGCGCGTATGAAAGATATCGCCAAACGTTACAAGGTGAACTGGTCTGGTAACACGCGTAAAATTCCGTGGAATACGCTGCTTGAGCGTGTAGACATTATCCCAACCAGCATGGTGGCAACGATGGCCGCAGCAGAAAGTGGCTGGGGAACGTCTAAGCTGGCACGTAGCAATAACAACCTGTTTGGCATGAAATGCGGTAAAGGTCGTTGTAATAATGCACCGGGCAAGGTGAAAGGTTACTCACAGTTTGAATCGGTGAAAGAGTCGGTAAATGCCTATGTCATTAACCTGAATACGCATCCGGCTTACTCTTCCTTCCGTAAATCTCGCGCTCAGTTGCGTAAAGCCGATCAGGAAGTTACGGCAACCGCGATGATCCATAAGCTGAAGGGTTACTCCACTAAAGGGCAGAGCTACAATAACTATCTGTTCGCTATGTACCAGGATAATCAGCGCTTAATCGCTGCGCATATGTAAGCAGCTTTGCTTTAACAGGCCTGCGTGGTGAATGCGTAGACCTGTTAAGCTCAGCCTCCTCTGGCACGACTACAACAATACCTCACTGTATCGATCGCGGTACTCTTTCGGCGTTGTGTCGTACTCCTTCTTGAAGACAGAATAGAAGTACTGCAAGGACGGATAGCCGCACATCTGCGAAATCTCGTTTATTGATAATGTAGTGGAAATTAACAGACTGCGTGCTTTTTCCAGCTTTTCAGCGTGGATCACGGCATGAATGGTCTCTCCGACCTCCTCTTTAAACCGCTTCTCCAGATTCGAACGCGAAATCCCAACAGAGTCCAGCACCTGATCAACCTTGATTCCTTTACAGGCATGATTGCGAATGTAATGCATGGCCTGGATGACAGCAGGGTCGGTGAGGGATCGATAGTCTGTAGACTGACGCTCAACAACGCGCACGGGAGGGACCAGGATGCGCTGTAGAGGCATCTCTTCGTTGGCCAGCAGTCGGTGCAGTAGTTTGGCTGCCTGATACCCCATTTGTCTTGCCCCCTGCGCAACAGATGACAATGCCACCCGCGACAGGTAGCGGGTCAGTTCTTCGTTATCAATACCAATAACACACAGCTTTTCTGGTACCGGGATGTGCAGATGCTCGCAGGCCTGTAGAACATGTCGAGCACGCGCATCTGTGACGGCAATAATACCGGTATGTGGCGGCAGGGTTTGTAGCCAGTCCGCCAGCCGGTTTTGAGCGTGCTGCCAGTATTCAGGTGCGGTTTCCAGGCCCTGATACACTACGCCACGGTATTTCTCTTCTGCAACCAACTGGCAAAACGCATATTCACGTTCTGCGGCCCAGCGCTTGCCGCTGGAGGCGGGGAGGCCATAGAACGCAAAGCGGTTAATCCCTTTTTCTTTCAGGTGCAGAAAGGCGCTTTCTACCAGAGCATGGTTATCGGTGGCGATGTAATGGACTGGTGGATAATGCTCAGGAAGATGGTAGGAGCCACCGACACCGATAATAGGAACGTCGACGTCAGCAAGCAGTTGCGCGATGTCATCGTCGTCGTAGTCGGCGATGACGCCATCCCCTAACCACTCTTTGATGTTATCAATGCGAGCACGAAAATCTTCCTCAATAAAGATATCCCACTCTGATTGTGATGCTTGTAAATACTCGCCCACACCCTCAACAACCTGGCGGTCGTAAGCTTTATTGGCATTAAATAACAGCGTGATGCGATGACGTTTATCAAACATGGTTCTTTTCCTGCTGAATCATGTAGAAAAGACAATGCCGGTTGCATTAACCGGCATTGCGACTCACCCACTTCTTAAATTCAGGCGCGGCGTTTAGTTGCTGAATCCATCCATACCGCCAGCAATAAAATCGCCCCTTTCACTATATACTGCCAGAAGGTGGGAACATCCATCATACTCATTCCATTATCCAGAGATGCCATAATAAATGCGCCCATGACGGCACCGGCAACACTTCCGATCCCTCCCGCCAGGCTGGTTCCTCCAATCACACATGCGGCAATGGCGTCCAGCTCGGCAATGTTTCCGGCAGAAGGAGAGCCTGCACCAAGTCGCGAGCTAAGAATTAACCCGGCAATGGCAACCATCAAACCGTTAATGGCAAAGACGGCCAGTTTGGTGCGCTCAACGTTGATGCCGGAAAGGCGGGCGGCTTCCAGGTTGCCACCAATCGCGTAGATCCGCCGACCAAATGCGGTTCGTGTTGCCATAAACATCCCCCCGAGCAACAGCAACGTCAGCAGTAGCACGGGAGTAGGGACACCGCGATAATCATTCAATAGCCAGATTGCCCCTAATACGATAATGGCGGTTAATGCCTGGCGACCCACAACCGACGTTGATGCGGGAGATTCAAGACCTAAAGTCTGACGACGCATACGCCCGCGCCACTGCCAGCCAATAAACGCCATTAAACCGAGAGCGCCGATGATAAAGCCTGTGCCATCGGACAAGTAGCTCTGACCAATCTGAGACATTGCAGCGCTGGTGGGTGATACCGTTGTCCCGTTGGTTATCCCAATAAGAATACCGCGGAACGCCAGCATACCCGCGAGGGTAACAATAAACGACGGTACCTTGCGGTAGGCTACCCACCATCCATTCCATGCACCGAGGAGTAAGCCCAGAACCAGCGTGACGATCACAGTCAGTGGTAGCGGCCAGCCTAACCAGACGTCACAGATCGCCGCTACACCGCCCAGTAACCCCATCATTGAGCCAACTGAAAGGTCGATTTCGGCGGAAATAATCACGAACACCATACCAACGGCAAGAATGCCGGTAATCGCGGTCTGTCTCAGCAGGTTAGAGACGTTACGTGCGCTCAGGTAAGCACCGTCCGTGGTCCAGGTGAAGAACAGCATAATCACGATGATTGCCGCAATCATGACGAAGACTTGTAAGTTAAGCGATTTAATTGCGGGGAAACCGCTTGCCTGTGGGGCTGAAAGTTTCGCTTCAGACGGATTGTTTTTCGACATGATGTTCGCTCCTTAATGCGGCTTCCATCACCTGCTCCTGAGTCAGGTTATGATTTACCAGGTTAGCTTTCAGTTTTCCTTCATGCATCACCAGGATGCGATCGCTCAGTCCGAGAACTTCAGGTAATTCAGAAGAGATGACAATCACGGCGATCCCTTCCTGAACGAGCTGATTGATCAGTTTGTAGATCTCATATTTGGCGCCGATATCAATTCCCCTGGTGGGTTCATCAAGAATGAGGATTCGGGGATTTAGCAGGAGGCAACGGGCGAGTATCGCTTTTTGTTGGTTACCTCCGCTCAGACGCCCGATCGCAAGGTCAGGAGATGATGTTTTCACTTTGAGCTGTTGAAGAGATTCCAGAATACATTTTTGTTCTGCGGCATCATCAAGATGGCTCATACCCCCGGTAAATTTATCGAGCGCAGCCAGCGTGATATTTTTTCCCACCGCCATCACCGGAACAATGCCATCTCTTTTTCTGTCTTCGGGCACCATGGCAATACCTTGAGCAATCGCTTGCTGGCAATTACGGATATTCACCTGAGTGCCTTCGATAAATATCTTACCTTCCCAGCGACCCGGCCAGACGCCAAACAGACACTGTACGGCTTCGGTGCGTCCGGCGCCGACCAGCCCGGCAATGCCCAAAATTTCACCACGCTTGAGTGAGAAAGAAATATCGTTGACGCGCTTTATATGACGATTTACGGGATGCCAGGCAGTCAGGTGTTCAACCCGTAAAATCTCTTCTCCCGCCGTATGAGGCTCACTGGGATAAAGCGCAGTGAGCTCACGGCCTACCATCATGGTGATAATATCGTCTTCACTCATGCTGGTGGCATCGCGCGTGCCGATGTGTTGACCATCGCGAATAACGCAAATGGTATTTGATATGGCTTTAACCTCATTCAGTTTGTGTGAAATGTAAATGCAGGCAATATCATGCTGCTGCAGGTCACGTATGATATTCAGCAGTATTGCGGTTTCTTGCTCGGTGAGCGAGGCGGTAGGTTCATCCAGAATAAGCAACCGAACTTGCTTATTCAGCGCCTTAGCAATTTCAACCAACTGTTGTTGGCCTAAACCTAAATCGCCCACGCGCGTATCTGGTGAGATAGACAAACTGACCTGAGCGAGTAATTTTTGGCAGCGTAGCGTCATCATGTCGTAATCAAGAACACCGTTAAGGGTGATTTCGCTGCCTAGGAAGATATTTTCCAGAACGGTCAGATCTTTAACCAGTGCTAATTCCTGGTGAATAATTGCAATACCCTTGCGTTCGGTATCACGAATATGGCTGGCCCTTATGGTTTCGCCGGAAAAAATGATATCGCCTTCGTAGGTTCCATGTGGATAAATACCACACAGCACTTTCATTAATGTCGATTTACCTGAACCATTTTCACCGCATAGTGAAACGATTTCGCCAGCATTGACCCTGAGGCTAACGTTATCAACAGCCTTCACTACGCCGAATGTCTTGGTAATGTTTTTCATTTCAAGAAGATATGGCATAACTGCTCCACATAAGCCAATAAGAGAACCCTGCGTGGACGTTCACGTATACCCGTGGCTATTTTGAAACCACGTTTGTTGCCCTCCGATTTTGCAGAGGGCATAACGCTTATAGATCGCTTTTCTTGTGGAATCCGTCTTTGATGACTGTCTCGTTAATATTGTCTTTGTTCACGTCAATTGGCGTTAGTAGCCGGGAAGGAACATCTTTCAGGCCATTATTCAGCGTGGAATCAGCTTTTGGCTGTTGGTCATTTCCGAGTTCGACTGCGATCTCTGCGGCAGTATTAGCGAGCAGAGTAATGGGTTTATAAACTGTCATCGTTTGTGTTCCAGCAACGATGCGTTTGATACCTGCAAGGTCTGCATCCTGTCCGGAAATAGCGACTTTTCCTGATAACCCTTGTGCGCTCAGCGCCTGGATCGCACCGCCAGCCGTTGCGTCATTTGAGGCAACCACTGCATCAATTTTGTTATTGTTGGCGGTTAACGCATTTTCCATAATCTTTAAGGCATTTTCAGGTAACCAACCGTCAACCCACTGATCGCCCACAACCTTAATTTTTCCGCTGTCGATATACGGTTTTAATACTTTCATTTGTCCGGCACGGAACAGTTTCGCATTATTATCGACTGGTGAACCGCCCATCAGAAAATAATTTCCTTGTGGTACGATATTGACTAATGATTGAGCCTGTAATTCTCCGACCTTTTCATTATCAAAAGAGATATAAAAGTCGATATCGGCATCATTGATCATGCGATCGTAAGCCAGTACTTTTATCCCTTCTTGTTTTGCTTCTTTGATAACGTTACTTAATACCTGGCCGTTGTAAGGGATTATCACAAGGACATCAACGCCTCGGTTGATCATGTTTTCAATCTGCGACATTTGGGTTTCTTCATTACCATTCGCCGATTGCACAAATACTTTCGCCCCGAGAGATTCAGCTTTGCTGACGAAAATATCGCGGTCTTTCTGCCAGCGTTCCAGACGGAGATCATCAATTGCCATACCGATTTTAACTTCTTTGGCATGACCTGCGACGCTGGTGAGTAAAAGAGAGGTACAGACAGTGAGTAAAATATTTTTCATCTTCATAATCGTGATGCCTTTTGTAGGGGATAGACAACAGTAAAAGTAACAATCACAGCGTAAGACGTAGCAGATTTTTAACAGGTAATGCACAGAAGGCAATTATAGATTTTTATCTTCCAGTTACGTTTTTTGGTTTATTTTCTAATTTATGACCGGGATCTTATTTTAAATGATTGACCAGCATGATTACATTTATCTTTGATAAGTAACGTTTTTTTAATTGAAGGTTTTTATTTTGAGAAGTGGCGCACACTTGTGAATTATCTCAATAGCAGTGTGAAATAACATAATTGAGCAATATGTGGGGAGTGCCCAATATTACGACATTATCAATCACCCGCCGCATTACCTGATTATGGAGCTCATTATGCAAGCCTATTTTGACCAGCTTGATCGTGTTCGTTATGAAGGCACTAAATCAACCAATCCATTAGCATTCCGTCACTACAACCCAGATGAAATTGTGTTGGGTAAGCGCATGGAAGATCATTTGCGATTTGCGGCCTGCTACTGGCATACCTTTTGCTGGAATGGTGCAGATATGTTTGGCGTTGGCGCGTTTAATCGCCCGTGGCAACAGTCTGGTGAAGCGCTGGAATTAGCGAAGCGGAAAGCGGATGTGGCATTTGAGTTTTTCCACAAACTGAACGTGCCTTACTACTGTTTCCACGATGTTGACGTCTCACCTGAAGGTGCCTCGCTGAAAGAGTATAAAAACAACTTTGCCCAGATGGTTGATGTTCTGGCGGAAAAACAGGAACAGAGCGGTGTAAAACTGCTGTGGGGTACGGCAAACTGCTTTACTAACCCGCGTTACGGCGCAGGCGCGGCCACTAATCCGGACCCGGAAGTTTTCAGTTGGGCGGCCACGCAGGTCGTGACTGCCATGGATGCCACGCATAAATTAGGCGGCGAGAACTATGTCCTGTGGGGCGGTCGTGAAGGTTATGAAACGCTGCTGAATACCGATCTGCGTCAGGAACGCGAGCAGATCGGACGCTTTATGCAACTGGTGGTGGAGCACAAACACAAAACTGGTTTTCAGGGGACGCTGCTGATCGAACCGAAGCCGCAGGAACCAACAAAACACCAGTACGATTACGATGCAGCGACTGTTTATGGTTTCCTGAAGCAGTTCGGTCTGGAAAAAGAGATCAAACTGAATATCGAAGCAAACCACGCCACACTGGCGGGTCACTCATTCCATCATGAGATCGCCACCGCTATCGCCCTTGGTCTGTTTGGCTCTGTTGATGCAAACCGCGGTGACGCGCAACTGGGCTGGGATACTGACCAGTTCCCGAACAGCGTGGAAGAGAATGCGCTGGTGATGTACGAAATCCTGAAAGCAGGTGGCTTCACCACCGGCGGTCTGAACTTTGATGCCAAAGTACGTCGCCAGAGCACCGATAAATACGATCTGTTTTATGGGCATATTGGTGCTATGGATACCATGGCGCTGTCGCTGAAAGTCGCGGCCCGTATGATTGAAGACGGTGGTCTGGATCAGCGAGTGGCAAAACGCTATGCCGGTTGGAATAGTGAGCTGGGCCAGCAAATTCTGAAAGGTCAGATGACGTTAACGGAAATTGCGCAGTACGCTGAACAACATAACCTGGCACCAGTGCACCAAAGCGGTCATCAGGAACTGCTGGAAAATCTGGTAAACCAGTATTTGTTCGACAAATAACAGGCCTCTGAGAGCGTGCGTAAGCCCGGATAGCTTTGCGCTACCGGGCATTTCTTTAAGGAAAGATACCCTATGTATATCGGGATAGATCTTGGTACATCAGGCGTAAAGGTAATCCTGCTGAACGAGCAGGGTGATGTGGTGGCCTCACAAGCGGAGAAGCTCACGGTCTCACGTCCTCATCCGTTATGGTCGGAGCAGGATCCTGAACAGTGGTGGCTGGCAACGGATCGCGCCGTAAAAGCGCTGTCTCAGCAACATTCACTCAGAGGGGTGAAGGCGCTAGGGATTGCCGGACAAATGCACGGTGCGACACTACTTGATAAGCAACAGAAGGTATTACGCCCGGCAATTTTGTGGAATGACGGACGCTGCGCTGAAGAGTGCGTGATGCTGGAAAATCTGATTCCGCAGTCCCGTAAGATCACGGGCAATCTGATGATGCCTGGTTTTACTGCGCCAAAACTGCTGTGGGTTCAACGCCATGAGCCGGAGATTTTCCGCCAGACTGAGAAAGTCCTGTTACCGAAAGATTATCTGCGTCTGCGCATGACCGGTGATTTTGCCAGCGATATGTCTGATGCGGCGGGTACGATGTGGCTGGATGTGGCGAAGCGTGACTGGAGTGATGTCATGCTGGAAGCATGTGGTCTGACCCGTGAGCATATGCCTGCTTTGTATGAAGGTAGCGAAATTACCGGGACACTGTTGCCTGCTGTTGCCCAATCATGGGGAATGTCGGAAGTCCCGGTCGTTGCTGGCGGTGGTGACAACGCGGCAGGAGCGGTCGGCATAGGCATGATGAATGCTGGTCAGGCGATGCTCTCGCTAGGTACATCTGGTGTCTATTTTGCGGTCAGTGATGGGTTCCTCAGCAAACCAGAAAGCGCGGTGCACAGTTTTTGCCACGCCTTACCTGAGCGCTGGCACCTGATGTCGGTTATGCTCAGCGCGGCGTCCTGTCTTGACTGGGCGGCGAAATTAACCGGGCTGGCGAACGTTCCGGCACTGATTAGCGCGGCGCAACAGGCGGATGACAACGCCGGTCCTGTCTGGTTTTTACCCTATCTGTCCGGTGAACGTACGCCGCACAACAACCCGCAGGCGAAGGGCGTGTTTTTTGGTTTGACCCATCAACATGGTCCGGCTGAACTGGCTCAAGCTGTTCTGGAAGGGGTCGGTTTTGCGTTGGCAGACGGGATGGATGTGGTGCATGCCTGCGGCGTTAAACCGGCCAGCATTACGTTGATTGGTGGTGGGGCGCGCAGTGAATACTGGCGACAGATGCTGTCTGATATCAGTGGATTGCAACTGGATTACCGTACTGGTGGCGATGTCGGCCCTGCTTTGGGGGCGGCACGTTTGGCGCAAATTGCAATAAACCCCCGGAAGCCATTATCTGATTTACTGCCTCAGCTTGTGCTGGAGCAGTCGCATTACCCTGACGCAGAGCGCCATGCTCTCTTTCAGCAACGTCGCGAAACCTTCCGTCGTATCTACCAGCAATTGCTACCGCTAATGTCCTGACCTTATCCCTCTCTGCTCAGTAGAGGGGGATAAATCTTCTGTATGACTAAATCAAAACAATAGAAATTGAGTATGAATTAATTCTTAAATCTCAGCGTTGGCACTATTTCCTGTGTGATCTCCTTTGGGTACTTCATATCATCATCCCTGATGGATAAGGAGATCCCAATGAAGACTTTGAGGTTGTGGTCATGGATGTTATTCCTTTCTGGCGCACTTATTTACATTGTTGGTTTATGGCGGGCATGCCCACTGTTGAGTGGAAAAGGGTATTTTTTGGGTGTGTTGGTGACGGGGATGTTCGTTACGTATGCTTATCATCATGCTAAAAATCTTAATCAGAATGATGAACGCTTTTCCTCTGTATGTCAGATGGTGGCATTGATAACAACAGGATTACTGTTGGTAGGAATATGGAATGCCCCGTTATTACCTGTCGAAATGGGGCTGTATCCGGCGGCATTCGTAATGGGTTTACTGGGACAGATCCTGCTGTTGCGTCCGTTGAAAAAAGATCAACCTGATGAGACTTAACTCACCAGTCTGCGCGTATCTATTCGTTGCAACAGTATGGAAAGCAGCAAGCTACCTGCCAGGGTGGCGCTAAAAATCCACAGCATGTCCAGCGGGGGCCACGCTTTAAACTCGATCCCATTCGTGCGCAATGCATGAATGATCAGCGCATGGAAGCCATAAATACCCAGTGAATGGCGAGAAATAAGACCAAGTACCGGTATGGTGCGCGTGCCGAGCGTATTTTTGATTAGTGTCAGCAGTGATATAGCGCAAATAAATACCATTGGACCGCAATAGAGATACCAGGTATCGGCAAAATTGCCTCGCCAGTGGAGTTCATGCAACGTCCCCCGAGAAATAATAACCACGCTAACGAGACACAGTAACGCACTGAGCCAGGTTAATGCGCGTTTTTGCGTCTCCATTATGCCAATTGCCCGCCCCAGCATGCCGTACAGGATGTAATAGAACGTATCGCCGTTGATGTATAAGTTGATGGGCAGCCACTCAAAACCGCCGATTTTTTGCGATACGGTGTTGGGATTGGCAATGACACCAAGTACAACCATTAGCGCCAGCAGCGTTTTCCCGCTGATATTCTTTACCTGAATCAGTGGTGATACCAGATAGATGACGGCGATGGCGAAGAAAAACCACAGGTGATAGAAAACCGGTTTCTGCAACAGATTTATTAGCGATAGCCTGGCATTGATTGAGGTAAATAACAGGATGTAGGCCAGTGCTACGGAGCTGTAAAACAGAATGCAGAGTGCGATACGCACAAAATGTCGTGGCTGAGCACTTCGCTCGCCAAAAAAGAGGTAACCCGAGATCATAAAAAACAACGGTACGCTGACGCGTGAGGCTGAATTTAGCACATTGGCAAGATCCCAGTTTACTGGGCTGACGATTTGCGCATTAGTGATGTACCAGGTAGTGGTATGAATCATAACTACCATTAAACAGGCAATCCCTCGCAGGTTATCAATCCAGAAAATTTTGGGCTGCATCAGTTCCTCTGTTTCCATTTAAAAATAATCTGACTGGCATTTTGTCGGCGTGTCTCACTGGAATAATCCGAGTTCTTACGCTAAAGCTTGTGGTGGTCCGAGGAGATTCTCACAATAGGAATCGAGTTTCAGACATAAATAATAATAAGACTGACCAGCAAAACAGGCGGTAATAAAATGATGATGAAGTATTTCTTTCCTGTGATGGTGACAACCTTCCTGTTGGCAGGATGCGCCGACCCTCAATCGTCCGCGGCCGAACAGAAGGCGCAAAAGGTCAAAGTCACTCCTACGCGTTCGCTGGATATGGAATCATTGTGCAAAAATGAGGCTGCGGAACGCTATAACACTGCGACCCAGAAAATTGATGTTACCGGCTTTGAACAATTCCAGGGTAGCTATGAGATGCGCGGTTCTACCTTCCGTAAAGAGAGTTTTGTCTGCTCATTTGATGCAGACGGGCAGTTTTTGCACCTTTCCATGCGCTAAGTGCCCCCTTTTTCCCGTTTCGTACTGTATATCTTGCAGCCAGCGGGTATACTGACCGCTTCCTTTAAATCCACACGTATCCAGCACGAAATAATATGCAAAAGTTTGATACCAGGACCTTCCAGGGCTTGATCCTGACCTTACAGGATTACTGGGCTCGCCAGGGCTGCACCATTGTTCAACCATTGGACATGGAAGTCGGCGCGGGGACTTCTCACCCAATGACCTGCCTGCGCGCGCTGGGGCCGGAGCCGATGGCAACTGCTTATGTGCAGCCTTCTCGTCGTCCGACCGACGGTCGCTACGGCGAAAACCCGAACCGCTTACAGCACTACTATCAGTTCCAGGTCGTCATTAAGCCGTCACCGGACAATATTCAGGAACTGTACCTGGGCTCTCTGAAGGAGCTGGGTATGGACCCGACCATTCACGACATTCGTTTCGTGGAAGATAACTGGGAAAACCCAACGCTGGGTGCCTGGGGTCTGGGTTGGGAAGTGTGGCTGAACGGCATGGAAGTCACGCAGTTCACCTACTTCCAGCAGGTGGGTGGTCTGGAATGCAAGCCGGTGACCGGGGAAATTACCTACGGTCTGGAACGTCTGGCCATGTACATTCAGGGCGTAGACAGCGTTTACGACCTGGTCTGGAGCGACGGCCCGCTGGGTAAAACCACTTACGGCGACGTGTTCCATCAGAACGAAGTGGAGCAATCCACCTACAACTTCGAATACGCCGATGTGGATTTCCTGTTTACCTGCTTCGAGCAGTACGAGAAAGAAGCTCAGCAGTTGCTGGCACTGGAAAATCCGCTGCCGCTGCCTGCCTACGAGCGTATTCTGAAAGCCGCCCATAGCTTCAACCTGCTGGATGCGCGTAAAGCCATCTCCGTCACCGAGCGTCAGCGCTATATTTTGCGCATTCGCACCCTGACTAAAGCAGTGGCAGAAGCTTACTACGCTTCCCGTGAAGCCCTTGGCTTCCCGATGTGCAACAAAGACAAATAAGAGGCGGCCATGTCTGAGAAAACTTTTCTGGTGGAAATCGGCACTGAAGAGCTGCCACCAAAAGCACTGCGCAGCCTGGCAGAGTCCTTTGCTGCGAACTTTACCGCGGAGCTGGATAACGCCGGCCTCGCGCACGGCAATGTTGAGTGGTTTGCCGCCCCGCGTCGTCTGGCGCTGAAGGTAGCCGCTCTGGCTGAGTCTCAACCTGACCGCGAAGTTGAAAAACGCGGTCCGGCAATTGCCCAGGCATTTGATGCCAGCGGTAATCCGAGCAAAGCGGCAGAGGGTTGGGCGCGTGGTTGCGGCATCACTGTTGATCAGGCTGAACGCCTGACCACCGATAAAGGTGAGTGGTTGCTGTATCGTGCGCATGTGAAAGGCGAAAGTGCTGAAACGCTGCTGCCTGACATGATCGCCACCTCGCTGGCTAAGCTGCCGATCCCGAAACTGATGCGTTGGGGTGCGTCTGATGTTCACTTTGTGCGTCCGGTTCACACTGTGACCTTGCTGTTGGGCGACAAAGTTATTCCGGCAACGATCCTGGGTATTCAGTCCGATCGCGTGATTCGTGGCCACCGCTTTATGGGCGAGCCGGAATTCACCATCGACAATGCCGATCAGTATCCTGAAATCCTGCGTCAGCGCGGTAAAGTGATTGCCGATTACGCCGAGCGTAAGGCAAAAATTAAAGCCGATGCCGAAGAAGCGGCGCGTAAGATTGGTGGTAACGCCGATCTGAGCGAAAGTCTGCTGGAAGAAGTCGCCTCTCTGGTTGAATGGCCAGTGGTGCTGACGGCAAAATTTGAAGAAAAATTCCTCGCCGTACCTTCTGAAGCGCTGGTCCACACCATGAAAGGTGACCAGAAGTACTTCCCGGTATATGCGAACGACGGCAAACTGCTGCCGAACTTTATTTTCGTCGCCAATATCGAGTCTAAAGATCCACAGCAAATCATCTCCGGTAACGAGAAAGTGGTTCGCCCGCGTCTGGCTGATGCCGAGTTCTTCTTCAATACCGACCGCAAAAAACGTCTGGAAGACCATTTGCCGCGCCTGCAAACCGTGCTGTTCCAACAGCAACTGGGTACGTTGCGTGATAAGACCGATCGTATTCAGGCGCTGGCGGGCTGGATTGCCGGTCAGATTGGCGCTGATGTTAATCATGCGACCCGTGCGGGCCTGCTGTCAAAATGTGACCTGATGACCAACATGGTCTTCGAGTTCACTGACACTCAGGGCGTGATGGGCATGCACTACGCACGTCATGATGGCGAAGCGGAAGATGTTGCTGTGGCGCTGAACGAACAATATCAGCCTCGCTTTGCCGGCGATGAGTTGCCGTCCAACCCGGTTGCCTGTGCGGTAGCGATTGCCGATAAGATGGACACCCTGGCGGGTATCTTCGGTATCGGCCAGCATCCGAAAGGTGACAAAGACCCGTTTGCACTGCGTCGTGCTGCGCTGGGCGTACTGCGTATCATTGTTGAGAAAAACCTGACTTTGGATCTGCAAACGCTGACCGAAGAAGCGGTTCGTCTGTACGGTGATAAGCTGACTAACGCCAATGTGGTTGATGACGTTATCGACTTTATGCTCGGCCGCTTCCGCGCCTGGTATCAGGATGAAGGTTACAGCGTTGATACCATTCAGGCTGTGCTGGCGCGTCGTCCGACTCGTCCGGCTGATTTCGACGCACGCATGAAGGCGGTTTCGCACTTCCGTACGCTGGAAGCCGCATCTGCGCTGGCTGCTGCCAACAAACGTGTATCGAACATTCTGGCGAAGTCAGAAGAGAAGCTGAATGACCGCGTGAATGCGTCAACGCTGAAAGAGCCGGAAGAGATTGCGCTGGCGATGCAGGTTGTCGTGCTGCGTGACAAGCTCGAGCCGTTCTTCGCTGAAGGCCGCTACCAGGAAGCGCTGGTTGAGCTGGCTGAACTGCGTGAGCCTGTAGATGCTTTCTTCGAGAAAGTGATGGTGAACGTCGAGGATAAAGAGCTACGTATTAACCGTCTCTCTATGCTCGAAAAACTGCGCGAGCTGTTCCTGCGCGTGGCGGATATTTCACTGCTGCAGTAATTGTCGTGAAATGACTTAGAAAATGCCGGATAAGCAAAATTGCGCTATCCGGCATTTTTTTATGCTATCAGCGCAGTTGCAATTCTGTCAGGCAGGTCTGGCTATCATTCATCGTCTTAATGGAATGAGCCGCACTTTTACCGTTATAACTCACTTCGATCGTGCCTTCTATATTGCGCGGTAGCCATACGCCGATAAATCCATTACGGCCGCTTTTCATCTCTTTTTGTACGACAACATCACCTTTGTTATCCGTCACTTTGACATCAAAAGTCTTCTCAGGCATTTCGCCCTGGCAGCCAGAGAGACTGTGGTTAAAGCAGGGGTGCGTTTGCCATTCATAAGGGGCAAAGGACAGGTAGAACTTATCGCCGAGCGGCAGTGTATAAACCTGCTCACCGGAAGACAGCTTAAGAGCCGTACTGGTAACGGAAGCAGAGTAGGGTAATGGACGACTCTGAGGCGACTGGTCAATGGTTTCTACCATTTGTTCGACGGATTTCCCGCTAAGCCCATGTTGCGCCAGAAAGGTTGACTCTGGGGTTGCTGCAAATACGTTACTGGCTGTGAATAAACCCAAAAGCAGCAGCAGTGAGGATTTCGACATAGCTTCAATTCCTTGTGAAAATTGTGGAATACATGCCGACGTACTATAAAGCTTGCCCTTAGGGAAAGGTCAAAGGTGTAGTGGGTAAAGTAATGCAAAGAAGAGAGGAGAGGGATTTATCGCAACGTGCAAATAAAAAAATCCCCGCCATTTGGCAGGGATCTTGAATTCTGAGCTTTTTTAAGCTTACAGGCTGGTTACGTTGCCAGCTGCCGGGCCTTTAGCGCCGCTTTCGATGGTGAAGGAAACTTTCTGACCTTCGTCCAGGGATTTGTAGCCATCGTTCTGGATAGCAGAGAAGTGTACGAACACGTCTTTAGAGCCATCGTCAGGAGTGATGAAGCCGAAACCTTTGTCAGCATTGAACCATTTTACGATACCAGTCATTTTACCGGACATAGTGTATTACCTTTTAAAAAATAAGTGTGCCTTTCGGCGATATGGCGTGCTTTACAGATTTTTTAACAGTAAAGGAAATGCTCACTACGAAGGGTATCAACGATAACTCTTGAAGGGACTTGCCTTACTAAACTGCTTTAATGGTCTGTACGTCAAACCGTTGAGTGCATTAACTCATTTTACGCATAGGGATGCAACTACTATTTTCTTTTTTGTGGATAGCGACGGTGAGAAAACGGCCCTTTTTCAGGGCCGTTCTTAAATCAAATGTGAAAAATGTTCTAATCCATCAACTGCTTACTTAATCTTGGGTCCGCCTGTATCAGGCGCATCAATTTCAATTCAGTGCTGGAAGGCTTTACGCGTTTAGACTCCCACTCATGGACCATCGCGACCGTCACGCCCATTACACGGGCAAAATCATCTGTTTTTAATCCAGTCCCTCGTCGTAGCTGTTCAAATTCGGTGAAAGGGTTGGATTTTTGCGTCAGGGTTACCGTCTGCGATACATCTTTAAAAACAATCTGTTCCAGACTGCTCAGCAGTTCAAACATAGGATCTTTGTATTCCATTGAGAACTCCTAAAATCACACAACGGGATCGTGAATTTGATCAAAGCTCATTAAGAATAGTCGTAAAAAATGAAGGCGGACTGAAGGTTCTGGTTATGGATTCGTTTCAGCGTCTCGCGTGGGGCAACCTGTAGTTTGCTAACGATTTGATAACGGTCGGGATCTCCAGACAACGGATCCCAATTGTAAAGATTACTAAAAAATTACACCGTGCGAGGAATGGAACATTGGTTAGTAAAGGAAGGACGATGGGAAGGGGGATTTTCCCTTACAAGATTATGTGGAAAGGGTATCTTGCGGGGCTGACCTGGACTATCCTTGTCATCGTCAGGCACGCGGGTGTCGTTGTGCGCATTTTTGGGTGAAAGGAGTATTAAAATGGCGACAGGTAAGTCCTGCTCTCGCTGGTTTGCGCCTGTTTTGGCGCTCTTAATGGTAGTTGGCCTGAGTGGGTGTTTTGATAAAGAAGGCGATCAGCGTAAAGCGTTTATCGATTTTCTGCAGAATACTGCAATGCGTAGTGGGGAGCGTTTACCGACGCTTACCGCCGATCAGAAAAAACAGTTTGGCCCGTTTGTGTCCGATTACGCGATTCTTTACGGCTATTCGCAGCAGGTAAATCAGGCGATGGACTCCGGTCTGCGTCCGGTTGTTGATAGCGTCAATGCAATTCGTGTTCCTCAGGATTATGTGACTCAGCGTGAACCGCTACGTCAGGCAAATGGTGCGCTGGGTGTGTTAGGACAGCAGTTGCAGAACGCGAAACTCCAGGCCGATGCTGCACACGGTGCGTTGAAGCAGAGCGACGACCTGAAGCCTGTTTTTGATCAGGTCTACAACAAAGTGGTAACCGCGCCTGCTGAGGCGTTACAGCCGCTGATACCTGCCGCGCAAATCTTCACGCAGCAGTTGGTACAGGTAGGTGATTTTGTGGCGCAACAGGATACGCAGGTGAGCTTTGTTGCGAACGGTATCCAGTTCCCAACATCACAACAGGCAAGTCAGTACAATACGCTGATTGGCCCGCTGGCTTCTCAGCACCAGGCCTTTACTCAAGCCTGGACTGCTGCGGTGAGTGCAGCCCAGTAATGGCAGTGTGCCGGATGGCGGCTTCGCCTTGTCCGGCCTACAGCTATATACAAAATGCCGGGTATGCGTTAACGCAACCCGGTATTTTTTACCCCAAAATCTGCGGGTTCACGCAGTTTTTCTCGACCTTTCCTTGTAGCGCATCGATTAAGTTATCTACCGCACAGGCCGCCATGTTATAGCGTGTTTCATGGGTTGCTGAGCCAATATGCGGTACTGCCACTACGTTTGGCAGTGACAGCAACGGTGAGTCTACCGACAGCGGTTCCTGCTCAAATACATCCAGACCTGCCGCATGAATCTCCCCGTTTTTTAGAGCAGCAATCAGCGCGGTTTCATCCACGACCGGACCACGACCCGCATTGATGAAAATGGCGGAGGACTTCATTTTGGCAAACTGCTCTGTACTAAACAGGTGATGCGTTTCTTCTGTTAACGGCAGAATCAGGCAGACAAAGTCAGACTCCTGCAGCAGTGTGTCCAGATCGCAGTAACGCGCGTTGAAGCGCTCTTCTGCTTCCTTATGGTGGCGTCGCGCGTTGTAGAGAATCGGCATGCCAAAACCGAAATGAGCACGTTGCGCCAGAGCCAGCCCAATTCGGCCCATGCCGACAATCCCCAGCGTTTTGTGGTGCACATCGGTGCCAAACCAATCTGGGCCAATACTTTTGGTCCATTCACCGACTTTCACTCGTTCAGCTACTTCAACCACGCGGCGGGCTGTGCTTAGCACCAGCGCCATCACCGTATCAGCGACGGTTTCTGTCAGCACTGTTGGCGTGTGCATCAACAGCACCTTATGTGTGTTGAGAGCATCGACGTCAAAATTGTCATAGCCGACGGAGATTGTTGATGTCGCACGCAGTTTGGGCATTTTCTCCAGCAGGGCGGTATTGACGGTTTCACTTGAGCCTAACAGTCCCTCCGCGCTGGCAAAGGCCTGTGCGTGCTGTGTTACTGTTTCCGGGCGCAAGTTGGGCACCTGAGTCACAGTAAAATGCTCTTCCAGGCGTTGCAGCAAATCGTCAGGTAACGCTTTGTAGAGAATAATGGACGGCTTCATACGAATCTCCGTAAGTTAGTGTTTAAGCGTGGTGCGCGCCAGTTGGAAGTTGCTGATTATTAGCAGAACTTGGTCTGACAATCAGAGTTAGCCATACTGAGACAAAAAGCGCTACCCCCATAAAAATGTATGAGGCGGAAGGGCTGCCGGTGGTGCCATTGAGGTAGCCGACAAACCAGGAACCAAAGAATGAGCCTAATGCGCCCATGCTGTTAATCAGTGCCATTGCTCCCCCGGCAACGTTACGAGGCAGCATTTCTGGAATGATGGCGAAGAAGGGACCGTAAGGAGCGTACATTGCCGCACCTGCAATCACCAACAAGGTGTATGAAACCCAGAAGTGGTCAGCACCAACGGCCCAGGAGCCGATAAAGGCGAAAGCGGCGATCAGTAACAGCGGCCAGACAAACAGTTTACGGTTTTGCAGTTTATCTGAAGCCCATGAGACCAGAATCATCGCTGCCGTTGCTGCCAGATAAGGTACTGATGAAAGCCAACCGACCTCCACCATACCTAAATTTGCGCCACCACTACGGATGATGGACGGGAGCCACAGGACGAAGCCGTAGACGCCAATACTCCAGGTAAAATACTGCAGGCACAACAAGATCACGTTACGTGAGCGGAAAGCTTCACTGTAATTACGTACGGCTTTAATACCCTGCTGCTCTTTTTCCAGTTGGGCCTGCAGCGCCGCTTTCTCGGATTCCGACAACCAGCCCACCTGTGAAGGTTTGTCTTTTACCAGCACCCACCAGCAAAACGCCCAGATGATGGCCGGGAAGCCCTCAATGATGAACATTTCACGCCAGCCCAGCGCTTGAATCAGATAACCGGAAACAACGGACATCCACAGGACGGTTACCGGATTGCCGAGGATCAGGAAGGTATTGGCGCGTGAACGTTCGGACTTCGTAAACCAGTTACTGATATAAATCAGCATCGCGGGCATGACCGCGGCTTCAACAACGCCAAGAATGAAGCGAATGGCAGCCAGCATGGGGATGTTACTGACCATACCGGTCAGTGACGCGCAGGCTCCCCACAGGATCAGGCAGATAAAAATCAGTTTTCGTACGCTACGGCGCTCGGCGTAAATCGCTCCAGGGATCTGGAAGAAGAAATAACCGAGGAAAAACAGGGCACCCAGCAGGGAGGAAATCCCTTTGGTAATGCCGAGATCTTCGTTGATTCCGGCGGCGGATGCGAAGCTGAAGTTCGCGCGATCAAGGTACGCCAGACTGTACGTGATAAACACGATCGGCATGATGTACCACCAGCGTTTTGCTGCATTTGTTGAGCTATTCATAGATTGCCCTCTGGTTATGCTGTTATGCCGCCTCTGCATGTAGGGTACAGAGAGGGTCGGGGGTTTATTCCCCTAATTGTTCACGTGTGGGTAAGCCTTCGCTGTCGCCCTGAACCTGAATGGCCAGTGCACCAATTTTGTTGCCTCGGGTTACTGCCTGATGCAGAGAGCGTCCTTCCAGTAGTGCACTGATTACACCCACGGCAAAACCATCGCCCGCGCCAACGGTGTCGACTACGTTGTCGACTCTCACTGGCGCGACACTACCGTGCTCGCCATTGGCGGCTTTATACCAGGCGCCATCGGCCCCGGTTTTGATGATCACTGCCTTGACGCCGTGGCGCAGATAAAAGTCTGCGATGCCTTCAGGGGTCTGTTGCCCGGTTAAAATCATGCCCTCTTTTAACCCCGGTAGAACCCAGTCAGCCTGAAAGGCTAATCGATTGAGTTTCTCCACCATTTCTGTTTCGCTTTTCCACAGCACCGGGCGTAGGTTCGGGTCAAATGAGATTGTCTTACCCATCGCTTTCATGGTGCGGGCAGTATGAGACAGCAGCGCATATGAACTTGCTGACAGTGCTGCCGCAACGCCGCTCAGGTGTAGATGACGCGCGCTGGAGAAGTATCCATCGTGATAATCCTCAACACTGAGGTGGCTGGCTGCGGAGCCTTTACGGAAATACTCTACAATGGGATCGGTTCCATTTTCGACTTTAGATTTTAACTGAAAGCCGGTTGCGTAGCGCCCGTCCTGGGTAACTCCCTGCGCATCAATCCCTTCTTTCGCCAGCGACTTAAGAATAAAACGACCAAAACTGTCGTTACCCACGCGACTCACCCAGCCGACCTTCAAGCCCAGGCGGGCAAGGCCGGTTGCCACATTGAGTTCAGCGCCCGCTACGCGCTTGATAAACTGCTCTACGTCCGCCAAATCACCCGTTTGCGTGGCGACAAACATCGCCATCGCTTCACCAATGGTGACGACATCCAGTGAATTTTTCATGCGTTACTCCTTGCGTAACAGATCGACGTAGTGACGGGTTACCGCCGCCAAATCTTGCCCTTCCAGGGGAAACTCAATGCCGCGCGGCACATCTGCGGGCAGTTTGTTTAGCAGCGTCATCCAGCGTGAGTCTGCTTCATCAGGCGGCACAGCACGATAGCTGTCGTGATGTGGTGTGGCGGCTTTCACATGGATATATCCCACGGCAGATGCCAGCTGTTGCGCTGCTTCTTCCGGGGTGTCGCCTACCCACAACCAGTTGCCCATATCGAAGGTCAGAGTTACCGGCAGGTTCAGGGTCTGGCAGGCTTCGTTAAAACGCTGCATTGGTTGCAGGCGGCCACAAGGTGTTTGATCATTTTCGACGACCAGCTCCATACCACTGGTAACCAGCCAGTTACGCAATGTGTCGAACTGATCTGTATGGGAAAAATGTCCGAGGGATACTTTTAACCACAGAGCCTGCAGGACCTGTGCTTCCTGAAGCAGTGATGGGATCCGGGGATTGAGACTACCATCTTCAAGGAACAGCGGCTCTGGTGCGGAGTAGCAGGCCAGCAGACCAAAAATTTCAATAGCTGACGCCATGGTTGACAGCGTGTTGAGCTCGGTGTTGGTCAACATTTCGCGGCGAATTTCGACGCCGTCCGCGCCAGCTTCTGCAATGACGGGCAATATCGCGGTTTGCCCACCGGCTGCGCGTACCTGGTCATAGCCGTAGGCGGCGGTGACCACCATAATTTTTCTGTTCATGGAAACTCCAAAACTATCGCTCTTGCTATAACGCTATATGGAACCGGTTCCAAAGAAAAGGGCATGATGCCGAATTTATGATCACCATCACGAAGGAAATTTAGCGGGCGGTGGAGCCGCGAACGATCAGTTCACCGGAGAAAACCTGCTCCTGAATGGCATCGGATCCACCATTAATCCGGCGCACAACCTGCTCTACGGCGGTATAACCAATCTGCCACGTCGGCTGTTTCAAAGTAGTAATGCCCACGCCTGCCAGCTCGGCCCATTCCAGCTCATCAAAACCGAGCAGGCCGATGTCGCTGCCCCAATTGAGGCCAATCCGCTTCAGTGCGCGGGCAACCTGTAGCGTGAGGGCGCCGTTGGCTGAGATAACAGCTTTGCGCATTCCCCGATGTTGTTGGTGAAACTGGCGCAGCGTGTCATCCAGTTGCATATTTTCCGCCAACGGGACTTCGGCATTTTCTGCGATGACGCCAGGGTATTGTGCCAGCGTCGCGCGAAAGGCACTCAGGCGCTCGCGGCGAGTATTAACCATGCCTAAAGGTTCGCTGAGAAACAGAATAGCTTCAAAACCTTGTTCGACCAGGTGCTCAGTGGCGACCGTTGCTGCCTGAGTGTTATCGAGCCCGACCATGTCGCAGGCGAAATCAGGGATTTTACGGTCAATTAGCACCATCGGTAGTGCGGACTGTTGCAGGCGGTTTAACCCCTCTTCACGCATGCCTACAGCATTTACCACAATTCCTTCAACCTGGTAGCTTCGCAGCAGGTCGAGATAATGCAGTTCCTGATCCACTTCGTTGTTGGTGTTACAGACCAGAGGGGTAAAACCTTTTTCGCGACAGGCCGCTTCAATACCGCTCAGGACATTAACGGAGTAGGGATTGGTAATATCGGCGATAATCAGTCCGATCAGACGGGTACGGCCATGTTTCAGACCTCGCGCCATCAGGCTGGGGCGATAGTCGAGATCGGCAATGGCTTGTTCAATACGGGCCAACAGCGCGTCGGATAGCAGATGTTTCTCACCGTTAAGGTAACGTGAAATGCTGGTCTTACCCGTTTTAGCGGCTTTTGCCACATCGCTGATGGTTGGGCGTGCTGATTTTGCCATTAAGGTTCCCTCGCCAGAAAGTGAGAACACCTTAACGCGAAAATTGACGATGGCAAGTGCTTCCTGCCGGACGTAGGCCGGGCAAGGCGGAGCCTCCACCCGGCGCATACGTTTACTGGATTGGGCTTAAGGTGATCTCTACACGACGGTTCTGTGCTTTGCCTTCGGCGGTGCTGTTGCTGGCGATCGGGTTCGCCGGGCCCATACCACGGGTGCGAATACGGTTTGCTTCCACGCCCTGAGTGATCAGGGCACTGGCTACAGAGTCAGCACGCTGTTGTGACAGGCGCATATTCAGATCCTGGCTGCCGGTGCTGTCAGTAAAGCCTAATACGTTTACTGCGGTTTTATTGTACTCTTTCAGCACCATTGCCACGCCGGTAAGGGTGTTTGCCCCTGCTGGTTTCAGGTTAGCGCTACTGCTGTCGAAGGTGACGTTATTTGGCATATTCAGAATGATGTTATCGCCACTGCGCGTCACGCTTACGCCAGTTCCCTGCATTTTTTCGCGTAGTTTCGCTTCCTGCACATCCATGTAATAACCAATGCCACCACCAACAGCAGCGCCTGCTGCTGCACCAATCAGCGCGCCTTTGCCGCGATCTTTCTTCGACGAGGAGAGCGCGCCAATGCCAGCGCCAACAAGCGAACCAATGCCCGCACCCATGCCGGATTTACCCGCTTCGCGCTCACCGGTATATGGGTTTGTTGTGCAGCCAGAAACTGCCAGGGCGCCGCTCACGATGGCAGCAATCACAAATACACGTTTCTTCATCTCAATTCCTTAATGACTTTTTTCTTCTTTACCACAGCGACCGTGGCGGATGATTATGACGTGTGAACATGAAGAAAATTCCAGGGAAGACTCTGAAATTTGTAAGTAACATTGAACGGCATAATAAATATCCCCGTCACATCGCATTCAGGAGTGCCATCTTGGCTAATTCACCCGCACGTTACTCGGTATTAACCGCCGCACACTGGGGACCCATTCTCGTGGAGACAGATGGCGATACCGTGTTCTCCTCCCGTGGCGCACTGCCCACATCCCACCCCAACTCTTTGCAAACCGTTGTATGCGATCAGGTACACAGCAAAACGCGGGTGCGTTTTCCCATGGTACGTAAAGGGTTTCTCGCCTCGCCAGAGGCTCCGCTGGGCGTGCGTGGGCAGGATGAGTTTGTCCGCGTAAGCTGGGATGACGCGCTGAATCTTATTCATACGCAGCATAAACGCATCCGTGAGAGCTACGGACCTGCTTCGATTTTTGCCGGCTCGTATGGCTGGCGTTCAAACGGTGTGTTACACAAAGCATCAACTTTGTTGCAGCGTTACATGGCGCTGGCAGGGGGGTATACCGGGCATCTGGGGGATTACTCTACCGGGGCTGCACAGGCCATCATGCCGTATGTGGTGGGTGGAAACGAAGTTTACCAGCAGCAGACCAGCTGGCCGGTGGTGCTGGAACACAGCGATGTGGTGGTGTTATGGAGCGCTAATCCGCTCAACACTCTGAAGATTGCCTGGAATGCCTCTGACGAACAAGGGCTGGCGTACTTTGAGGCATTGCGAAACAGCGGCAAGCGGTTGATCTGCATTGATCCAATGCGATCAGAAAGCGTCGATTTCTTCGGTGACAAGATGGAATGGATAGCCCCACATATGGGGACCGACGTTGCGCTGATGCTGGGGATTGCGCATACGCTGGTGGAGAACGGCTGGCATGACGAGGCCTTCCTGGCTCGCTGCACTACCGGTTATGAACGGTTTGCTGATTATCTACTGGGAAAAACCGATGATATGGCCAAAACAGCAGAGTGGGCAGCGGATATTTGTGGAATTCAGGCGGTGAAAATACGCGAAATTGCCGAAATATTTCACCAAAATACCACTATGTTGATGGCTGGATGGGGTATGCAACGCCAGCAGTATGGTGAGCAAAAGCACTGGATGATTGTCACACTTGCCGCCATGCTCGGCCAAATTGGCACTCCTGGCGGAGGGTTTGGCCTCTCGTACCATTTTGCTAATGGCGGTAATCCGACACGTCGCGCTGCTGTCCTGGCCTCGATGCAGGGGAGCGTAAAAGGCGGCACTGATGCGGTGGATAAAATTCCGGTGGCGCGTATTGTCGAAGCGCTGGAGAACCCCGGAGGTTTCTATCAGCACAACGGTATGGACAGACATTTCCCCGACATCCGTTTTCTCTGGTGGGCGGGCGGAGCAAACTTCACCCATCACCAGGACACGAATCGCCTGATCCGTGCCTGGCAAAAGCCAGAGCTGGTGGTTATCTCGGAGTGTTTCTGGAATGCGGCAGCCAGGCACGCCGATATTGTATTACCCGCAACGACCTCTTTTGAGCGCAACGATTTAATCATGACCGGGGATTACAGCAATCAGCATCTGGTGCCGATGAAACAGGTTGTTGCGCCGCGTGATGAAGCACGCAATGATTTTGATGTTTTTGCCGAACTGAGCGAGCGCTGGGAGCAAGGCGGTTACGAACGGTTTACGGAAGGCAAAAGCGAGCTGGAGTGGCTGGAGACTTTTTACAACATTGCCGGGCAACGCGGTGTCAGCCAGCAGGTGACGTTGCCACCATTCACCGAATTCTGGCAGGGAAATACACTCATCGAAATGCCGGAAGAATCAGCCAATGCGCAGTTTATCCGTTTTGCCGATTTTCGCCGAGACCCGCATAAGTATCCATTGAAAACGGAGAGCGGAAAGATCGAAATTTACTCGCAGAAGATTGCGGGTTACGGCTATGCAGATTGTTTGGGACACCCTATGTGGCTGGAGCCGGATGAATGGTTCGGGAATGCTGAACCCGACCAGTTGCAGGTGCTTTCAGCCCATCCGGCACACCGTTTGCACAGCCAGCTGAATTACAGTGCGCTACGTGAGAAGTATGCGGTAGCAGATCGGGAGCCAGTGACAATTCACCCACAGGATGCGCAAGCGCGTGGCATCGTGGATGGCGATACGGTCAGAGTGTGGAATCATCGCGGCCATATTCTGGCCGGTGCGGTGGTGACGGAAGGCATTAAAGCTGGAGTCATTTGTATTCACGAAGGTGCCTGGCCTGATTTAGATCTGTCTGCCGGGGGGATCTGTAAAAATGGTGCGGTGAATGTACTGACCAAAGATCTCCCCAGCTCAAAGCTGGGGAACGGCTGCGCGGGTAATACCGCGCTGGCGTGGCTCGAAAAGTACAGCGGGCCTGCGCTTGCGCTTACGGCGTTTGATCCGCCTGCCAGCTCATAATCCATGTTGGATGGTGAGTCTCTTCCTGCCATGCGCTGTCTTCTATTCGAAAACCCAGCGCATGGTAGAAATTCACCGCAGATTGATTCTTCTGGTAGACCTCCAGGCTGAGTAATGAAAAGCGCTGTTGCACATACTGCACCAGCGCTTTGCCGATCCCACTTCTGATGGCGGCAGGCTCAACAAACAGTGCGCCCAAAAAGCGTTCTTCAATCACGCTGGCGAAGCCTTTTAGCACACCGTTTTCCTCCCATACCCAGGTTTGTGCGGCTGGCAAATAGACATCGCGTACAACGGACTCACTTTCGCGCCAGTAGCGTTCATCGATAAAGGGGTGGGCATAAATAGTGCTTTCCATCCATAGCGCCAGAATCGGTGCAAGATCGTCAGCCTTTGATTCGCGAATCATGTAGATCCTCCCGGGTAACAAATACAACCGGTGACATGGTCGTTAACCAGGCCGCAGGCCTGCATAAAGGAGTAACAAATAGTGGTGCCAACAAACTTGAACCCGCGTTTTTTTAATGCCTTAGAGAGTGCGTCAGACGCAGGGGTGGAGGTGGGAATTTCGCTCAGACTGGCGGCGCGCGTCACCTGCGGTTGATTATTGACGAATGACCAGACGAACTCGTTAAAGGGTTCACCGTTTTTCTCCATCGCCAGGTATGCACGCGCGTTGCCAATAATGGCCTGAATTTTTCCGCGATGGCGAATAATGCCGGCATCCAGTACCAGCCTTTCTACGTCATCTTCGGTCATTGCTGCAACGGTTGCTGGCTCGAAGTGGTGAAAAGCGTGGCGATAGTTTTCCCGCTTCTTCAATACGGTGATCCACGACAATCCAGCCTGCTGTCCCTCCAGACAGATCATCTCGAACAGCTTTTTGCTATCGTTTTCGGGGACGCCCCATTCCTTGTCGTGATAGGCAATGTAAAGTGGATCCTGACTGACCCAGCCGCAACGCTGCATATTCTTCCTCGCTGTTTTTACTGGCGTAAAAAATTCATTCGGCCCGCCTTGACGCGCCAGCTAAAAAGACAATATTTAATACAGGGCCTGATGTGCCCGATATCCTTCACACAATGACAATAATATCGCCGAATTCGGCTCTTTTCTGGAGTCGCGTTGATGATTATAAGAAACAGTAGTGGTCGCCAGAGGTTAAGCTTTCTGGTGAGCGTCGTAGTATGTGCATTGTCCACCAATACCGCATATGGCTGGCAACAAGAATATATCGTTGATGCTATGTCAGGTCATACGGCTGAACGTTATACATGGGACAGCGATCACCAACCGCGTTATAACGACGTACTGGAAGAGCGCATTCGCTCCACTCAGAACGTAACAGGACCGGTGATGAATATGGCGGACCAAAAGACTCTGGATGCAACCAGCGGTATGAGCATGGGCTGGAATTTTCCCCTGGCCAGGCAGGTAACTACTGGTCCGGTTGCTGCCCTGCATTATGACGGTTCAACAACCTCTACCTATAACGAGTTTGGTGACAGCGCGACCTCTGTGACGCAAATCGATCCGCTGTGGCATGCCAGCGTGAGTACAGTTGGCTGGCGGGTAGATTCGCAGTTTGGCGATGTTAGACCGTGGGCGCAAATCAGCTATAACCAGCAGTTTGGCGAGAATATCTGGAAGGCGCAGTCTGGCCTCAGCCGTATGACGGCAGCGAGCCAGGACGGTAACTGGCTGGATGTCACCGTGGGGGCAGATATGCTGCTCAACCCGCACATGGCTGCTTATGCAGCGCTCTCTCAGGCGGAAAAAAGTACAAATAATAGTGACTATATGTACACCATGGGGGTGAGTGCCAAATTTTAACCAGATGATGCGTAACCAAAACAACTTTTTTACATATTTAGATCAATAATCGCACGCCTTCCAGCGATAGTGTGTACTAACTCATGCGAGAAAACTCAGTCCCCCGACTTTTTGTCTAGTCATTCATTCCGCAATCCAGGCATTTCATTCCGTCCTGATGGCATCTCATGCCTTTTTCTCCCTGCATAAACTGCACTTCGTTATGGTTGTCAGCAGAGAATTTCCCTTTTGTTTATGCAGGAAGACTGCCATGAAAACTTCTGATTATCAGCGTACCCGCTGGCTAACACTTATCGGCACTATCATTACCCAATTTGCCTTAGGTTCTGTTTATACCTGGAGCCTGTTTAATGGCGCGCTCTCCTCTAAGCTGGATGCGCCTGTCAGCCAGGTCGCATTTTCCTTTGGCTTGCTGAGCCTGGGCCTGGCGATTTCTTCTTCTGTCGCCGGTAAACTTCAGGAACGTTTTGGCGTGAAACGCGTCACCATGGCATCCGGTATCCTGCTGGGCGTGGGCTTTTTCTTAACGGCACACTCAGACAGCCTGATTATGTTGTGGCTGAGCGCAGGGGTATTGGTCGGCCTGGCGGACGGCGCTGGATATCTGTTAACGCTTTCTAACTGCGTAAAATGGTTCCCTGAGCGTAAAGGGCTGATTTCCGCCTTTGCTATCGGCTCTTATGGTCTGGGCAGCCTCGGGTTTAAATTTATCGACACCCATTTGCTGGCCACCGTTGGACTGGAAAAAACGTTCATCATCTGGGGTGCAATTGCGTTGGTGATGATTGTCTTTGGCTCCACGCTGATGAAAGATGCACCAAATCAGGAAGTGAAGTCAGTAAATGGCGTTGTTGAGAACGACTACACCCTGGCACAGTCCATGCGTAAACCACAGTACTGGATGTTGGCAGTGATGTTCCTGACAGCGTGTATGAGTGGTCTGTATGTGATTGGTGTGGCGAAAGATATCGCACAAAGCCTGGCGCATATGGATGTGGCGACGGCGGCCAATGCGGTAACGGTGATTTCTATCGCTAACCTGTCAGGTCGTCTGGTGCTGGGTATTCTGTCTGACAAAATTTCCCGTATTCGTGTTATCACCATTGGTCAGGTTGTTTCTCTGGTCGGTATGGCGGCACTGCTTTTCGCTCCGCTTAATAGCACGACCTTTTTTGCAGCGATTGCCTGTGTGGCGTTTAACTTTGGTGGCACCATTACCGTGTTCCCGTCACTGGTAAGTGAGTTCTTCGGCCTGAATAATCTGGCGAAAAACTATGGTGTTATCTACCTTGGCTTTGGGATCGGCAGCATTTGCGGTTCAATCATCGCCTCGCTGTTTGGCGGCTTCTATGTGACCTTCTGTGTTATCTTCGCGCTGCTTATCATCTCACTGGCGCTGTCTACCACCATTCGTCAGCCACAGCGAAGCGTATTTACCGAGGCGCACGCCTAATCTTATTTAGTCGTCTGATTAATACACGGCGCATATATTTACAAAAATATGTGCGCTGTTTGCATTCTCCATAAGCACTTTTGCTCCCTCCTGTGGTCTACTTACCCGCGCTTGTAGACATTTCATCTCTGCTGTTGTCGCATCTTTCACCTGTCTGGTCTGATTGACCGTTGCACAGGGTGTTTTTATCCCGATTTCCAGGGTTTTTTTGCATGAGATATATTAAGTCGATGACGCAGCAAAAGCTTAGCTTCTTGCTTGCGCTCTATATCGGTCTGTTTATGAACTGCGCAGTTTTTTATCGCCGATTCGGCAGCTTTGCGCAGGAATTTACCGCCTGGAAAGGAATCTCTGCGGTCGTTGAATTAGCTGGCGCGGTGCTGGCGACCTTCTTTTTACTTCGTGTTCTCTCTTTATTTGGTCGACGCGTCTGGCGTGTACTGGCCACCTTTGTAGTGCTTTGCTCCGCAGGTGCAAGCTATTACATGACCTTCCTGAATGTGGTGATTGGTTACGGCATTATTGCCTCGGTAATAACCACAGATATTGATTTATCGAAGGAAGTTGTGGGCTGGCATTTCATCGCCTGGCTGGTTTCTGTCAGCGTTTTTCCTTTGCTCCTGATCTGGAGTAATCGCTGTCGCTACACTCTGTTAAAACAGGTTCGTACGCCAGGACAAAGGTGGCGTAGCGTGGCCGTGGTCGTGCTGGCTGGCCTGATGGTGTGGGCGCCGATTCGTCTGCTTGGTATGCAGCAGAAAACGGTTGAACGCGAAACGGGAATTGATTTACCCAGCTACGGCGGCGTAGTGGCGAACTCCTATCTGCCTTCAAACTGGCTTTCCGCGCTTGGATTGTATGCCTGGGCACAGGTTGATGAGTCTTCAGATAACAAATCGTTGATGAATCCGGCGAAGAAGTTTACCTACGTTGCACCAAAGAATATCGATGATACCTATGTCGTCTTTATTATCGGTGAAACGACGCGCTGGGATCACATGGGTATTTTTGGTTACGAGCGAAATACCACCCCAAGACTGGCTCAGGAAAAAAACCTCGCGGCATTCCGTGGCTATTCGTGTGATACCGCAACCAAGCTTTCACTGCGCTGTATGTTCGTACGTGAGGGTGGGGCAGACGATAACCCGCAGCGTACTCTGAAAGAACAAAACATCTTTTCCGTTCTCAGTCAGTTAGGGTTTAGTACCGATCTTTACGCGATGCAAAGTGAGATGTGGTTCTACAGCAATACGATGGCGGAAAACATCGCCTATCGTGAGCAGATTGGCGCTGAACCACGGAACCGTGGCAAAACGGTTGACGATATGCTGCTGATTGATGAGATGCAGCAATCCTTAAAGCAGGATGATAATGGCAAGCATCTGATTATTCTGCATACCAAAGGATCGCACTTTAACTACACGCAGCGCTACACCCGCGATTATGCCCAATGGAAGCCAGAGTGTGTCGATGTTGATAGCGGCTGCTCGAAGGCGCAGATGATCAACTCGTTTGATAACTCGGTGACCTATGTTGATCACTTTATTACCAAAGTGTATGACCAGTTGCGAGATAAGAAAGCGATAGTGTTCTACGCCGCGGACCACGGTGAGTCGATTAATGAGCGTGAGCATTTGCACGGTACGCCGCGTAAAATGGCTCCGCCAGAGCAGTTCCGCGTTCCCATGCTGGTGTGGATGTCTGACAAGTATCTGGAAGATCCCGAGCATGCGAAGGCGTTTGCCCACCTGAAGCAAGAGGCCGATATGAAGGTGCCGCGTCGCCATGTGGAACTGTATGACACCATTTTAGGTTGCCTTGGTTATACCTCGCCAAATGGTGGTATTAACGAGAACAATAACTGGTGTCGTATCCCGGACGAACAGAAGGCTACGGCTCAGTAACGGGGCTGCTGACTTTCTCGCCGATCGAATGCCATTTTGTGACGTAGGGATTGACGGGCGCGCACCTGCGCAGTAAGATGCGCCCCGCATTCGGTGATTGGCGCAGCCTGGTAGCGCACTTCGTTCGGGACGAAGGGGTCGGAGGTTCGAATCCTCTATCACCGACCAAATTTAAAACCCTGCTCAACGAGCAGGGTTTTTTGCATTTGTAGTCGCGAGGATGAGAACCTCCGGGGGTAAGAGGTTCGACTCGAGCAGCGCGAGAGAACGTTGCAACAGCAACGGCCCGCAGGGCGAGCCACGAAGTGGCGAGTAGTCCTCTATCACCGACCAAATTTAAAACCCTGCTCAACGAGCAGGGTTTTTTGCATTTGTAGTCGCGAGGATGAGAACCTCCGGGGGCAAGAGGTTCGACTTGAGCAGCGCGAGAGAACGTTGCAACAGCAACGGCCCGCAGGGCGAGCCACGAAGTGGCGAGTAGTCCTCTATCACCGACTAAAAACTTACCTTCATTTCATCTGCAAAAATTGTGCACCACTTCCCACTGACAGTTAACGATTCTGTGACATATTCCATTGTCTTTTTTTATATTAGCTTGAATCTTTTTTTGCGTTACTTATGGCTGAACCTAGCATTTTCAGCTGTGCGTTTTAACGTTCATGGTATTAATCGCTCAGATATGCAGCATTAATTTAGAAATTTTTCATAATCTGCATAAATGTTAATCACCAAATGTTGTTAAATATGAAGATATTTATTCTGGCATAGTGCGCGTAGCACAAATTTCCCTGCTGAAAATATCAGTCTGCACTTTTTTTAATCTTTGTTTGCGAATTCTCACCCTTGGTGTAAATCACGGTTACCTGTATTGACGTTTTCACATTCTGTTGACAGATTGTAGGGCATGAGGGGCATTTCATGGAGAATCCGCACTGCAACTCAGTCGCTTATGTGAACGGAATCCCTATCCTCTTAACGCCGACCCGGCCGGGTAAAAAACAAAAAAGGCCAGGCGGTGCAAACCCACTGCAAAGGGTAAAACAACAAACATCACATTTGGAGCAGAAGAATGAGTATTTCCTTGAAGAAGTCAGGGATGCTGAAGCTTGGTCTGAGCCTGGTGGCTATGACCGTCGCAGCAAGCGTACAGGCTAAAACTCTGGTTTATTGTTCAGAAGGATCTCCTGAAGGCTTTAACCCACAGCTTTTCACCTCTGGTACCACTTATGACGCCAGCTCAGTGCCGATTTATAACCGCCTGGTTGAATTCAAAACTGGTACGACTGAAGTTATTCCGGGCCTTGCTGAGAAGTGGGAAATCAGCGAAGACGGTAAAACATATACCTTCCACCTGCGTCAGGGTGTGAAGTGGCAGGACAATAAAGAATTTAAACCAACGCGTGATTTTAACGCCGATGACGTGGTGTTCTCTTTCGATCGTCAGAAAAATGCTCAGAACCCGTACCATAAAGTGTCTGGCGGCAGCTATGAATACTTCGAAGGAATGGGCCTGCCAGACCTGATAAGCGAAGTGAAGAAAGTTGACGATAAAACCGTTCAGTTCGTGCTGACGCGTCCTGAAGCGCCGTTCCTTGCGGACCTGGCTATGGACTTCGCCTCTATTCTTTCCAAAGAATATGCTGACAACATGCTGAAAGCGGGCTCCCCGGAGAAAGTGGATCTGAACCCAATCGGTACCGGTCCGTTCCAGCTGCAGCAGTACCAGAAAGACTCCCGTATTCTGTATAAAGCATTCGAAGGCTACTGGGGCACCAAACCGCAGATCGACCGTCTGGTCTTCTCCATTACGCCTGACGCTTCTGTGCGTTATGCCAAACTGCAGAAGAATGAGTGCCAGGTAATGCCATACCCGAATCCGGCTGATATCGCACGTATGAAGCAGGATAAAAACATCAATCTGATGGAGCAGGCGGGTCTGAACGTTGGCTATCTCTCTTTCAACACCGAGAAGAAACCGTTTGATGACGTGAAAGTCCGTCAGGCGCTGACCTACGCGGTGAACAAAGAAGCAATCATCAAAGCCGTTTATCAGGGTGCAGGTGTTGCTGCGAAAAACCTGATCCCACCAACTATGTGGGGCTACAACGATGACGTTAAAGACTACAGCTACGATCCAGAGAAAGCCAAAGCGCTGCTGAAAGAAGCGGGTCAGGACAAAGGCTTCACTGTTGAGCTGTGGGCAATGCCGGTACAGCGTCCGTACAACCCGAACGCACGCCGTATGGCTGAGATGATCCAGGCTGACTGGGCGAAAATTGGCGTTCAGGCCAAGATTGTCACCTACGAGTGGGGCGAGTACCTCAAGCGCGCCAAATCTGGTGAGCACCAGGCCGTTATGATGGGCTGGACCGGCGACAACGGGGATCCGGATAACTTCTTCGCTACGCTGTTCAGCTGTGCAGCAGCGAAAGATGGTTCCAACTACTCTCGCTGGTGCTACAAGCCGTTTGAAGATTTGATTCAGCCGGCGCGTGCGACCGACGATCACAATAAGCGTATTGAACTCTACAAACAGGCTCAGGTGGTGATGCATGACCAGGCTCCGGCACTGATTATCGCTCACTCCACCGTATATGAGCCGGTGCGTAAAGAAGTCAAAGGCTATGTGGTTGATCCATTAGGCAAACACCACTTCGAAAATGTCTCTGTCGAATAATTAAAAGCAAGCCAGGCCGCGTTACGTACCGTTAAGTCGGACCCGCGTAACGCGATCTGGCAGTAATGCTTTATCTCCTTCTCGCTTGAGGGGGAGATAAGATTTGTGAGCAATACAGACGTGCTGTCACCAGGCTGCACGTCATTAGAGAGAATCCGGGTTATGTTGCAGTTCATTCTCCGACGTTTGGGACTCGTCATCCCCACGTTTATCGGTATCACTCTTCTCACCTTTGCCTTCGTCCATATGATCCCCGGTGATCCGGTGATGATCATGGCAGGTGAACGTGGTATCTCCCCTGAGCGCCATGCTCAACTCTTAGCTGAACTCGGTCTGGATAAGCCGATGTGGCAACAATACCTCCATTATATTTGGGGGGTGATGCATGGCGATTTGGGTATCTCACTGAAAAGCCGTTTACCGGTGTGGGAAGAGTTTGTGCCTCGCTTTAAAGCGACGCTGGAGTTAGGCGTCTGCGCCATGATTTTTGCTACCGCAGTGGGAATTCCAGTCGGTGTACTCGCTGCTGTTAAGCGTGGTTCCATTTTCGACCATACCGCAGTTGGCCTGGCGCTGACCGGTTACTCCATGCCTATCTTCTGGTGGGGCATGATGCTGATCATGCTGGTCTCCGTGCAGTGGAATCTGACGCCTGTTTCCGGGCGGGTAAGCGACATGGTGTTCCTTGATGATTCCAATCCACTCACCGGTTTCATGCTGATCGACACCGCCATCTGGGGTGAAGAGGGCAACTTCATTGATGCCGTGGTGCATATGATCCTGCCTGCGATGGTGCTGGGGACAATTCCGCTGGCGGTGATAGTGCGTATGACCCGTTCGTCAATGCTGGAGGTGTTGGGTGAAGATTATATTCGCACTGCGCGCGCCAAAGGTTTGACGCGGATGCGTGTAATCATCATTCATGCGCTGCGCAATGCCATGCTGCCCGTCGTGACCGTTATCGGCCTGCAGGTCGGTACGCTGCTGGCAGGGGCAATCCTGACCGAAACCATATTTTCGTGGCCGGGTCTGGGGCGCTGGCTGATTGATGCGTTGCAACGCCGTGATTATCCGGTTGTGCAGGGCGGCGTATTGCTGGTGGCGACGATGATTATTCTCGTCAACCTGCTGGTAGACCTGCTGTACGGCGTGGTGAACCCGCGTATTCGGCATAAGAAGTAAGGGGCCATCATGTCACAGGTTACTGAAAATAAAGTTATTACTGCACCGGTGCCCATGACCCCGTTGCAGGAGTTCTGGCACTATTTCAAACGCAACAAAGGTGCGGTTGTTGGGTTGGTATACGTTGTTGTGATGATCCTGATTGCGGTCTTTGCAAACGTCCTCGCGCCGTACAACCCGGCTGATCAGTTCCGCGATACGCTGCTGGCTCCGCCTGCATGGCAGGAAGGCGGTACGATGGCGCATTTGTTTGGTACGGATGACGTAGGGCGCGATGTGTTGTCTCGCCTGATGTACGGTGCTCGTCTGTCGCTGCTGGTCGGCTGTCTGGTGGTAGTACTCTCCTTGATGATGGGAGTGGTCCTGGGGCTGGTTGCGGGCTACTTCGGCGGTATTGTTGATAACATCATCATGCGCGTAGTGGATATCATGCTGGCGCTGCCGAGCCTGTTACTGGCGTTGGTGCTGGTAGCGGTATTTGGTCCGTCTATCGGTAACGCCGCGCTGGCGCTGACGTTTGTGGCATTGCCACACTATGTGCGTCTGACGCGCGCCGCCGTACTGGTGGAAGTCAACCGCGACTATGTTACCGCTTCCCGTGTGGCGGGGGCCGGAGCGATGCGCCAGATGTTCGTTAATATTCTTCCTAACTGTCTTGCGCCGCTGATTGTTCAGGCGTCGCTCGGCTTCTCTAACGCCATTCTCGATATGGCCGCGCTTGGCTTCCTTGGCATGGGTGCGCAACCGCCGACGCCGGAGTGGGGCACCATGCTCTCCGACGTGTTGCAGTTCGCGCAAAGTGCATGGTGGGTCGTGACCTTCCCAGGTCTGGCGATCCTGCTGACGGTGCTGGCATTTAACCTGATGGGTGACGGTCTGCGTGACGCGCTCGATCCCAAACTGAAGCAGTAAGAGGTTCGAGATGGCGTTATTAAATGTAGATAAATTATCAGTGCACTTCGGCGATGTGGGTTCCGAATTCCGCGCTGTAGACCGCATTAGCTACAGTGTAAACCAGGGTGAAGTGGTTGGCATTGTGGGGGAATCCGGCTCGGGTAAATCCGTCAGCTCGCTGGCGATTATGGGGCTGATTGACTACCCTGGCCGCGTAATGGCTGAGGCGCTGGAGTTTAACGGTCGCGACCTGAAGCGTATCTCTGAGAAAGAGCGCCGTCAGTTGGTGGGCGCAGAAGTGGCGATGATCTTCCAGGATCCGATGACCAGCCTGAACCCATGCTATACCGTTGGCTACCAGATTATGGAAGCCATAAAGGTACATCAGGGTGGTAACAAGAAAACCCGCATTCAGCGGGCGATTGACCTGCTGACGCTGGTGGGCATCCCCGATCCCGCCTCGCGTCTGGATGTTTATCCGCACCAGCTTTCCGGTGGTATGAGCCAGCGTGTGATGATCGCGATGGCGATTGCCTGCCGTCCGAAGTTGCTGATTGCCGATGAACCGACAACGGCGCTGGATGTGACCATCCAGGCGCAAATCATTGAGTTGCTGCTGGAGCTACAGCAGAAAGAAAATATGGCGCTGGTGTTGATTACTCACGATCTGGCGCTGGTGGCTGAGTCGGCGCACAAAATCATTGTGATGTATGCCGGCCAGGTGGTGGAAACCGGGGCTGCGCACGATATTTTCCGCGCTCCTCGGCATCCGTACACTCAGGCATTGTTGCGTGCGCTACCGGAGTTTGCCCAGGATAAAGCGCGCCTGGCATCGCTGTCGGGCGTGGTTCCGGGTAAGTACGATCGTCCGAACGGCTGTCTGCTGAACCCGCGCTGCCCGTATGCAACGGATAAGTGCCGTAGCGTTGAACCGGAGCTGAACATATTGGGCGACGGTCGCCAGTCGAAATGCCATTACCCACTCGATGATGCCGGGAGGCCTGGGCTATGAGTACGCATGTTGCCACCTCGCAACAACCATTGTTGCAGGCAATTGACCTGAAAAAACATTATCCGGTGAAGAAGGGCATGTTCGCTCCGGAGCGCCTGGTGAAAGCGCTGGACGGTGTGTCTTTTACCCTTGAACGCGGTAAAACGCTGGCAGTGGTCGGAGAGTCAGGCTGCGGGAAATCGACGCTCGGTCGCCTGCTGACGATGATTGAAGTTCCAACCGGCGGTGAGCTGTATTACCAGGGACAGGATCTGCTTAAACACGACCCGCAGGCGCAAAAACTGCGTCGACAGAAAATCCAGATTGTGTTCCAGAACCCGTACGGTTCTCTGAATCCGCGTAAAAAAGTGGGGCAGATTCTGGAGGAGCCGTTGCTGATCAACACCTCGCTCAGCAAAGAACAGCGTCGTGAAAAAGCGCTGGCGATGATGGCGAAAGTGGGTCTCAAAACTGAGCACTATGACCGCTACCCGCATATGTTCTCCGGCGGTCAACGTCAGCGCATCGCGATTGCCCGTGGTCTGATGCTTGATCCGGACGTGGTGATTGCCGATGAACCTGTTTCCGCGCTCGACGTATCCGTACGCGCACAGGTACTGAATCTGATGATGGATCTGCAGCAGGATCTGGGGCTGTCCTATGTCTTTATCTCCCACGATTTGTCGGTAGTGGAACATATTGCCGATGAAGTCATGGTGATGTACCTCGGCCGCTGTGTGGAGAAAGGAACCAAGGATCAAATCTTCAATAATCCGCGTCATCCTTATACGCAGGCTTTGCTCTCCGCGACGCCACGGCTGAACCCGGATGACCGCCGGGAGCGTATTAAGCTGACCGGCGAGCTGCCAAGCCCATTGAACCCACCGCCGGGCTGCGCGTTTAATGCCCGTTGCCGCCGTCGTTTTGGTCCTTGTACTCAGCTACAACCCCAGCTTAAAGACTATGGTGGTCAGTTGGTGGCATGCTTTGCCGTCGACCAGGATGAGAACCCACAGCAATAAACGTGGGTTATGACCTGATAACCGGAGCCTTGTGCTCCGGTTTTTTATATCTTTGTTTTTATCCCCACAGTGTGAGGTTATTGGCAGAACATTCTGCCGTGTCGGCTAGAATGTGTTCAGTACTGTAAGCATCACAGAAATATCTACTTCGCAGTTGCTAACTATTTGGAGCAAATGTGGTTACGATACGCTGGGATATTAAAACAATTGACCGCCTGTCTATGGTTGAGGACGTTCTTAAGGAGTTCTCTTTCTGTGACATTAATATCATTTCAATGAAAGTGACGACGGGCAGGATCCTGATTAAGTCGTGGTGTCGTCAACTGCAGGATATTTCTGGCGTTGAATCTCGTTTAAACCAGCGTACTGATATTATTAACGTTGCCTGGCTTTCTGAAGAGATTGCAGGGCTATCGTCACCGGATCTGACTCGCCCGCGTTATTTTTCAGACATTATTTGCAGCAGCCAGAGCATGCAGTTGCTGATTGAAAAGGCGATCAGAATCGCGGATAGCAAATATACCGTTTTAATCCGGGGTGAAACCGGTACCGGAAAAGAGCTGCTGGCCCGGGCTATCCATAATTCCGGGCATCGGCGCTTTTACCCGTTTATTCCCGTTAACTGCTCAGCGTTACCAGAGGCGCTGATGGAAAGTGAATTCTTCGGCTATGAAAGAGGGGCCTTCAGCGGTGCTGACTGCAAAGGTAAAAAGGGGCTGTTTGAAATGGCTGATAAAGGCACCCTGTTTCTGGATGAATTTGGTGAAATGCCGTTGAGTTTACAGGCTAAATTGCTGCGTGTTCTTCAGGATGGCGGGATACGTCGCGTTGGTGGGGCACAAATTATTCCAGTAAATGTGCGCATTATTGTGGCAACCAACGCAAATCTGGAGGAAATGGTCGAACAACGCCTGCTACGGGCCGATCTTTATTATCGTATTAACGTGCTTTCCCTCACCATTCCTCCTTTACGGGAGCGCCCGCAGGATATCAGCCAACTTATTCGCCATTTTGTGCAGAAATACGCAAAGGAATTCCAGCGACGTCTGATTCTGGATAAAGCCTGTTTTGAGGCATTGCATCATCACGCCTGGCCGGGAAACGTTCGCGAGCTGGAAAACACTATTATTCGTCTGATGCTGATGGCGGAATCCGATGTTATTACCAGAGAGGATTTGGGGATGACAAATATGCCATCGGCTAAGCAGGTCCATGCCGAGCGCCCTTTTAAAGAGCAAGTTCAGTACGCTGAGCGTCAGCTAATCGAGCAGATGGTTGAAGAAAATGTCTCGTCGCGGCATATTGCCAAAGCGTTGGGGGTATCTCATACCACGGTACTGAATAAAATCCGCAGCTATCAACTGGAGAGTGTGAGTTAAGCGCCGCCAGGATTTGACGGCGCACAATGCGGACTATTCAATCAGTTTCAATAACGGCGACAGACACAGCAAAATTCCGTACAGCAGGATAAGCCAGGTTTTCAGCCCGCGTAGTTTTTCCAGTTGCGTCACTTTATAGATCAGGAAAAACGGAATAATGCACGAAACGATACCGTAAAGTGGGCTGCCCATCTGGAAGAATACCAACACCGACACGCGGAATGACACCCAAATAACCAGTGTTGTTACGATAAACGCGCAAATACCCAGAGTTAAAACCAGCGGGTTAATTTTCTCAACGTCGATTACGCGCCCTAGTACGTTAAGAATAATGCCCTTAATCGCTTCATGGAACCCCAGATAAATACCGAAGAATGCAGTCAACACGGCAAAGATATTTAATACCGTTGAGGTAATATGGATGATTTGTCCTGGAATAACCTGAGCCGCCAGTGCCAACGCAGAAATATTCTGCTCGAAGGCCGATACAGCTTCTTCATGACTAATGGAAAAGGTAAATGAAAACGAGAAGAACAGGATCACCGCAATCAGCGTAATGTAACTGATTCGATGGGTGCGAATGGCCATGCGTGTAGCCAGTATTCTGTCAGACACCCGTTTGCGGTAGGCGATGTTCATTGGGTTCAGCACCTGAATAAACACCGCCGAAAAGAAGCAGAATGGGATGGTCAGCAGTACGTCACGAAAGAACACTGACGCCTCTGGGAACGCACTGATATTGCTAAAATTCCAGTGTGGAACCATCGCAAAACCAAACACAACGATGATACCCACTTTCACCACTACCATTGGACCGGAGATTTTGAATAGCAGCTTCTCCCCACCGGAGGCAATAGCAACCAGTACAGCAAAAATAGCTACTTTATAGATGATCGATTGTGAAAGATCGGCATCAGTCAGCCCGAAGGTTTTTATATATGAAGCGCTGTCAAAAACAACGGATAATGAATATATAAATATACCATGGATAATCATCAGGAAATAAATGACACCGAGAAACACTCCCCAGTTTTTTCCCAGGTAATGACTAATAATATCGGTGTAGTCATTGCAGGTTTCGCTTTCTGATAATGTTTTTAAATAAATATCCTGCACAATATAGGTTGCTGGGTAGGCAATAATAAATGCGACAATAAATACCCAAATACCTGTCAGGCCAATTTGTACTGGCATCAGTACCGTTCCGGCACCAATTGCCATGCCGATGCAGAGTAGCACCCAGCCAAAATCGTATTTCGTGAACGGTATTTTTTGTGAGAATGGTACGGCGGTTGCTGTATTGTTGCTTAATTGTAATGTGTTGTCCTGCATAGAACCCCCTGCCCAAAATACCCACTCTCCCTGAAAAAGGATTGTGCGTATAACCAGGCTGTTGTGCCTTGATTCTCAACGACCTGAACCGAGCGGCGTCGGTTCAGGTCGTAATGGTCAGAATGTTGCCTTTCTGATGGCGTGTTCAAGGTCGTTAATAATATCTTCTGGATCTTCAAGACCTACAGAAAGACGGATAAGTCCGTCGGTAATACCTGCTTTAAGCCGTTCCTCTGGCGCAACGGGCGAATGTGTCATAGACGCTGGGTGCTGAATGAGGGTTTCGGTATCACCGAGACTGACCGCGAGGAGGCACAATTCTACAGAATTGATCATCCGTCTGCCAGCCTCCAGGCCTCCGGCGATTTCGAAGCTGATAATTCCTCCCGGCAGACTCATCTGGCGTTTACCCAGCTCATACTGCGGGTGTGAAGGCAGGCCAGGATAATAAACTCGGGTAATAGACGGATGACCTTCCAGGAAGCGAGCAATTTTTAACGCGTTTTCACAGTGGCGTTCCATACGAATGCCCAGCGTTTTAACACCACGCAGCGTCAGCCAGGCGTTGAAGGGGCTCATACAGCCGCCGGTGATATCCTTCAGCCCGACGAATCGTGCCTGGTCGATAAAATCCTGCTTGCCAACAATGATGCCGCCAATCACGTCTCCGTGACCGTTGATATATTTGGTCACACTGTGCACCACGATGTCGGCACCTAACTGCAGAGGCTGCTGACAGTATGGCGACATAAAGGTGTTATCCACGACCAGCAATGCACCTTGTTGATGGGCTATGCCAGCCACCGTTTCAATATCGACCAGTGAGAGCGTTGGGTTGGCTGGCGTTTCGATATATACCACTTTAGTTTCCGGGCGCATGGCAGCACGGATTTCATCGGGTTTTGCGGCGTCAACGAAGCTCACGTTAATACCGAACTTCGGCATGCTGTGGGACAGAAAAGCATGAGTACAGCCGTAAATTGCACTGGCGGAAACGATATGATCGCCCTGCTGGCACAGGGTCAGCAGTGACGTTGTGATGGCTGAGATACCGGATGCGGTTGCCAATGCGGCGTCGCCTTTTTCCAGTACCGCCAACTTTTTCTCCAGCGCGTCGGTGGTGGGGTTACCCAAACGGGTATAAATGTACCCGGACTCCTCGAGCGCAAAGCGGGCGGCACCTTGTTCGGCGCTGTCAAAAACAAACGTTGAAGTCTGGAAAATAGGCGTACTAAGCGCGCCAGTGGAAGGATCGGGTTGTTGCCCCGCGTGAACGATCTGAGTATTGAATCCGTAAGTACGACAGTCAGACATGATATCTCCTTTAATTCGGAACAGAACAGCTCACACTCAAATAGCAATCGCTGTGCCATAAAATGAACCTATGGATATCAATACATTAGATAAATCGCTGTTTAGTAAGTTGTCAGGAAAGTTGCCATCTGGCAAAAAACTTTCCAGCCATGAAGGATGTGCGCGTACAAGTCTGATTGCGAAGCTTCACGCAGACTGAGTTATGGTGGGGTGATAGGCCGTAATTGTTGACGTAGAATCCGCGGCAAGCCGGACTCGTCCGGTGAGGCGCAATGTTGCGGGGGCTTGATCCCTGGCGGCATAGGTTGCTGGAAAGAGAAAACCCCCGCACGTTGTTTGGTATAAACCGGCAACATAACGGGGGCTAACTTGAATCCAGACAATTCAAGAATAGCCGCGAAAAGTTGCCATTGCAATACAGGCGGTTATATGACGCTCGCGCAGTTAGGCATTCCCTTCTGGCACGGTCTGGTTGCTCCGGTCATCGCTGGCATTACTGCCAGTCTGTTTGTGAACTGGCTGCGTAACAGAAAGTGACAGGGCTTATGGGCGTCAGCCTGCTGTAATGGAAATATGCGCCCGGACCAGGCCGCAGGGATAAACCTTGCGGCCTTTTTCGTCTTTATTGCAGGTAAGTTCCATCGCTATGTGGCTAACCTGCTGCGATAATGCGTGCGGGGAAGTTTTCAGATAGCGCCTCTCTTAATACGGCTACGATCGGGTATACTCTGACGGCAGTTTCGTCTATCCGTGGAGAGTCAGTTTGCGTGTCAGTCGCTCGTTAACAATTAAGCAGATGGCGATGGTTGCGGCCGTTGTCATGGTGTTTGTTTTTATTTTTTGCACCGTTTTGCTGTTTCATCTGGTACAGCAGAATCGCTACAACACGGCTACGCAACTTGAAAGCATCGCTCGCTCCGTCCGTGAACCTCTGTCGGCCTCTATTCTGAAAGCGGATATCCCCGAAGCGGAAACGATTTTAAGCCGAATTCAGCCCGCGGGTGTGGTCAGCCGCGCTGATGTTGTCCTGCCTAATCAGTTTCAGGCATTACGGATGAGCTTTATTCCCGAACGCCCCGTCCCGGTGATGGTGACTCGCCTGTTTGAACTGCCGGTACAGATTTCATTGCCGGTCTATTCTCTTGAGCGCTCCGCCAACCCGCAGCCTCTGGCGTATCTGGTTCTGCAGGCGGATTCGTATCGCATGTACAAATTCGTTATGAGCACGCTCTCAACGTTAGTGACCATTTACTTACTTTTGTCCTTAATATTGACGGTGGCAATCTCCTGGTGCATTAACCGTTTGATTGTGCATCCGTTACGCAAAATTGCTCGCGAGTTGAACGATATTCCTCAACAGCAGCTGATTGGCTACCAACTGGCGTTACCACGCCTGCATCAGGATGATGAGATTGGCATGCTGGTGCGCAGCTATAACCTGAATCAGCAGATGGTGCAGCGCTACACTGAAGAACAAAACGATCATTCGATGCGGTTCCCGGTTTCTGATCTACCCAACAAGACCTTTCTGATGGGGCTACTGGAGCAGGTCGTTACCCGCCAGCAAACCACGGCGCTAATGATTGTCGCCTGTGAGACCCTGCGTGATACCGCGGGTGTATTGACCGAAACCCAGCGGGAGATCCTGTTGCTAACGCTGGTCGAGAAACTGAAATCGGTGCTGGCGCCCAGAATGGTGCTGACCCAGGTGAGTGGCTATGACTTTGCCATTATTGCACACGGTGTGAAGGAACCCTGGCATGCGATTACATTAGGTCAGCAAGTACTCACTATCATGAATGAGCGGCTGCCTATTCAAAGCATTCAGCTACGTCCAAACTGCAACATTGGAGTGGCGATGTATTACGGTGACTTGAGTGCTGAACAGCTATACAGTCGCGCACTCTCGGCAGCATTAACCTCGCGTCGCAGAGGTAAAAACCAAATTCAGTTCTTTGACCCGCAGCAAATGGAAGAAGCACAGCAGCGTTTAACGGAAGAGAATGACATTCTCACCGCACTGGATAATCAGCAGTTTGCGCTTTGGATACAGCCACAGGTAGAGATATCCAGCGGTAAGATGTTGAGTGCAGAAGCGTTATTGCGGATCCAACAACCGGACGGAAGCTGGGAGCTGCCGGAAGGGTTAATCGACAGGATTGAATCCTGCGGTCTGATGATAACGGTCGGCTACTGGATACTTGAAGAGTCCTGTCGCCAGCTTTCCGCCTGGCAGGAGCGCGGCCTGATGTTGCCGCTGTCGGTGAATCTTTCGGCGTTGCAACTGATGCACCCGAGTATGGTGTCTGACCTGCTGGAACTGCTAAACCGCTATCGTATTAAGCCAGGCACATTGATTCTGGAAGTGACCGAAAGCCGACATATCGATGATCCGAACGCCGCTGTGGCTATTTTGCGGCCACTGCGTAATGCGGGTGTACGTATCGCGTTGGATGACTTTGGCATGGGCTATGCGGGGCTTCGACAGCTGCAACACATGAAGTCGCTGCCGGTAGATGTGCTCAAAATCGATAAGATGTTTGTTGAAGGATTACCGGAAGACAGCAGCATGATCACTGCAATTATTCAGTTGGCCCACAGCCTCGATTTGCAGATGATCGCCGAAGGTGTCGAAACCGAAGCGCAGCGAGAGTGGTTATCGCAGGCGGGAGTGGAAGTGGCCCAGGGATTCCTGTTTGCCCGTCCGGTTCCGGCAGATATCTTCGAAGAACGTTATTTAACGAAGGAATGGCCTGATTACAAAAGTTAAAAAAGGTAGCGCTTGTGCGAGCCAGCTCAAATTTTTTAACATTTTTGTATCAATTATGATCTTTGTACATTTCTGTGATGTTGTGTGGGTGTTACTTTAAGGCCGCAGGTTAAATAAAACCTTACAAGACCTGTGGTTTTTACTTTAAGGACACCCTATGAAAACCTCTATCTTCAAAAGCCTTTACTTTCAGGTCCTGACAGCAATTGCCATTGGTATTCTCCTTGGCCATTACTACCCTGAATTAGGCGCCCAAATGAAACCGCTTGGCGACGCGTTCGTTAAGCTTATTAAGATGGTCATCGCACCTGTCATCTTCTGTACTGTCGTCACCGGCATTGCAGGTATGGAAAGTATGAAAGCAGTAGGCCGCACCGGTGCGGTTGCACTGCTTTATTTTGAAGTGGTCAGTACAATTGCACTGATCATCGGTCTTATCATCGTCAACGTGGTGCAACCTGGTGCCGGGATGAACGTCGATCCGGCGACGCTGGATGCTAAAGCAGTAGCGATTTACGCTGAACAGGCAAAAGACCAGGGGATTGTGGGCTTCCTGATGGATATTATCCCGGGTAGCGTCATTGGGGCGTTCGCCAGTGGCAACATCCTGCAGGTATTGCTGTTTGCGGTAATGTTTGGTTTTGCTCTGCATCGTCTGGGCAGCAAAGGCCAGATGATTTTCAACGTAATTGAAAGCTTCTCGCAGGTCATTTTCGGCATCATCAACATGATCATGCGCCTGGCGCCAATCGGTGCTTTCGGTGCCATGGCCTTTACCATCGGTAAATATGGCGTCGGAACGCTGGTACAGTTGGGTCAGCTGATTATCTGCTTCTACATCACCTGTATTCTGTTTGTGGTGGTGGTGCTGGGATCGATTGCCCGTGCAACCGGCTTTAGCATCTTCAAGTTCATCCGCTATATCCGTGAAGAACTGTTGATCGTTCTGGGCACATCTTCTTCCGAGTCGGCGCTGCCGCGTATGCTCGATAAGATGGAAAAGCTGGGCTGTCGGAAGTCGGTGGTCGGACTGGTTATCCCTACAGGCTACTCGTTTAACCTTGATGGTACGTCGATCTATCTGACGATGGCGGCGGTATTTATCGCGCAGGCAACGAACAGTCATATGGATATCTTCCATCAGATAACTCTGCTGGTGGTGCTGCTGCTCTCCTCGAAAGGGGCTGCGGGTGTTACCGGAAGCGGCTTTATTGTTCTGGCTGCGACTATCTCCGCCGTGGGTCATTTGCCGGTTGCCGGTCTGGCGTTGATTCTTGGTATTGACCGATTCATGTCTGAAGCCCGTGCGCTGACCAACCTGGTTGGTAACGGTGTGGCAACGGTTGTCGTTGCTAAATGGGTGAAAGAACTGGACCACAAAAAGCTGGATGATGTGCTGAATAATCGTGCGCCGGATGGCAAAACGCACGAATTATCCTCTTAATCTCGTCACTTATGCCCGTAGTCCCTTGTAGGGCTACGGGCTCCTGCGCATAATTGACCCCTGTGCCCGAATTCATCAATACGATGGCTTTGGGATTTTTTCACTTCTTCCGTGACATTTTTATGTTCTCGCGGTCTAACACGAAGTGTTTTTAACGTCATATTCAGAGAGTCCTTTCAGGACTGTCTTTTTATTACCAGGATTGTTGATCAGGGGTTCACATGCAGGGCACAAAAATTCGACTTTTAGCGGGCGGCTTGCTGATGATGGCCTCTGCCGGCTATGTGCAGGCAGATGCGCTCCAGCCTGACCCGGCGTGGCAACAGGGCACGCTGGCAAATGGCTTACAGTGGCAAGTTCTCGCCACGCCCCAGCGTCCCAGCGACCGCATAGAGGTTCGCCTGCTGGTTAATACCGGTTCACTCACCGAAAGTACGCAACAGAGTGGTTTCAGCCATGCGATCCCTCGCATTGCGCTGACGCAAAGCGGTGGTCTGGATGCCGCGCAAGCCCGTTCATTGTGGCAGCAGGGGTTCGATCCAAAACGTCCCATGCCGCCCGTTATCGTTTCCTATGATTCCACACTGTATAACCTCAGTTTGCCTAACAGCCGCAATGACCTGCTGAAAGAGTCGTTATCTTATCTGGCGAACATTTCCGGCAAGCTGACCATCACGCCTGAAACGGTCAATCATGCGCTGAATAGCGAAGATATGGTTGCGACCTGGCCTATGGATACCAAAGAAGGGTGGTGGCGTTATCGTCTGAAGGGATCGACGCTGTTGGGACATGATCCCGCCGATCCGCTGAAAACACCAATTGATGCGGCGAAAATTCAGTCGTTCTATCAGAAATGGTATACCCCGGATGCCATGACGCTGATTATCGTCGGTAACGTTGATGCGCGCAGCGTGGCTGAGCAAATCAATAAAACCTTTGGTGAGTTAAAAGGAAAACGCGAAACGCCGGCACCAGTACCTACGCTCTCTCCACTGCGTGCCGAAGCGGTTAGCATTATGACCGATGCAGTGCGTCAGGATCGCCTTTCCATCATGTGGGATACACCGTGGCAGCCTATCCGCGAATCCTCCGCGCTGTTGCGCTACTGGCGTGCTGATTTAGCCCGTGAGGCGCTGTTCTGGCATATTCAGCAAACGCTAACCAAAAATAACGCGAAAGATATCGGCCTTGGTTTTGACTGTCGGGTTCTGTTCCTGCGCGCGCAGTGCGCCATTAACGTTGAGTCTCCGAACGATAAACTGAACGCGAATTTGGGCATGGTCGCGCGTGAACTGGCGAAAGTGCGTGATAAAGGTCTACCGGAAGAAGAGTTCAATGCGCTGGTGGCGCAAAAGAATCTGGAGCTGCAGAAACTGTTTGCCACCTATGGTCGTACCGATACCGATATTTTGATCAGCCAGCGGCTGCGTTCGCTGCAAAATCAGGTAGTGGATATCGCGCCAGAGCAGTACCAGCGTTTACGCCAGAACTTCCTCAACGGCCTGACCGTCGAAATGTTGAACCAGAACCTACGCCAGCAATTATCGCAAGAGATGGCGTTAATTCTGCTCCAGCCGAAAGGTGAACCTGAATTCAATATGAAGGACTTGCAGGCTACGTGGGATCAAATCATGGCTCCTGTGACGACCGCGGCGACTGCTGTTGAAACGGATGAGGCTCATCCTGAAGTGACGGATATTCCGCCGGTGCAATAAGCAGGAATTTCCCTCTCCCGGTTGGGAGAGGGTGAACAAAACTAGCGTGACATTCTATTGTGGCATTGCGTCGCGTGGAATAATCGCCCCACGATGCTGAATAACAGTGCTTGCTGTCAGGTGGCCGCGTTTGGCGGCTTCTGCGGCATCGCCACCGGTTAAGCGTACTGCCAGATATCCTGCGCTGAAGGAGTCTCCAGCAGCCGTGGTATCAATGACCTTCTCTTTCGGTAATTTTACAGCCGGTACATCAATGAGTTCTTCGCCAGCGATGGAAACAAGGCAAGAGTCTGCGCCACGCTTCACAACCACTTCCTGCACACCAGCTGCGTGAGTGCGGGCAATCACCTCGGTAACGGGTTTTTCGCCCCACAATGCGTCTTCATCATCCAGCGTCAGGAACGCGATATTGGTGCATTCCAGCATCTGCTGATACACCTGCTGCGTCTCTTCTTTACTGCTCCACAGACGTGGACGGTAGTTGTTGTCAAATATGACTTTTCCACCGTTGGCGCGGCATTCGCGGAGCAGCGATAGCAGCTTCTCACGGCTGGATGGGCTTAATATCGCCAGGCTTATTCCACTCAGATACAGGTAGTCGAATGTGGCCAGTTCTTCGCAAATGGCGGCAGACTGTTCACTCTCCAGCCAGAATTTTGCCGCAGCTTCATTACGCCAGTAATAGAAGGTGCGTTCACCGGTGTTGTCTGTCTCAATGTAATAGAGACCTGGGAGGCGATTTTCCATACGCTGCGTTAAAGAGGTATCGACGTTTTCGCTGTGCCAGGATTCCAGCATTTGTTGGCTGAAACTGTCAGTGCCCAGCGCCGTCACATAGTGTACGGAAAGTGCCGCAGAATCGACCTGACGGGCGATATAAACGGATGTATTCAACGTGTCGCCACCGAATCCGCGCTGAACATCAGCACCTTTCTGTGACAGCTCAATCATGCATTCGCCAATCACGGCAATCTTTCTGGACATAGTCGTAACCTGCTCTGAAAAAAATTAGCGTTAGTGTGCGCTGTGGGTAGTATGTGGTCAACTATATTAAAACATCGTTCCATTAATTTTTTGAGCCAGCACGTGTTCTGTGTGATTTTTGCCGCTTAGTTTTTTATTTTGCGTTGCGCTGAACGTAAAGTTCTGCGCCCGAGCGCCGATAACCTTTGACGAGTCCGGTCAGTCACACTCTTATTTACAGGACACCTCAGATGATAAAGCAGGTTACCCAGCAGCTAATTACGCCTGATGCGAGTATCGAAAGCTTGCTTGAGCGACGCTATTGGCTGCAGTGCGAGCGTGCTTACACCTATCAGCCGATTTACCAGACCAATGGGCGACTGATGGCCGTTGAGCTGCTGACTGTCGTGAGCCATCCTGATAACCCTTCCCACCGTATTGCGCCGGATCGTTATTTTGCTGAAGTGGCCGTTCGACATCGGGTTGACGTGGTGAAAGAGCAGCTTCACCAGTTGCAGTTAAAAGGCGAATTTTTCAGGGCCCACGGTCTGCTGGCGTCAGTGAATGTTGATGGACCGACGTTAATTGCGATGCGCCAGGAGGCTGAAATACTGAAAATCATCGAATGCCTGCCCTGGCTGCGATTCGAGCTGGTGGAGCATATTCGCCTGCCGAAGGGATCGTCTTTCGCCTCTATGTGCGAGTTCGGGCCACTCTGGCTGGATGATTTTGGTACCGGAATGGCGAATTTTTCGGCCCTCAGCGAAGTCAGTTATGACTACATTAAAGTGGCGCGGGACCTGTTTGTTATGCTGCGCCAGACGCCGGAAGGTCGGAACCTGTTCACGCTGTTATTACAGTTAATGAACCGCTATTGCCGTGGCGTGATCGTCGAAGGTGTAGAAACGCTGGAAGAGTGGCGTGATGTGCAAAACTCACCGGCTTTCGCCGCACAGGGCTATTTCCTCTCTCGCCCGGTCCCACTGGATACCCTTGAAGAGGTGATCTTGTCGCTTTGATATAGTCGTAGCGTGTCTCCTTTTGCCCTGCTGGACTATCTTTAGGACAGGCAAGGATGGAAACGAGGACGTAATATATGACGAAAGCAGGCAAAATAACCGCCATAGTATCAGGGGTTTTCTTGTTGTTGATCGTCGTACTCATCATGGTGATTGCGACATTTGACTGGAACCGGCTCAAACCGACCATCAACCAGAAAGTCTCTACTGAACTTAACCGACCATTCGCCATTCGGGGGGATTTAGGCGTTGTCTGGGAGCGCCAGAAGCAGGAGACCGGCTGGCGAAGCTGGATTCCGTGGCCGCATGTTCATGCTGAAGATATCATCCTCGGCAACCCGCCAGATATTCCTGATGTCACGATGGTACATCTTCCCCGTGTTGAAGCGACGCTTGCCCCATTGGCTTTGTTGACGAAAACCATCTGGCTACCGTGGATCAAGCTGGTGAAACCGGATGCACGACTTATCCGCCTGTCGGAGAAAAACAACAACTGGACCTTTACCCTGGCGGGAGATGACAATCGCGAACCCAATACTTCGCCGTCTGCCTGGTCTTTTCGTCTGGATAACATTCTGTTCGATCAGGGGCGCATAGCCATCAACGATAAGGTGACTCGCTCTGAGATTGAAATTCTGGTCGATCCGTTGGGCAAGCCGCTTCCCTTTAGTGAAGTGACCGGAACGAAAAGAAAAGAGAGTAGCGTCAGCGTCGGAGACTACGTTTTTGGTCTGAAAGCGCAAGGGCGATATAACGGCGAACCGCTAACCGGCACAGGGAAAATAGGTGGAATGCTGGCATTACGGGGGGAAGGTACGCCTTTCCCGGTACAGGCCGATTTCCGTTCGAGTAACACGCGTGTGGCGTTTACAGGGACGGTGAAGGATCCGATGAAGATGGGGGGCGTGGATCTCCAGCTTAAATTCTCAGGTGATTCATTAGGGGATTTGTACGATTTGACGGGGGTACTTCTGCCGGACACCCCACCATTTGAAACTGACGGGCGCTTGGTGGCAAAAATCGATACCGGCAAATCTTCAGTTTTTAATTATCGTGATTTTAATGGCCGCATTGGCGACAGCGATATTCACGGCACGCTCGCCTATACCACTGGTAAGCCGCGTCCGAAGCTGGAAGGCGATGTTGAGTCGCGCCAGTTGCGGTTAGCTGATTTGGGACCACTGATTGGCGTGGACTCCGGGAAAGGTGCGGAGCGGGCGAAAAAATCTGAACAACGCAAAGGTGAAAAAAGCGTTCAGCCTGCGGGTAAAGTGTTGCCATACGACCGCTTCGAAACCGATAAATGGAACGTGATGGACGCTGACGTGCGTTTTAAAGGACGACGTATTGAGCACGGCAGTAGCCTGCCCATCAGCGATCTCTCCACTCATATCATCCTGAAAAATGCCGACTTGCGGTTGCAGCCGCTGAAATTTGGTCTGGCGGGGGGCAGCATTGTTTCAAGCATCCATTTGCAAGGGAATAAAAAGCCGATGCAAGGAAGTGCGGATATACAGGCTCGCCGCCTGAAGCTGAAAGAGCTAATGCCGGATGTGGAACTGATGCAGAAAACGTTGGGCGAAATGAACGGAGACGCCAGATTTAGCGGTAGCGGGAATTCAGTGGCGGCACTGCTTGGTAATAGTAATGGCAATCTGAAGCTGCTGATGAATGATGGTCTTATCAGTCGAAATCTGATGGAGATTGTTGGACTGAATCTGGGTAACTATATTGTCGGGCAGATATTCGGTGATGACGAGGTCCGGGTGAACTGTGCGGCGGCGAATCTGGATATCGTCAATGGTGTTGCGCGTCCGCAGATTTTTGCGTTCGATACCGAAAATGCGGTCATCAATGTGACCGGAACCGCGAGCTTTGCCTCTGAACAGCTGGATTTAACCATTGATCCCGAGAGTAAAGGTATCCGTATTATCACCCTGCGTTCACCGCTGTATGTTCGCGGGACATTCAAGGATCCACAGGCAGGGGTGAAAGCCGGGCCGCTGATTGCGCGTGGCGCGGTTGCCGCAGCGCTGGCAACCTTAGTCACACCTGCGGCTGCCCTGCTGGCGCTGATTTCACCCTCTGAAGGTGAGGCCAACCAGTGCAGAACTATTTTGTCGCAGATGAAGAAGTGATTGCAGAAGAGAATTGCCGGATAGCACCGCTATCCGGCAAGCAAATTATAACGACTGGTGGCGTGTTTCGTGGGTTAACAACAGTGCTATCAGCGTTAATGTCGCCATTGACGCCAGGTAAATGCCGACCGCTGGCAGACCATAGTTTCCCTGCAACCAGGCGGCAATATACGGAGCAACGGAAGCCCCAAGGATTGACGAAACGTTATACGAAAATGATGCGCCAGTGTAGCGAACCTCGGTCGGGAAGAGCTCTGGTAGCAGCGCGCCCATCGGGCCGAATGTCAGCCCCATCAGGCTTAACCCCAGCAACAAGAAAGCGAACACCAGCGCCGGATTGCCGGAACCCAGCAACGGTTTAAAGGCGAACAGCGCGAACAAAATGATAAGCGTCGTGATGATAAGCATACTCTTGCGACGACCAAACGCGTCGGCCAACAGTCCCGCCACGGGAACCATTACGCCAAAGCCAATCACCGCCATCATCAACATCCACAACACTTCATTACGCGGCAAGCCAAGACCCACCGGGGCAGCTGCGGTACTGAACGTCATTGAATAGACGGTCATGATATAGAACAGTGTATAGGTTGCCAGCATGATAAACGTACCGAGGATCGTTACGCGTACATGTTTTGTCAGCAAGGTACCCAGCGGGATTTTAACCTGCTTTTTCGCCGCAGCCACTTTAGCGAAAACTGGCGACTCATGCAGCGAAACACGAACGTACAGGCCGATGATCACCAGCACAGCAGAAAAGATAAACGGTATGCGCCAGCCCCAGCTCATAAACTGCTCATCGGTAAGCAGCCAGGAGAGCAACAGGAACGTGCCGTTGGCAAAGAAGAAGCCGATAGGTGCGCCCAGCTGTGGGAACGAGCCGTACAACGCGCGTTTACGCGGAGGGGCGTTTTCCGTTGCCAGCAACGCTGCGCCGCCCCATTCGCCACCAAGTCCCAAACCCTGACCAAAACGTGCCAGTGCCAGCAGTAGTGGTGCAAAAATACCGATAGTTTCATAACCCGGCAGCAGACCAATGACGACCGTAGAAATCCCCATGGTGAGCAGTGACGCAACCAGTGTCACTTTGCGCCCTACGCGGTCACCGAAATGTCCGAACACGGCAGAACCAATTGGCCGTGCGACAAAGGCGATGGCAAAGGTCGCGAGAGACTGAAGCGTTGCCGCTGCTGGGTCGCCCTGCGGGAAGAAGATATGGGGGAACACGATCACTGCAGCGGTCGCGTATATATAGAAGTCAAAGAACTCAATGGCAGTGCCAATAAGTGAGGCGACGACGACTTTATTGCGCGAGTTGACCGGCGTGTGTTCCTGTTCATTGTCGAGCGTTGTGGCTGTTGCTTGCATAATATTTTCTTATTTTTGGTCGAACGAAAGGTCATATTACGCACAGCAAAAGAGACATTTCAATCTGTAACAAGCGTTGAGTCTGGTCAAAAATATGTCAAAAAGGGGATAATTTTTAGGCTGAAGATTTCTCTTCCATGAAATGCTTCACATAATTTAAAACTTGGATAATAAAACTGGTTTTTGGTTAAATAAAAGTTACGTACTGGATTTATATTCTGAAAAGAGTACCGGATGAAGATACAGGTATCTTATCTGGCCTACAGATCCTTGCGGAACGTAAGCCGGAGGCGGCTCACGAATCCGCTGTTGGGATGAGAATTAGCGGTGAGTTTTCCCCGGCATGCGCGGGTCATCTTTGTATTCAGCTGTTGCTATCCAGGCCGCGCAGAATAAGGTCAGGCGGGCGAAGAAATAGAAGAATGCCATCAGCCCTAGCACGGAGCCAAACGCCGCACCTGATGGTGATTGCACCAGCGACGGCAGCATATACGTCATAATAATTTTAATCGCTTCAAACCCAAGCGCCGCAATAAATGTGCCGCGAATAAGCGCTCTCTTACGCGGACGGTGGCGCGGCAATCGCCAGAATATCCAGAAGAACAACAAATAGTTGGCAAAAATTGAGATAGCCAGGCCGATCAGTCGCCAGGCTGGCTTCAGCCATTCGATACCGTCGAGATAAAGTGCAGAGATAATCATCTGCTGAGCGGAACCGGCGATAGACGTAATGGAGAGGGTAACGATCAGCGCAATCAGCAAACCAATCAATGAGACAAAATCGCGCAGGTATTTTATCCAGATTTTTTCCTGATCCTGCGGTGTGCGCTCCCAGACATCCCGCGACTGGGCGCGAATAGCTTCACGTAGATTTCCCATCCAGTTAATACCGGAATAGAGCGCGATCCCAAGCCCCACCAAACCGACGGTGGTACGTTGTTGAACGGCGGTATTGATGGTGTTTTTCAGCGTGGACGCAAGGGTAGGATCGCTGACGTTCATCAGGATTTTATTGAAGATATCCTGCAACAACGTGGGATGTGACGCGAGAATAAAACCGGCAGCGGCAAACGACACCATCAGGATGGGAATCATCGACAGGAACGAGAAATAGGTGATGGCTGCGCCAAACTGATTCCCCATTCGGTCATTAAAACGCTCCGTGGCGCGGATGAGGTGGGCGATAACAGGTTGGCGCTGGACCTTTTCCGCCAGGGTTATGGCCGTTTTCAGAGCCTGGTTCGCCTTCGCGTTGCTCTCAGGCGTTGTGGGAGTTGGTTCTTGTGTATGCGTAGGGTGTTTTGCATCGTGTTCCTGCGTCATCCGGTCGGTAGTCCTTATTTTGTGCACTCGAGTCATTATAGCCTGCTCAAGCCAGAATCCCGAAAATCGGTCTAACAGACTAATCCACATAGTCTTTCATCACGCCGGTTAACCATTCCATAAACAGATGTACCCGACGGGAGAGATTGCGACGGTGCGGATACAATAAAGAAACCGGCATAGGCTCTGGGCGATACTGCGGCAACACTTCGACCAGCGTTCTGGCGCGTAATGCCTCACGTACACCTATGCGTGGTACCTGAATAATGCCTAACCCGGCAAGGCATGCCGCATGGTATGTTTCGGTGCTATTCACCGTCAGCATGCCGCCGGTTTTCACCCATTCTGTGCCGTTTTCTGTCGCCACCTCGAAACCCTGTGAACGCGAGCCTAAATTCACTGAGTAATGCACCACCGCATGTGAAGCCAAATCTTCCAGACTTTCCGGATAGCCAAAACGGGCCAGGTATTGTGGGCTGGCACAGTTAACCTGCGTTAGTTTTCCCAGCGGGCGAGCAATTAGCCCGGAATCTTTTAACGTACCAACACGCACCACACAGTCGAAACGTTCACGAATCAAATCTACCAGGCGATCGCTGCTGCTCAGTTCAATTTCAAGACCTGGGTATTGATGTAAAAAATCCGGCAGGCGGGGTATTACCAGATTCTTTGCGACGCCAACCGGCATATCAACCCGCAGCTTACCGCTGATGCTGGCCGGATCGTGATGAAATAACCCGTCCAGTTCATCCAGATTGCTCAGCAGATCTTTAGCACGTTCGTAATAGATCATACCGTCCTGGGTAAGCTGTACGCGTCGGGTGGTGCGGTGAAGAAGCTGCGTACCCAGCGAGTTTTCCAGGGCCTGTATCTGGCGCGATACGCTACCTTTAGGGAGTCCGAGCGTTTCCGCTGCGCGAGAAAAGCTTTCCAGTTCTGCGACGCGGATGAACAACTGCATTGCGTGAATTTTATCCATTGCCATACCTTATTGTTGTTCTGGATGAAACAGTAATGCGTAATCAGCGATATTTATTGTTTTTTTAACACCTAATAAGCTCTGTCTCAATCTTCACAACACCTGAAATGAGGTTTCTTATGACGCAACGTATCGCATTGGTGACCGGTGGCGGTCGTGGACTCGGTAAAAACGCGGCGCTGAAGCTGGCGAACAAAGGAATTGGTATTATTCTGACGTGGAACAGCAATGAAAAAGAAGCGCAGCAGGTTGTGCATGAAATCAGGCAATCTGGTGGCAAAGCAGCAGCATTGTCGTTGAATGTCGGAGATATTTCCGCTTTCCCTCTGTTTGTTGAACAGATGCAGGAAGCATTACAGACGCAGTGGCAAAGCGATGGGTTTGATTATTTATTGAACAATGCCGGGATCGGCATTAACGCGCCGTATTCGGCATTCACCGAAGCGCAATTTGACCAACTTTTGAACATCCATTTTAAAGGGCCTTTTTTCCTGACGCAGAGCCTTTTACCGCTGATGAAAAAGGGGGGCAGGATCCTCAATGTCTCGACCGGATTATCGCGTTTTGCCCTGCCTGGCTACAGTGCATATGCTGCCATGAAAGGGGCGATGGAAGTGTTAACCCGTTACCAGGCCAAAGAGCTAGGTGAGCGCGGGATTACTGCAAATATTATTGCTCCAGGGGCGATAGAAACTGATTTTAGCGGTGGGAACGTACGGGACAATGCACAGCTGAATGCCTATATCGCCTCGCAAACGGCGCTGGGGCGTGTCGGATTACCGGATGATATTGGTGATGCCATTGCTGCACTACTCAGCGATGACCTGGCCTGGATGACAGCGCAGCGTATCGAGGTATCTGGCGGGATGTTCCTGTAAATCTGCAGGGTGCTTATTCAGTAGGTCGCGGTACCTGCTGAGTAAGCACTTAATGCTATATTGTGTTTTGTAACATATTCTCCGATCATCCGTGGTTCCTTATTTTTAGCCAACGTTATAGACTCTTAGAAATTAATATTTGCAAAGGTATTTTTGAACGCTAAAAATAAGAAGTTCCTTAAGCTTTGACGTAATTTTAAACGCTTTATGTAATCCTTTTTTGTGAGCTGTAACTATTTATAATTTCTGCTTCTTTCCTATCCTGTCATCGGTAGAATGGCCTCTGCCAAATGGTGAGTTCTTATTTTACCCCGTAGGTAATACCCTTCGCGTGTTAAGGCTAATATCTTATTTGGACGGAGAGAAATAATGCAGGTAATAATGTTTGACAGGCAGTCAATATTTATTCATGGAATGAATGTAAGTTTACAACAACGTATTCCAGGAGTGGATGTTCAGGGTGTCAGTCAGGCAGATGACCTTTGGCGAAAACTGGAAGAAAATCCTGATGCGCTGGTGATGCTTGACGGCGATCTTGATGGCGAATTCTGCCGTGGAATACTGCAGCGAATAGCGGAGCTATTTTCGGCGGTAAAAGTGTTGATAACGGCAACAGATTGCCGAAAAAAATGGCTGCAGGAAGTCACTCAGTTAAACGTACTGGCGGTTGTCCCGCGCGATTCTGACGCGGAAACGTTCACGCTGGCGATCAACAGTGTAGCGATGGGTATGATGTTTTTACCCAGAGATTACTTAGCGGTATCAGAGAACGGTAACCAGAATATAAAAGCGTTAAGCGCACGTCAGCGAGAGATCCTGACTATGCTGGCAGCCGGAGAATCTAATAAACAAATTGGTCGGGCGTTAAATATCAGTACCGGGACGGTAAAAGCACATCTTGAATCGCTTTATCAGCGGCTGGAGGTAAAAAACCGTACTCAGGCAGCAATGATGTTAAACGAATCATACTAACGGGTACTTATTTCACAGTCAGAAAGTGTCTGGCTGTGAAATATGAGCGACCCCATTTCTGAAGTACAAAATTGCTTCATCCCAATGCTGAGTATCCACGCAATAAGCGCTTCCTGCTGAAACAGATCGTTAAGTTGTGGCAACTTCGTCCGTATTAATGCCTCGCAGGCATACAAATCATCGAGCAGCAGTTTATCTGCCTGCATGACTGAAATAGGTTTATCGAAGTATTCATCTGCAGTGATTTCATGCCCGTAACCAATGACCCATATACCCTTTTTGTCCTGATACTTTTCCAGTGACAGACCCTGCCATTGTTTAATAAATGCGATACAGGTCGGCGTAAAATGTGCTGAATGGAGCTGCATACCGATCTCTCTTCATGTAAAGATCATCATTCTAAAGAGAACTGCTCGCTATAGTAGTTGCCATTCAGCCGGTTTTTTCAGTAAAACGCCTTATGGCATTGGTGAGAGGTATTCACGCTTTAACAAGCCGAAAATCCAGTCGTCATGCCAGGTTTGATGCAGCCAGTAACTTTCGCGTAGCGTGCCTTCATGAATGAATCCCACCTTTTCCAGCACATGTCGTGAAGCATGGTTGCCTGCGGTGACGCAGGCCGTCAACCGGCGTAGGCCTCCAATTGTAAACGCGAAGTCGCAGATGGCACGCAGGGATTCTGCGCCATATCCTTTACCTTGTGCTTCTGGCGCGAACAAAAAACCGACTTCGGCACATTCATTGTTTTCATGAATATATCCAGTGACGCCAAGCGGTAACCCTGTGTCGTTGTCGCAAACCACCAGACATAGCCAGTGTGGGCTTCCTGGAGACCACTCGGGTAAACGTGAGTTGAATACCGTCAGCACATCTTCTTCAGTGCGTGCGTCGGAGACAAATCGCATCACATCAGGGTTTTGCTGTAATTTTAAAAAGAACGCCCAATCGCCTTGATCCAGTGGGCGACAGGTAAGACGTGATGTTTTTAATACCGGCACAGGCTTATCTCCTGAATAATTTTCAACGATTACGCGGTTATCACTGTAAAACGTATCTATTTGGTATATGAATATGTTTTAGTCTACAACGGCACACATCTGTGGAGTGCCGCTTTATAAAAAGATAAATAAATACATTGTGAAGTCGCATTTTCGCGGCTCTTTTAGGGATGATAATGACCAATAGCGCGTTACAGGCGACATGTACGCCATTTGAACACTGTTTGGGGATCATCCGCCAGGCATCGGTGGAAATCTTACTGCTGTTAGGCGTACACGTCGCTGAGGGCAAGGATCCACGCTGGTTTCTGGAGCAACTCGATCAGGCCCGGCTGAATTTAGGCGGTTGGGGGATTGTGGCCAGACGGCTTCAGATGAATGATGCGCAACTGAGCCAGTTCACCCTGCGATTGCGCCATCTTCAACAGAATGTGCCTCAGTATGAAAGTGGTCAGGATGTCAGTGAAAATCAGCTGATTTCTGCGCTGCGCTTTGTGGCCTCCCTGGAACATTTGCGCCAGCAGCAGCCGCTGCTGAACTATCAAACCGAGTTTGACACAGGGAGTCAGGACGCACAGGTAAAGGCCCAGCGCCAGCTACGTGCAATAGAGTTAACGCTAAAATCCCTCGTCGCCCGGGTATGGCCGGATCAACACCCGCTAAACAGTTTTCTGAAACAGCATTTTGGCGCCGATCGTCTGCGCCGCTGGCTAAAGCTGGGTGAAGGGCGTGATGCGCTGGACGGTATGATGTTTAGCGAACTGGCGCTGATGGTTGTTGATAAGAAGCTGTTTGTTCGTCACTTTACCCAGATTTTTAATGATACTTCGGTGCTCACACTGTTTGTCGAACCGCGCTTAACGCTGCGTATGTTTCTGGATGACTGCCGTCAGGCACGAAACCGCGTTATCGCTCAGCAGCCGCTGACATCAGTACAATTGATGCTGTTAAATCACCAGTACGGGCAAATTACGCACCCTGTGCAGCGGGCGTTTGAAGAGCGGCGTATCCGTACTAATCCCTCGTCGTATCTGGAATCAGATGAGGACCTCGTCCGCCAGTTCTGGGAAACGGCAAGGCAAAAAGATGAGCAGGCCGGGGGAGATAAACAGGAAATCGCCGACAGTATCGATCCGCCAGATAAACGGGCAAAGCGTACGGCAGAAGAACGTGAACAGCTCATTTCGGGCATGCTGTGGGTTGCTGTTGGTGTGATGGTGCTGGTGATATCGCTGGGGGCATTCTGGCTCTTCAGTACACCTGCTCCGCTTGCGTCCGCCGGGAAGTCCGTTGAAATTGTGCAGGAAGAACCGCGGCGTGATGCGCCTTCCGCCCGGGAAACGGTGACCCGAATGGGGATCTCCTGGGATTCATTCAATATGCGGGCTGCCATCGATCGCAACGATACTCGCGTCACGTCACTGTTTTTGCAGGGCGGTATGGACTGGAAACTGGCATGGACGGAGCAGGCGTTCTCGACAGGCAATACCGATGTGCTGAAACTGCTGTTACGTTATCCCTCGCAGATGGATGAGGCTAAACCTTGTCAGCAGTTTATGAGTACGCTAAGCCACGCAATGTCGAATGGAGCATCCTTAACGTCGCTGCATAAAAGCTATTTAAAAAGTTTTTGCTCGGTACCGGACGTTGTCGCACGTCAACAATATAACGCCGAACAAGCTCAGTTGCGTGTGGCCGCAGAGCCAAGCGCAGAGAACAAAAAATGGCAGAAAATTCACGCAGCGCTTTATGATGCGATTAACTAACTGCCTGACAAGTATTGCATTATCAGGCAGTAAGGCGATTATGGTTCCCCATACAGGCCGATTAAGCGACGGACCACGCCATTGGTCCAGCCAAAGCCATCCTGTAACGGATATTCCCCGCCGCCGCCTTCTCGCGGCGTGCCGTCCGCGATGTGGTATTTCTCGATGAGTTTGTGATGCTCCTGGTAAAAAATATTAACTGTTTTCAGCCAGTTGCGGGCGATTTCATCCCCCAGGTGGTCATCACCATACAGTTTGAACCCCTGAATTGCCATCCACTGCAACGGCGCCCAGCCATTAGGTTTATCCCACTGCTCGCCAGTTTCATATTCCGTCGCCATAATTCCACCGGGTGTTAGCAGGCGGCTACGCACTGCGTTGGCGAGTCGGTCGGCTTGCTCATGGGTCGCCATACCTACATACAGTGGCACAATACTGGCTGCAGAAAAGAGAGCCATTTGTTCGCGGCGCCAGTCGTAATCACGATAACAGCCATTTTCATCGTCCCACAAATAGCGGTTCACGGCGGTACGGCGGTCACCCGCTTTCTGACGGAACAACGCTTCGGTTTCTCGATCGCCTTTTAGCGCGGAAATATTGGCAATGGTACTTTCCAGCTTGTACAGGAATGCGTTCAGGTCAATAGGGATGAACTGGGTGGTGCGTATACTGGCAAGGCGACCTGCATCGCGAAGCCAGCGTGAGGAGTAATCCCAACCGGAGGCAGCGCCAGCACGCAGATCTCGGTAGACCTCATTGGGGGGACGACCTGAATGTTTGGCGGTCTCTACGTCTTCGAGCCAGGATTCATCGCGAGGAGTATCGCGATCGTCCCAGTAACGGTTGAGCAATGAACCGTCCGGCATTCTGATGACGTGGCGGTAGGCCTGGTTTAGTACCAGGGAGTCGGCACCATCCATCCAGAACGCATACTCCATTTTTAGGTGATCCAGGTAACGACGCGCACCGCGCACGCCATCCTCTTCAAACAATTCCACCATCAGCGCAAATACCGGCGGTTGAGAGCGACTCAGATAGTAAGTGCGATTACCGTTTGGGATGTGGCCATAGTTTTCAATCAACCAGGCAAAGTTATCCGCCATACACTTCAGAAGATCTTCCCGGCCGCTCTCCGCCAGGCCCAGCATGGTGAAGTAGGAGTCCCAATAGTAGGTTTCGCTAAACCGTCCGCCTGGTACAATATACGACTGTGGCAACGCCAGCAGCGAAGACCAGGGAATGTGATCCTGCGGCTCGCGCGTTAGTACTGGCCACAGTTGGTCGATATGCTCTTTCAGCGAGCTATCCGGGTCGGAAACGTATTCACTGGAGGGCGTTTCCGGTAGCCAGAAATGGTTCTCGACGAAGCGTTTCAGATCAAAGTCACGATGTCGTCTGACTTTGCGATAGCGGATAAGAATATCCAGCGGATCCATTTTGGGCGCGCAGTCGGGGAATGTTTTACTGTCGGCAAACAGTTTTGACGACTGGACGTGCTCAAACAGTTCAAGGTAGCGATCGGCTGGCGTCAGGGCATCAGAGGCGGGTAGCCCTTCAATCATCTCTGGCTCGGGCTCTGCCTCAATCATTTCATCCAGCTTTAACTCGCACGGATCCATTTCATAAAGCAGATCGACATCGATCGTGAGTTCTTCTGAAGGGGCGTGGGATAGTTTCTGGTTGAGCATAATGAGAAAGACCTCCGGTGGATGTGGAAAGGGTAAGGCTATTGCCCGGCTGTCTGTTAAGCGTAGACATTCGCTTCGGTATTTGATGGATAAAGCGTGCGCTCAATCACACTTTTATGGTTTTCAGGAATCAATGAATAAATGTATCTCAATGATAACAATGGGTAATTTTTAATTATGCGAAAATAGATATATTTCATTTTCGGAACATTCGATTGCAACGATATGTGAACAGAAATACGTAGTGGCTCCTGCTTATAATAGGCACAGGCTATTCTATTGATAGTTCTGCTCCATGTAATTGATTGATACTTATCAAAATAATATCCCCCTCATTTCCTATGATGGTCAGGTCTGACAAAGACTGCGCATTAATTATTTTAATTTTCTGGGTCACAATAACTCACAACGGTGAGGGTAAAATAATGAAAATCATTACCCGTCTTACCGCGATTGCTATAGCAGGCATCGTGATCGGTTATTTTGGATTATCCGGTTATGTGTGGTACCACGATAATCAACGAAGTAAACAGGCTGATGTTCAGGCCTCTACACTGGAAGCCAATAATAAAGTTTTAGGTTTTTTACGCGAAAAAGGATGCGATTATTGCCACACGCCTTCGGCAGAATTGCCTTTTTATTCTTCTTTTCCTGTCGCTAAACAGTTGATGAATTACGACATCCAACTGGGATATAAATCTTTCAATCTTGAAGCTGTTCGTGCTGCGCTGGTCGCGGATAAACCAGTCTCTCAAAGCGATCTGAATAAAATCGAATGGGTAATGCAGTATGACACCATGCCGCCGACGCGCTACACCGCGCTGCACTGGGCCGGTAAGGTGAGTGATGCGGAGCGCGAAGAGATCCTTGGCTGGATCGCGAAACAACGTGAGCAGTACTACGCCAGTCGTGATACCGCACCTCAACATCGTAATGAACCTGTTCAGCCGATACCGGAAAGCATCCCGACTGACGCCCAAAAAGTGGCCCTTGGATTTACGCTTTATCATGATCCGCGTATATCCGGAGACAGTACGATCTCTTGTGCCCACTGCCATGCCCTGAATGCGGGCGGCGTGGATGGCAGAAAAACGTCAATTGGTGTGGGTGGTGCAGTCGGTCCTATTAATGCGCCGACGGTATTTAACTCGGTCTTTAACGTTGAACAATTCTGGGATGGTCGTGCGCCGACATTGCAGGCTCAGGCGGGCGGTCCACCGTTGAACCCGATTGAAATGGCATCGAAATCCTGGGATGAAATTATCCAGAAACTGGATAAAGATCCGCTACTGAAACAAGAGTTTACCGCGGTCTACCCCCAGGGATTCAGCGGCGATAATATTACCGATGCCATTGCTGAGTTTGAGAAAACGCTGATTACGCCAAATTCGCCATTCGATAAGTGGTTACGCGGTGATGAAGCGGCGTTAACTGCCCAGCAAAAGCATGGTTATCAGTTGTTTAAGGATAACAAGTGCGCGACCTGTCATGGCGGTATTATTCTGGGTGGACGTTCATTTGAACCATTGGGTTTGAAAAAGGACTTTAATTTCGGTGAAGTGACAGCCGCTGATATTGGCCGTATGAATGTTACCAATGAATTACGTGACAAACTGCGCCAGAAAGTACCGGGATTGCGTAACGTTGCACTGACGGCACCTTATTTCCACCGGGGTGATGTTCCAACGCTCGATGGTGCTGTCAAACTGATGCTGCGCTATCAGGTTGGCAAAGAACTCCCGCAGGAAGATATCGACGATATCGTTGCGTTCCTTGAAAGCCTTAACGGGGTTTATACGCCGTATATGCAGAGTAAGTAATCAATACAATGCCGGATGGCGGCTGATGCCCTATCCGGCCTACTGATTGCCGTGACTTTTAGGCCTGGTAAGCGTAACGCCGACGCATGTCACTGTTACTATTCGACGGTCAGTAGGGGAACGAATTCATTTCTGGCGACTGCCAACTCGACGACACTTCAACAAGCCTACCATCTCATACATCAATAAAACTGTATATTTTTCGGTTCATCTTCAATACTCTCGGCCCCGAATTATTTGTAACACTTATTTTAAACGATGAAGACGTACAGAAATAAGAAAAAATACCGCTACGTCGGATTATATGTATTTGTTTATAAATTGTTATTTGTTGTCTTTTTATACCATGACCTGATTATTATATAGCTTATATTTGGGGTGGAAGATATCCTGTAATATATAAAAGCGTTTCATTTTTATTACTTATAATTTTTTATCGTTACCAGATTACGGTAGTTGCGAAATAGTTCTCAAGTCTGTAGTTGACGGCTTTTTTATAGGATGTTCAAAATGAAGGCTGTATATATTATTTCAGATAATCAGTATTTCGCGCTTGGTGCTGCTGCGTTAATAAAGCATCAGCAAGCAATCATTGTTTCTCCTGAGGAACTGCTAAATCAGAACCCAGGGATCAGTAGTGGCGATTGCTATATTTTCGTCCGGAACAGGGTGTTGCATCGCCGTCTGTGCTGTTATTTGAAGCAGACGAACTGCAACCTTATTTTTTTTCTGCCCGGTTTGCGTTACCGCAGTGGAACGAAATTGTTGCCCTGTTTCTGGCCCGCCAGAATATCAGCGAAAAGTTTTCGTGAGCGATCGGCGCAGGTTGCCAGATATTTCAGCAGGAGTTGCCCGGAAAATACTACGCTGTCAGGTCGTGCGCGTATGAGCATGGCTGCGGCGGGGCTGGAGCGTTATATGCGCTGGGTAAGAGCACGCAGTATTTCACACCAGGCCGCTCACAGTCATCACCGGGCTCTTATTAAAACTGTAGGCATCGAGAACGTAAGCATTCACACTTTATTTCTTTCAGAATACATTGCGGCCAGTCATATCGCCTTGTCATGACTGATAGAGAATGGATCTTTCAAATGTGAATGGCCCAATGATTCTGGGGGCTTACATATACACACTATTCAGTAAGGAAAACTGGCCTTTTACAACCAGTTTTCCAGAGCTGAGAACATGTATAGCTGCGTTTTCAATATTAACGCATCGTGACAAACTCTTCCGCTGCGGTCGGGTGTATTGCAACGGTATTGTCGAAGTCTTTCTTGGTTGCGCCCATTTTCAGTGCGACCGCGAAGCCCTGCAACATTTCATCCATACCAAAGCCGATGCCGTGGATACCGACAATCTTCTCTTCCGGCCCTACACAAACCAGCTTCATACGGCACGGCTGACGATGAGTTGTCACCGCGGTGTACATCGCGGTAAACGATGATTTATACACTTTTACCTGGTCATCGCCATGCTGTTCGCGAGCCTGCTGTTCGGTCAAGCCTACAGTACCAATCGGCGGGTGGCTGAAGACCACGGTCGGGATGTTGCTGTAGTCCAGATGTTCGTCCGGTTTGTTGTTAAACAGACGTTCGGACAGACGGCGACCTGCGGCAACGGCAACAGGTGTCAGTTCAACGGCACCCGTGTTATCACCGACAGCGTAAATGCCTTTTACGTTAGTATTCTGGAATTTATCAACGACGATATAACCTTTTTCATTGGTTTTCACGCCTGTTGCCGCCAGGTTTAAATTATCGGTTGCCGGTTCGCGACCGATTGCCCAAATCAGACAATCCACAGTTTCGCTGCGACCATCTTCTAGCTCCAGGGTCAGGCTGCCGTCTGCGTTTTTAACCACTGCTTTCGGGATGGCATGCGTATGCAGAGTCGGGCCTTCGGCGTTCATCACTTCAACCAGGGTTTCAACAATCATCGGGTCAAAACTGCGCAACGGCGCATGTTTACGCACGAACAGGTGTGTTTCTGCACCCAGGCCGTTAATTACGCCAGCCAGCTCAACGGCGATGTAACCCGCACCGACAACCGCAACGCGCTTCGGCAGGGCTGGCAGTTCAAAGAAGCCATCTGAATCAATGCCGTATTCCACACCGGGAATATTCGGGTGGCTCGGGCGACCACCGGTTGCAATCAAAATATGGTCGGCAGTGATGGTTTCACCGTTTACTTCAATGGTTTTAGCATCAACGAAGCGGGCGAAGCCTTTGATCACATCAACGTTATTTTTACCCAGCACGTTGTCGTAAGAGGTGTGAATACGGTCGATATAAGCGGTGCGGCTGGCGATCAGTTTGTCCCAGTCGAATTTGTTGATGGTGGTATCGAAACCGTAGTCCGGGCCATACATATGGATCGCTTCCCGGATTTGAGCAGCATGCCACATCACTTTCTTCGGTACACAGCCAACGTTGACGCAGGTGCCGCCCAGTTCTTTGGCTTCAATCAATGCGCATTTTTGGCCGTACATTGCCGCGCGGTTAATGGAGGCAATTCCGCCGCTGCCGCCGCCGATAGCGATGTAATCATAGTGTTTGGTCATGACCGCTCCTTCATGTTCATTGTAGGGCGGAGAAGCGTTTCGCCATCCGCCAAAATATTCGCGATTGTATACCTGAAATCGAAAGGTTCCACCGATGGCTGCGATTACTCCGGCACGATCCAGCTTACCGAAGTATGCCCGGTTCCTGCCGGAACCAGTTTGCTGTGCAGCCACGGTAGCACGCTGTTCATCTGCTGCTCCAGCTTCCACGGCGGGTTAATCACAATCATGCCGGAAGCCGTCATACCGCGCCGATCGCTGTCCGGGAGAACCGCCAGTTCAATCTGCAGGATGCGGCGGATGCCGGTGGCTTCCAGATCGTGCACCATACGCTTGATTTGCTGGCGCAGGACCACTGGATACCACAGTGCATAGGTGCCGGTTGCGAAACGCTTATAGCCTTCATTGATGCCGGTAACCACGGCCTGATAGTCGGTTTTAATTTCGTACGGTGGATCGATAAGGATCAACCCGCGACGGGAAACCGGCGGTAATTTTGCTTTTAACTGCTGGTAGCCGTCAGCTTTGGCTACGCGGGCACGCTCGTCTTTCTGGAATTCGGAGCGCAGCAGCGGAAAATCACTCGGGTGCAGTTCAGTTAATTGCAGGCTGTCTTGTTCGCGCAGCAACTGGCGGGCAATCAGCGGAGATCCTGGGTAATAGCGCAACTGACCACTACGGTTGAAATGTTGCACGACGGAAATATAGGGTTCGAGTTCAGCCGGGAGGGAGTCCTGTTGCCAGATACGGGCGATGCCTTCCAGATACTCGCCAGTACGCTCGGCATGTTCACCGCTCAGCTGATAACGGCCAGCGCCAGCATGGGTGTCCAGATAGAGAAACGGTTTTTCTTTCTCTTTGAGTGACTCGATGATCAGACTCTGAACCGTGTGTTTAAGGACGTCGGCGTGGTTGCCAGCGTGATAGCTATGGCGATAACTGAGCATGGGTAAACGTATTCCAGGTAATATAATAAACGATTTGCCACAGTTTACAGTAGAACGGTACAGATTACCCGCAGGCCCGATCGCTAAGCGCCAGCGGGCGTTTTTCCGCCACGCCCGGCATTGAAATCCTCTACACTTAACCCCATTCTACTGAGTATTACGCGCCGGAAGGCGGCTGACGCCTTATCCGGTCTACAAATGGTGATACCTGTAGGTCGGATAAGATGCTTTGGCGTCGTCATCCCGCGAAAACGCCTGAGCGTTTCGTTTCCTTTTTTTAACCAGGACTGTGCATATGACAAATCCATTACTGACGCCCTTCGAACTGCCGCCGTTTTCCAAAATTCAGCCTGAGCATGTTGTGCCTGCAGTGACTAAGGCACTGAATGATTGCCGTGAAAACGTTGAGCGAGTGGTTGCGCAGGGTGCACCGTACACCTGGGAAAATCTCTGCCAAAAACTGGCGGAAGTGGACGATGTACTGGGGCGTATCTTCTCTCCGGTAAGCCATCTGAACTCGGTGAAAAACAGCCCGGAACTGCGTGAAGCCTACGAACAGACGCTACCACTGTTGTCCGAATACAGCACCTGGGTTGGGCAACACGAAGGTCTGTACAAAGCGTACCGTGATTTGCGAGATGGTGCTCATTACGCCTCTCTGAATACTGCACAGAAAAAAGCTGTCGACAACGCGCTGCGTGATTTCGAGCTTTCTGGTATCGGTTTACCGAAGGAAAAACAGCAGCGTTATGGCGAAATAGCCACGCGTCTGTCTGAGTTGGGCAACCAGTACAGCAACAACGTTCTCGACGCCACCATGGGCTGGACGAAACTTGTTACCGACGAAACAGCGCTGGCAGGAATGCCTGAAAGTGCGCTGGCTGCCGCGAAAGCGCAGGCAGAAGCCAAAGAGCAGGAAGGATATTTGCTGACGCTGGATATCCCGAGCTACCTGCCGGTGATGACCTACTGTGACAACCAGGGGTTGCGCGAAGAGATGTACCGCGCCTATGTAACCCGCGCTTCTGACCAAGGGCCAAATGCGGGTAAATGGGACAACAGCCCGATCATGGAAGAGATCCTCGCGTTGCGTCACGAGTTGGCTCAACTGTTGGGTTTTGACAGCTACGCCTATAAATCACTCGCCACCAAAATGGCGGAAAACCCGCAGCAGGTGCTCGACTTCCTGACAGATCTCGCGAAACGCGCGCGTCCCCAGGGTGAAAAAGAGCTGGCCCAGTTGCGTGCTTTTGCCAAAGCTGAATTTGGCGTTGATGAGCTGCAACCGTGGGATATCGCGTACTACAGCGAGAAGCAGAAGCAGCACCTTTACAGCATCAGCGATGAGCAACTGCGCCCGTACTTCCCGGAAAACAAAGCCGTTAACGGCCTGTTCGAGGTGGTTAAGCGCATTTACGGCATTACCGCTAAAGAGCGCTCAGACGTCGATGTCTGGCATCCGGAAGTGCGCTTCTTCGAACTGTATGACGAAAACAATGAGCTACGCGGCAGCTTCTATCTTGATCTCTACGCGCGTGAAAACAAACGTGGCGGGGCGTGGATGGACGACTGCGTTGGCCAGATGCGTAAAACCGACGGCACGCTGCAAAAACCGGTCGCTTACCTGACCTGTAACTTCAACCGTCCGGTTAATGGCAAACCGGCGCTGTTTACTCACGATGAAGTGATTACCCTGTTCCACGAGTTCGGTCACGGCTTGCACCATATGCTGACCCGCATCGAAACTGCAGGTGTTTCCGGTATTAACGGTGTGCCGTGGGATGCGGTCGAACTGCCGAGCCAGTTTATGGAAAACTGGTGTTGGGAGCCGGAAGCGCTGGCGTTTATCTCCGGCCATTATGAAACCGGCGAACCGCTGCCGAAAGAGCTGCTGGATAAAATGCTGGCGGCGAAAAACTACCAGGCGGCGTTGTTCATTCTGCGCCAACTGGAGTTCGGTTTGTTCGATTTCCGCCTGCACGCCGAGTTTAATCCGCAGCAAGGGGCGAAAATTCTCGAAACCCTGGCAGAGATCAAAAAGCAGGTTGCCGTTGTTCCGGGGCCTGCCTGGGGTCGTTTCCCGCACGCCTTCAGTCATATTTTCGCGGGTGGTTATGCGGCGGGCTACTACAGCTATCTGTGGGCAGACGTGCTGGCAGCAGATGCTTTCTCTCGTTTTGAAGAGGAGGGGATCTTCAACCGTGAAACCGGTCAGTCGTTCCTCGATAATATTCTGACTCGTGGCGGCTCTGAAGAACCGATGGAGCTGTTCAAACGCTTCCGTGGCCGCGAGCCGGAGCTGGATGCGATGCTTGAACACTATGGTATTAAAGCGTAAGTGAAGATCTGCTTAATTGATGAGACGGGCGCCGGAAACGGCGCCTTATCTGTTCTGGCTACCCGCTGGGGACTGGAGCAGGATGAAGACAATCTGATGGCGCTGGTGATGACGACGTCGCATCTGGAGCTGCGCAAACGTGATGAGCCAAAACTTGGCGGCATCTTCGTGGATTTTGTCGGTGGGGCGATGGCCCATCGGCGCAAATTTGGCGGGGGACGCGGCGAAGCGGTGGCAAAGGCGGTCGGCATTAAAGGTGATTATTTGCCGGATGTGGTGGATGCCACGGCGGGGCTGGGACGTGATGCTTTTGTGCTGGCATCTGTTGGCTGTCGTGTGCGGATGCTGGAGCGCAATCCGGTTGTTGCGGCGCTGCTCGACGATGGTCTAACGCGTGGCTATGCCGATGCCGAGATTGGTCCATGGCTGCAGGAACGGTTGCAGTTGATCCACGCATCCAGTCTGACGGCGCTAACCGATATCACTCCACGTCCGCAGGTGGTGTATCTTGACCCGATGTTCCCGCATAAGCAGAAAAGCGCGCTGGTCAAAAAAGAGATGCGCGTGTTTCAGTCGCTGGTGGGCCCGGATTTAGACGCTGATGGCCTGCTGGAGCCTGCTCGCCAGCTTGCCACCAAACGCGTGGTGGTGAAGCGCCCGGATTACGCCCCACCGCTTGCAGATGTCGCAACTCCCAACGCAGTGGTGACCAAAGGACACCGGTTTGATATTTACGCCGGAACGCCGTCAATTCATGGTTAAGTAGCGTGTAGAGGCCGGATAAGGTTGTTAGCCGCATCCGGCAATTCCGATTACACAAACGGTGCCAGCGGATCGGCAATCTCAAACGCGACCGCTTTATCAGCCTTCGGCGGATAAATCAGCTCGCTGACGATCGACAGTTTTAACTTCTTCGCCTCTGCGCGGGTCAGTTTCACTTGCTGATCCCAACCTTCGGTATACACCGCGCCCCATGCGCCAAGATCCAGGCAGGTGACGTAGTTTTCCTGGCGGTACGGCAGCGGCGGCACGTCGAGCAGGCTTGCTGCGGCATTGTTACCGGCAAATTTGCCCAGCAGAATGGCATGCTGACAGGTCATTAAGGCATGATTGCCTTTGTCATCGGTGGCGGCGTACGCCACATCGCCAGTGGCATAAATATCGTCATGTCCCACCACCTGCAAATTTGCATTTACGTGCAGACGACCCTGGCGATCGCGCGGGGCGTCAATTTGCGCCGTCAAACCGTTTGCCTGCACACCGACCGTCCAGATAACGGTGTGTGAACCGATAGTTTGCCCGTCTTTCAGTGTGACACCAGAAGCATCCACACTTTCGACCTCTGCATTTACCAGCCACTCTACACCCAGCTCAGCGGAGGCTTCAGCAATCACATCGCGCAACGCTTTGCTCCAGCGTGCGCCTGGTTGTGCGCCTCGTTCAACTACGACAACTCTGGTCTTAGCATCGGCACCAAGAATTTCTCGCAGACGGCCAGGTAACTCCAGCGCCATTTCGATGCCGGTAAAACCGCCGCCGCACACTACTACGGTATTGCGTGCCTCACTTTCTGGCTGATGTGCCAGATCATTCAGGTGTTGCTCCAGTACGGCTGCGCTTTCCAGCTGGTCGAGGTCAAAAGCGTGCTGAGCCGCTCCAGCGACCATTGAACGGTTTACCTGGCTGCCACTTGCCAGAATCAATCGGTCGTAGCCGAGCAGTTGCGTGTTGCCAGCCGCATCTGTCCAGCTCACCTCTTTTGATTGCACAAGCAACTGAGATACTGTGCCGCTGAGGAATTTTACGCCAGTTACGTCAAACAGCGGTTGCAGAGGTGCGACCAGCGTCTGGACGTTGTTTTCATAAAAACGGGGGCGAACACGCAGCTCTGGCTGGGGTGCAATAACTGTTATATCAATGGATTGCTGGTGTTTATCTGCCAGGCGCGCGGCACTCAGCGCTGCCCACATACCGGCAAAGCCGGCGCCTACGATCAGAATTTGTTTACGCATTCGGTTTTCTCACTGGTCATCACGATTTATTTACTCGGATTTTATTGGTCGTAGTTATTAAATGCAATGCGATTTGCAAAATATGAAGGGAACAAGGTATTTAAATGCAACTATTTATTTGATATTTATATTATTTATTTTTTAGTTTCAGCGCGTGTGTACGCGGTCTATGGCAAGATTCAGTTGAAAAAGCTACAATAACTCAGATTGATTTTGGCTGAGATAAGATAATGGCATTCTACAGTTCCGGGGTTGAGTACGGCATTCATAGCCTGATGTGTATGGTCGACAGTAGAGGCGACGCGCGGGATATGAGCGTTCGGGAAATTGCTGAATTGCAAAGTGTGCCGTATGACTATCTGGCCAAGATATTTACCCGCCTGTCGAAAGCGGGCCTGGTGCGCAGTATCGAGGGTAAGGGCGGCGGTTTTCAGCTCGCCAAACCAGCTGAACATATTACGGTGCTGGATGTGGTAAACGCGATTGATGGCGATAAGCGCATTTTTGAATGCCGTGAAATACGCCAAAGACTGGCGGTATTTGACGAGCAACCGCCAGAGTGGGCATGTGAAGGGATCTGCGGTGTGCGTTCAGTGATGGATATGGCTCAGCAGCGGATGGAAGAAGCGCTCGGCCAGCACACAATTCTGGATTTGGCCCGCAAGATGTACCGCAAAGCGCCGGACACTTTTGTCATTGAAGTGCAGGAGTGGATTGACGCGCGCAAAGGATAACGGTTGGAAATGCCGGATAGCGAAAGGTGTATCGGGCATGTTGAATACAGGCCGGATCAAGCGATAGCCGCCATCCGGCACTGAGTATTATTGTTCGGTGCTTGGCGTATTAATCATCCGGTTCAACCACGGCACCATAATCGCCATCACCACTGTGACTGCCAGCGTTACCAGACCGATATTACTGAACACGTTGGTGTAGATAGGTAATGTCTGTAACGGGTCGGTGATGTTTTCCGGTACTGCGGTGAACGTCGCAACGTAACCCCCCATCAGGAAGGCTGCTGCCTGCGTCAGGAACCACATCCCAAGAATAAAGCCCATCAGATGCTGCGGCACCAGTGCGGCGACCATTGCCAGTCCCAGGGCGCTAATCAGCAACTCACCCAGGCTCTGGAACAGGTACACCAGTACGATAAACCACGGCGATGTCAGGCCCTGTGCATCAGCAAACCACATGCCGGCGGCGGCGGCGGTCAGGAATCCCAGTGAGCACAAGAACATACCGAGAGTAAACTTCATCGGCATGGTCAGGTCTTTGCCTTTGTTACCCAGACGGGTATAAATCGCTGCCAGTACCGGGCTGGCAAGAACGACCCAGAACGGGTTCAGCGCCTGGAAGCTAACCGGGTTGATGGCGAATCCCAGGATTTCGTGGTGTACGTTATTGATGGCAAAGAAGTTCAGTGACGTCGGCATCTGCGCATACAGAACGTAGAACACCACCGCTTCCAACATCAGAATAAAGGCCACAAACATTTTGTTGCGTCCGGTTTTATCCAGTTTGAATGCCTGGCGGAAGAAGATAATAGTCACAACAATCGACAGAACGATCAGTACCAAGTTAGCGATTTTAACGTTGTGCATCAGCCACGCGCAGATAAACACCATTACCACTGTACCGGCCAGCACACAGAGCAGGTTGCGGAATACCAGCGGCTTATGGTCTGGCTCAGAACCAATGTCTTTCACCATCCCGCGGCAGGCAAAGTAGACCAGCAGCGCGACGATAAGTCCGGCACCACACAGGTTATAGGTAACGGCGTAACCAAACTTATCGGCAATTACCGGTGCCAGCGACAGCGACAGCAACGAACCGATGTTAATCGACATATAAAACAGGGTGAAGGCGCCGTCCAGTCGGGCATCTTTTGGGGGATAGCATTTTGACAGCAAACTTGCCGGGTTAGCTTTAAACAGCCCGTTGCCTACGGCAATAGTACCCAGCGCGATAAAGATCAGATCGGGTTTGAGTAGTGACATCCCGGTCATGAAGTAGCCAATTGCCAGCACAATAGCACCGAGAACCAGCGTGCGTTTTGTCCCTAACAGGTGGTCGCCGACATAGCCGCCAATGGAGATTAGGCCATACACCAATGCGGCAAACGCACCGAAGGTGATAAACGCCTGTTCCTGGGAGAACCCGAGTTGCTTAACAAAAAAAACCGCCAGGATGCCCTGAACGCCGTAATAGCCAAATCGTTCCCATAATTCTACAAAAAAGATCATGAAGAACGGACGAGGTTGCTGCAGCAAGCCCGTAGGTGCACTTGTATTCATATTCCTTCGCCTTTCAAAGCCATCCCGAAAAGTATGAACGCGTATGCTAAAACGCGCCGAAAAAGTCTTATTTTGTTATAGACTGCGGAGATTAGCCGCGAGAGTAGATTATTATAGAGATAGTTTTCGATCCAATTAGTTGATCACACTAATTATGATTTATTTGTTGGGTTGATGTACTGATAAGTGCCGAAGGGATAAAAACAAAAACGCCCGCAGAGGCGGGCGCTTACAGGCGTAAATGTTTGCAGCAGGCCGGGTTACTTCCCGGCGGCAAGCATTTTATGCTTCTTCGTCGTCACGCAGCGGAACAATCAACATGTCGACGTGAACGGTGTTGATCAGTTGACGTGCGGAGGACATCAGCTTGCTCCAGAAATCCTGGTGATGACCACAAACGACCAGGTCCATGTCGTATTTTTTAATGGCATCAACCAGAACCTGACCCAGGTCGCCGCTACCGCTCAGGGTTTCGGTGATAGGGTAGCCAGCATTGGTGGACAGCTCGGTTAACGCGTGATGAGTTTCTTCAGAAATACGTTTCTGCATATCACCCAGATTCACGTCGATTAACCCGGTGTACAGATCGGAATAGTTTACGTCAACGTGGATAAGGGAGACTTTTGCATTGTAAGGCCGCGCCATAGAGACCGCTTTTTCAACCAGAACTTTACTTTCCGGAGAAAGATCAACCGCGATAAGAATGTGTTTATAAGCCATAGTGTTACTCCTTCCATAAGTTGTCGATGACTAGCCTTCTGGCGTTCATTTGCCGCCGCGTCATCCGCGTCCTGCGAACGTTGTGCGCGGGGCTAGCCCAGTCGTAAAGACGTACCATTTAAGGACTATCCTTACATTATAGCGACCGGGATAATCCGTCAATCCGCCTTGATTGCCAATTAGTTAAACAAATTTTTCAGCTAATTGCATTGATAGTGATTAACCTTCTGGCAAAAAAATTAACTAATCTCCTACACTATCTAGAGAGGCGTTCGGATACGAGATACAAACACGAGCGGTTTCGGTAGCACTCTTCACTGAATGGTTTGGCAGGGTATCGGGTAGCGGTAGCCCCGGAGAGGAGTTCCGTGGGCGGGTCGCCGGGGAGGGGATATGATAAGCACCATTGCATTATTCTGGGCTTTATGTGTCGTTTGCATTGTTAATATGGCGCGCTATTTTTCTTCGCTGCGCGCACTGTTAGTCGTACTTCGTGGTTGCGATCCATTGCTCTACCAGTATGTAGATGGAGGCGGCTTTTTTACCTCGCATGGGCAACCCAATAAGCAGATGCGGCTGGTGTGGTATATCTACGCGCAGCGCTACCGTGATCATCATGATGATGAATTTATACGCCGCTGTGAGCGGGTTCGCGGTCAGTTCATTCTCACCAGCGCGTTATGCGGCCTGGTATTAATCAGTATGGTTGCGTTGATAATCTGGCACTAAGCCACGTCACTCTACGGCAGATATAAAAAAAGCGGGTCAGTTTCCTGGCCCGCTTTTTTACTGTGCATTCGCTTAGATAAGCTTCAGGGAGAGCCAGTACAGCACCCCAGAAAGAATAATCGCCGCAGGCAGGGTAAAGACCCAGGCCATCAGAATGCTGGTCACTGTTTTACGCTGTAAGCCGCCACCGTCAACAACCATCGTACCCGCAACAGAAGAGGAGAGAACGTGGGTGGTGGAAACAGGCATACCGGTATAACTGGCGAGACCGATAGAGACAGCAGCGGTCATCTGCGCCGACATCCCCTGAGCATAGGTCATGCCTTTCTTACCAATTTTCTCACCGATAGTGGTCGCCACACGACGCCAGCCAATCATCGTACCGCAGCCCAGAGCCAGAGCAACGGCCATAATGATCCAGATAGGCGCATACTCGATGGTGCTCAGCATGTCGGTTTTCAGTTTCTTCAGCAGACGCTGGTCGTCAGCGCTTACGCCAGGCAGCTTAACCACTTTATCGGTGGTATCGGAGATGCACAGCATAATGCGGCGCAGTTGTCCGCGCTGCTCAACGCTTAACTTGTCGTAAGTTTCCAGATTCGCCAGCATACCTTTTGCACGCTCAAGCGCGTTGATGGTATTTGCCGGGTGGCAATGGAACTCGTTAGCTTGCGTTGGCACGCCAGCTTCCGGCGACGGAATGAGCTGATCTACGCCAGTGGCTTGCTTCAGCAGATCAGGACGCTGCTGGAAGAAGGTTTCGACGTTATTGATAGCATCGCGGGTACGAGTAATTTCGTAACCGGAGGCGTTCATATTCACTACGAAACCTGCAGGCGCTACGCCAATCAGTACCAACATCACCAGACCAATGCCTTTCTGTCCGTCGTTCGCGCCATGAGAGAACGCCACGCCGATAGCAGAGAGGATCAGTGCGATACGCGTCCAGAAAGGTGGTTTTTTCTTACCGTCTTTCTTTTCACGTTCCGCTGGCGTCAGGTGGATACGAGCACGTTTTTTAGTACCGCTCCAGTAACGACGCAGAATGAAAATGAGGCCGCCTGCAACCACCAGACCGACAATCGGCGAGACGATAAGCGAGGCAAAGATACCGATAACTTTCGGGATGTTAAGTGCGTCCACCACCGAAGTGCCGTTCATCAGCGCATTGGTTAAACCAATACCGATGATCGCGCCAATCAGCGTGTGGGAGCTGGATGCTGGCAAACCAAAGTACCAGGTACCGAGGTTCCAGATAATTGCCGCCAGTAGCATAGAGAACACCATGGCGAGGCCATGTGAGGAACCCATGTTGAGCAGCAGATCCGTTGGCAGCATATGCACGATGGCATAAGCTACGCTGAGACCACCCAGCAAAACACCAAAGAAGTTGAATACCGCAGCCATGATAACCGCCAATTGCGAACGCATTGCACGGGTATAGATCACGGTTGCGACAGCATTTGCTGTGTCATGGAAGCCGTTAATTGCTTCGTAGAACAGCACAAAAGCCAGAGCAAGCAATAGTAAAAGCCCGGTATGTAAATCCAGGCCAGCAAACAAATGTAGCATAGGACGTTACGCCATTTTGAGGACATGAACGCGGCGCATTATCAGTGACTTTGGTGGCGCGGGCAAAGTGAAATATAGAGTTTTTTTGATATATCTCCTGCTTTGTTTTACACCACTAAAGAATTATCCTATAGAATTCAGATAAATACCTATTATTGATAGTTTGGTGCTGGTGCGACCACTGAGGAATCTTTACAATTCACGCCCGCTTTTTAGAGAGGATCGCAACGTGGAAAGGTTTGATACCGTTATTATAGGCGCTGGCGCAGCGGGTATGTTCTGTGCCGCGCAGGCAGGACAAGCAGGTAGTCGCGTACTGCTGATTGATAATGGTAAAAAGCCTGGGCGCAAGATCCTCATGTCTGGCGGGGGGCGCTGTAACTTTACCAATCTTTATGTGGAGCCGGCGGCTTATTTGAGTCAAAACCCGCATTTTTGCAAATCAGCGCTGGCTCGCTATACGCAATGGGATTTTATCGATCTGGTCGGCAAACACGGCATTGCCTGGCATGAAAAAACGCTCGGTCAGTTGTTCTGCGACGACTCTGCTCAGCAAATTGTCGATATGCTGGTGACAGAATGCGAAAAAGGTAACGTTACAATGCGGTTACGTAGCGAAGTCCTGAGCGTAGCGCGTGATGATGACGGCTTCCAGATTTTGCTGAACGGCATGACGGTCAGTGCGAAAAAGCTGGTTATTGCGAGCGGAGGGCTATCCATGCCGGGTCTTGGCGCTTCGCCGTTTGGTTATAAAATTGCTGAACAGTTCGGTCTGAACGTGCTGCCGACGCGTGCAGGTTTGGTGCCTTTTACGCTGCACAAGCCGCTATTGGAGCAGCTTCAGGTGCTCTCTGGCGTGTCTGTACCTTCCGTTATCACCGCTGAAGACGGCACTGTGTTTCGTGAAAACCTGCTCTTTACGCACCGTGGCCTTTCAGGTCCGGCGGTTTTACAGATTTCCAGTTTCTGGCAGCCAGGTGAATTTGTCAGCATTAATTTGTTGCCCGATGTAGACCTTGAGGCTTTCCTCGACGAACAGCGTAGCGCACACCCTAATCAGAGCCTGAAGAACACACTGGCGATGCAGTTGCCCAAACGTCTGGTGGAGTGTTTGCAGCAGTTAGGGCAACTTCCGGATGTGACGCTGAAACAGCTTAACGTGCGCGATCAGCAGGCACTGGTGGAAACCCTGACCGAATGGCGCGTGCAGCCAAACGGCACAGAAGGGTATCGCACGGCGGAAGTCACGCTGGGCGGCGTGGATACCAATGAGCTGTCATCACGTACGATGGAAGCGCGTAAAGTACCAGGTCTCTATTTTATCGGTGAAGTGATGGACGTCACTGGTTGGCTGGGCGGGTATAACTTCCAGTGGGCATGGTCGAGCGCCTGGGCGTGTGCGCAGGATTTGGCGTCTGCGTGAATGTGATGCCCGATAACCTGAGTTACCGGGCGCTATATTAGTTCAGGCCAAGAAAATACTGGGCAATTTTAAAGTAGATAATCAACCCGGTACCGTCGATAAGCGTGGCGATAAACGGCGCGGATACGACGGCCGGGTCAATGCCAATACGCTTGAGCAACATTGGGATCACTGATGACACCACGGCGCTCCACAGCGTAATGCAGACCAGTGTCAGGCTGACGATCAGTGTGATTTCCATGCCGATGCCCATCATCCAGGCGCGTATGCAGCCTGCCAGACCTAGTGTCAGGGCGATCAGCAAGGAAGTTGAAACCTCTTTGCGGATCACCCGGCCCATATCCCGTAGCCGCACTTCTCCCAGCGCCATTGAACGTACCAGCGTCGAAGTGATCTGTGTACCGCTGTTTCCGCCGGTACCAATTAGCAACGGAATAAAAAAGGCCAGCGCGATCGCTGATTCCAGCGCCTCTTCGAAGTGCTGAATTACACTACTTGTGTAGGCTTCCGCGATAAACAGCAGCAGGAGCCAGACCGAACGTTTTTTCCACAATGTCCACGGACTAATTTCCAGATAGGGTTTCTCCAGCGGCAGTGTCGCTCCCTGAAGCTGTACGTCTTCGGTAACATCATCCTCCTGTAGATGGGCTATCTCTTTTTCCATCAGACAGCCGACCAGATCGCCTTTCTCAACTACAGCAACCAGATCGAGTTCACGCTCGGCTAGCTCGGCAACGACCATTGCCCGTTCATCATCAGGCTTAACATGGAACAGACAGCTGTCCATAATATGGTTGATGTTCAGCGACGTATCTTTTTCCTGCAGCAGGCGCTTGACGGATAACACCCCGCGTAGCGCTTTCCCTGCAACCACAAAAACCTGACCAGGAATATCATCCGTCGTGAGCTGTGAGACAAAGTATTCGCGGGCACCGTTCACGCTGAGATGATCCGGCAGGGTAATAAAATCGGTACGCATATATTGCGCGATGGCATCGCCATTAAAATCCGGCTCAGGAAGATGGGCGGCGCAGAGTTGCATAGATGACATGGTGTAATTCCCTATAAAAAGCTCTCATAGGGGCGAACAAGACAGGATTAGCACAGGCAGATCCCTACGTCCTGGTTTTAGCACTGAACAACGTATCTGTCCGATGGTGAGATCGTCAGAAGTTACCTTGGCAACACCTTGATTCGATGGATGCCTGTATTTCCCTGAGTGGTCTCTCTCGATACCAGCAGGGCGGTAACTTATATTTGTGCAGGAGCCTCGCCATAACGAGATCGGTAAATGAGCCGCTATTATAGGGATGTCTAATTATTGATTATGTTTATAGTTACGTTTGTTTATCAATCGTTGATATACGGAATAATTTCTGAGTCGGAGCGCGGTAGGGCATAACTGGAAACTACAACCGAATAGACATATCGAATCCAGGTGTTAGTATTCAATATATAGCAGTTATGAGTATGCGTGTTTCATTTCCGGCCAGGAACGCTGATGATGACAACATTACTACCCGATTTCACAGCATCTTCGTCATTCACTTCCTTTGCGGTGAGCGTTGTCGTGACGCCTGTCCACCGTCTGGCCTTTACTTTTCATTCCTTCTCATCCCGGATGGAATCTCCCGCTGAATAGCTGTTCAGTGGTCTTTGTGACACGCATCGTTTGGTAACAGGGATTATAGCGGGTCGAATATGGATAAAATTAAGCGTCATCTGGTGTGGTGGGGGGCAGGCCTCCTGGTGGTGGCCGCCGCGATAGTATGGTGGATGCTACGTCCGGCAGGAGTACCAGAAGGATTTGCTGCCAGTAATGGCAGAATTGAAGCTACCGAAGTAGATATAGCCACCAAGATTGCCGGGCGTATTGACACGATCCTCGTGTCGGAAGGGCAGTTCGTTCGCCAGGGCGAGGTGCTGGCGAAAATGGATACCCGCGTGCTACACGAGCAGCGGCTGGAAGCGGTCGCGCAAATCAAAGAGGCAGAAAGTGCCGTTGCGGCGGCGCGCGCGTTGCTGGAACAGCGGCAAAGTGAAATGCGCGCCGCGCAGTCGGTAGTAAAGCAGCGCGAGGCGGAACTGCAGTCGGTCTCTAAACGTCATATTCGTTCCCGTTCGCTGTCACAACGTGGAGCGGTGTCTGAGCAACAACTGGATGACGATCGTGCCGCTGCCGAAAGCGCGCGGGCTGCGCTGGAATCATCAAAGGCACAGGTCTCTGCGGCGAAAGCGGCTATTGAAGCAGCCCGCACCAGCATTATTCAGGCGCAAACTCGTGTTGAAGCTGCGCAGGCAACCGAACGACGGATTGCGGCAGATATCGATGATAGCGAGCTTAAGGCTCCGCGCGATGGTCGCGTGCAGTACCGCGTAGCTGAACCGGGTGAAGTGCTTTCAGCCGGTGGGCGGGTGCTGAATATGGTCGATCTCAGCGATGTTTACATGACGTTTTTCCTGCCTACTGAACAGGCTGGTCTGCTAAAAATTGGTGGTGAAGCGCGTCTGGTACTGGATGCCGCGCCCGATCTGCGTATTCCGGCAACCATCAGCTTTGTTGCCAGCGTGGCGCAATTTACGCCAAAAACGGTCGAAACCAGCGATGAACGGCTGAAACTCATGTTTCGTGTAAAAGCCCGCATCCCACCGGAGCTGTTACAGCAGCATCTGGAATACGTCAAAACCGGGCTGCCGGGCATGGCCTGGGTACGTCTTGATGAAAGTCGTGCCTGGCCGGATGATCTGGTGGTGAGGTTACCGCAATGACGCAACTGGCGCTGGTTCCCGTTCCTCCCGTGGCGCACCTTGACGGCGTGAGTCAGCATTACGGGGCAACGGTAGCGCTGAACAATATCACGCTGGATATCCCCGCCCGCTGCATGGTGGGGTTGATTGGCCCGGACGGTGTGGGTAAGTCGAGCTTACTGTCCCTCATCTCCGGCGCTCGGGTTATTGAACGCGGCAACGTGATGGTGCTGGGCGGCGACATGCGTGACCCGAAGCACCGCCGCGATGTCTGCCCGCGCATAGCCTGGATGCCTCAGGGGTTGGGGAAAAACTTGTACCACACGCTGTCGGTGTATGAGAACGTCGATTTTTTCGCACGCCTGTTTGGCCATGATAAAGCAGAGCGCGAGGCGCGAATAACAGAGCTGCTGGATAGCACAGGTCTGGCGCCGTTTCGCGATCGTCCTGCCGGGAAACTCTCGGGTGGGATGAAACAAAAGCTGGGGTTGTGCTGTGCGTTGATCCATGACCCGGAATTATTAATCCTTGATGAACCTACCACCGGGGTGGATCCGCTCTCCCGCGCCCAGTTTTGGGAGTTGATTAACAGCATTCGCCAGCGTCAGACCAACATGAGCGTGCTGGTCGCGACTGCCTATATGGAAGAGGCCGAGCGTTTTGACTGGCTGGTAGCGATGAACGCGGGTGAGGTATTAGCCACAGGTAGTGCACAGCACCTGCGTGAAAAAACCAACAGCGACACGCTGGAGCAGGCGTTTATCGCACTGTTACCTGAAGCCCAGCGTCAGGCGCACAAACCGGTCGTGATCCCGCCTTATCACGCAGAACAAGAAGAGATAGCCATCGAAGCGCGGGATCTGACCATGCGCTTCGGTAATTTTGTTGCCGTTGATCACGTTAATTTTCGCATACCACGCGGAGAGATCTTTGGTTTTCTCGGCTCGAACGGCTGCGGTAAATCCACCACTATGAAGATGCTCACCGGGCTGCTACCAGCCAGTGAGGGTGAGGCGTGGTTGTTCGGACAAGCGGTTGATCCGAAGAATATCGACACTCGTCGTCGGGTGGGCTATATGTCGCAGGCTTTTTCGCTCTACAGCGAACTGACCGTGCGGCAAAACCTGGAACTACACGCACGTCTCTTTCACATTCCGGAAGCGGAGATCCCTGAGCGCGTAAAAGAGATGAGTGAGCGCTTTACGCTGGCCGATGTCGAAGATGTACTGCCTGGCGCGTTACCACTGGGGATACGTCAGCGCCTGTCGCTGGCAGTGGCGGTGATTCATCGCCCGGAAATGTTAATTCTTGATGAGCCTACCTCCGGCGTTGACCCGGTGGCTAGGGATATGTTCTGGCAACTGATGGTTGATTTGTCTCGTCAGGATAAAGTAACCATTTTTATTTCCACCCACTTTATGAATGAGGCGGAGCGCTGCGACCGTATGTCGCTGATGCACGCCGGAAAAGTGCTCGCCAGTGGTACGCCTCGGGAACTGGTGAAGCAGCGTGGTGCAGCCAGTCTGGAGGAGGCGTTTATCTCCTGGTTACAGGAAGCAGCAGGGCCGGCCCCTGAAACTCAGTTACCGCCAGCAGATGCTCCGGTTGAGCATGAGAGTAGCTTGCCGCCACGTCAGGGATTTAGCCTGCGGCGTCTGTTCAGTTACAGCCGCCGTGAAGCACTCGAACTACGGCGCGATCCGGTCCGCTCAACACTGGCATTGATGGGTACGGTGATCCTGATGTTGATTATGGGCTACGGCATTAGCATGGATGTGGAAAACCTGCGTTTTGCGGTGCTCGATCGTGACCAAACCGTCAGTAGCCAGGCGTGGTCGCTGAATCTGTCTGGTTCCCGCTATTTTATCGAGCAGCCGCCGCTTACCAGTTATGACGAACTGGACAAACGGATGCGCTCGGGTGAGGTGGCGGTAGCAATAGAAATTCCACCTAATTTTGGTCGTGACATTGCACGCGGCACGCCGGTGCAGCTTGGTGTCTGGGTGGATGGCGCGATGCCCAGCCGTGCCGAAACGGTGAGGGGTTACGTACAGGCGATGCACCAGGCCTGGCTACTAGACGTGATGGCGCGTCAACCAAACGCCAGCGGGCAGAACGGACTGATGACCATTGAAACACGCTATCGCTATAACCCGGATGTGAAGAGCCTGCCTGCGATTGTTCCTGCCGTGATCCCATTACTGTTGATGATGATCCCTTCGATGCTTAGCGCCCTGAGCGTGGTGCGCGAGAAAGAGCTGGGGTCGATTATCAACCTGTATGTCACGCCCACTACCCGCAGTGAGTTTTTACTCGGTAAACAACTGCCTTACATCGTACTGGGGATGCTGAACTTTCTGCTGTTGTGTGCGCTATCGGTATTTGTTTTTGGCGTGCCACATAAGGGGAGTTTTTTGACGCTGACGCTTGCTGCGTTGCTGTATGTCACTATCGCTACCGGTCTGGGATTGCTGATCTCCACGTTTATGAATAGCCAGATTGCGGCCATCTTCGGTACGGCGATTATTACGCTGATCCCGGCAACGCAGTTTTCCGGGATGATCGATCCGGTGGCGTCGCTGGAAGGACCGGGGCGCTGGATCGGTGAAATTTACCCGACCAGCCACTTTCTGACCATTGCGCGCGGCACGTTTTCGAAAGCGCTGGATTTGATGGATCTCTGGCAGTTGTTTATTCCGCTGGTGATCGCTATTCCGGTGGTGATTGGCCTGAGCGTGTTGCTGCTGAAAAAACAGGAGGGGTGATGCGCCGAATACGCAATATTTATAACCTCGGAGTCAAAGAGTTGCGCAGCCTGCTGGGTGATAAGGCGATGCTGGCACTGATTGTCTTCGCCTTCACCATTTCGGTTTACTCTTCTGCAACGGTTCTGCCGGGTTCTCTGCATCTTGCGCCGATTGCTATTGCCGATATGGACCAGTCACAACTGTCGAACCGTATCGTGAACAGTTTTTATCGCCCATGGTTTTTACCGCCGGAAATGATCACCGCGGATGAAATGGATGCTGGCCTTGATGCCGGACGTTATACCTTTGCGGTGAATATTCCCCCCAACTTTCAGCGTGATGTGCTGGCAGGGCGGCAACCAGAGCTACAGGTTAATGTGGATGCCACGCGTATGAGCCAGGCATTTACTGGCAACAGCTATATCCAGAATATTATCAGTGGTGAGGTGAACAGCTTTGTTGCTCGCTATCGTGATAACAGTATGACGCCGGTCGGGCTGGAGATCCGTATGCGCTTCAACCCGAATCTGGAACCCGCGCGTTTCGGGGCGGTAATGGCAATCATCAACAATATCACCATGCTGGCGATTGTACTCACCGGGTCGGCGCTGATCCGCGAGCGCGAACACGGGACCATTGAGCACCTGTTGGTGATGCCGGTGACGCCGTTTGAGATAATGATGGCAAAAATCTGGTCGATGGGGCTGGTGGTGCTGGTGGTTTCTGGCCTGTCGTTGATGCTGATGGTGAAAGGCGTTCTCGGCGTGCCGATTGAAGGCTCCATACCATTGTTTATGCTCGGCGTGGCGCTGAGCCTGTTTGCCACAACGTCCATTGGCATTTTTATGGGCACGCTGGCGCGTTCAATGCCACAACTGGGGTTGCTGATGATTCTGGTGCTGCTGCCATTACAGATGCTCTCTGGAGGTTCTACGCCGCGCGAAAGCATGCCGCAGGCGGTGCAGGATATCATGCTGACCATGCCGACCACCCACTTTGTCAGTCTCGCACAGGCGATACTCTATCGTGGCGCAGGGTTCAGCATCGTCTGGCCGCAATTCCTGACGTTACTGGCGATCGGCTGCGCGTTCTTCCTGATAGCACTGCTGCGTTTCAGAAAGACGATTGGCACAATGGCGTAGTGCCGGAAAACAGAACCGACGTAGGCCGGGCAAGCTAAGCGCCCCCGGCAACGTAACGGGCAATTACTCTTCTTTTGGCAAACACTGCAAATGGCCATGGCGTACGCCGCGCTGGGAAATGACGTCGTCAGCAAAATGCTGGACATCGCCCATGTCGCCTTTCAGAACGGCGATTTCAAGGCAGTCGTCATGGTTGATGTGAACATGTAGCGTGGCGACTGACAAATCATGGTGATGATGTTGGGTTGAAACAATGCGGCTGGCTAAGTCGCGTTTCTCATGTTCGTAAACATAGGACAGCACGGCGAAACCCTGAGTGCCGTGCTCCTGGGTGGTCTCTTGTGCCAGCGCACCGCGCAGAATGTCACGGATCGCTTCGGAGCGGTTGTTGTAGCCACGGCGCTGGCTCAGGCTATCCAGCGTTTCCAGTAAATCGTCATCGAGAGTAATGGTGACTCGTTGCATCTGCAGTTAACCTTTCATATGGTGCGTCGGCGCACAGGGAATGCGGGAGTTACAGCCTCTGAACGGCGTCGGCTGTCAGGGTAAATGGTGTCGGAGTACACACTGCCAGGCTCAGCGTATCGAGCTGACACTGGCTAACAGAGAGCGAGGATGTCAGCGTAGTGCTGTCGACGCTGACAATTTGCCAGGCGCTACCGCCTCGCTGTTTAATGATGGCTTCTTTACGCGTCCAGATACGCCAGAAAGCCGCCAGCTGTTGGTCTGGATGTTCTGCTTCTATTTCGGCATGTTCTCTCAGGCTGAACACCGTATTTGCCAGCGTCTGCCAGTTGTCGCGTGGGCGCACGACTTCAATATCGCAGCCCACTTCCCCTTCGTCGCTGAGCAGCAGAGCGATGTCATCGCCGCTGTGGCTAAGGTTGAACCATAGCGGCGTGTCGGCTGTAAAAGCCGGTTTTCCTTGCTCGCCGTAGATGATGTCAGGCAATGGCGAAAGGGTATGGGAAAGCAGCACGCGGCCCGCCAGCCAGCGTTCACGGCGAGCACCCTGCGGTGCCTGCTCGAAGAGCGCGGGAGGCAATGTGCCAGCGCTTAAAGTAGAAACTTTCCCGAGAACGATCCGGTACATATCAGGGCCAACGTTTGATGATAATGGAAGTGTTGATGCCGCCAAACGCAAAGTTATTGCTCTGCAGGAACTCACAATCAATCTTGCGGGCTTCACCCATAATGTAATCCAGCGCGCCGCAATTGGCATCTGGCTGGCTCAAATTTAGCGTAGGTGCAAACCAGCCTTCACGCATCATTTGCAGACTCATCCAGGCTTCCAGTGCGCCACAGGCGCCAAGGGTATGCCCAAAATAACTTTTAAGCGAGGAGAGCGGTACATTATCACCATAAACTGCGGCGGTTGCCTGGCTTTCTGCAATATCACCACGATCGGTTGCGGTACCATGTGCAGAAATATAACCGATATCCCGGGCACCAATACCGGCCATCTTCAGCGATTTTTCCATGCAAATCTGCATCGTTTCGCGTTGTGGTTGGGTAATATGCGCAGCATCGCAGTTGGTAGCAAAACCGACGATTTCGCCGTAAATAGTGGCCCCGCGCGCTTTAGCGTGTTCCAGTTCTTCCAGCACCAGCGTGCCCGCGCCCTCACCAATCACCAGACCATCGCGTTTTTCATCAAACGGGGAGGGGGTGGTTTTCGGTGCATCGTTGCGCTGGCTGGTGGCGAATAGTGTATCAAACACTGCGGCTTCAGAAGGACACAGTTCTTCTGCGCCACCTGCGACCATCACCGTTTGATAACCGTGTCGAATAGCTTCCCATGCGTAACCAATCGCCTGGCTACCAGAGGTGCAGGCGCTGGAGGTTGGGATTACCCGCCCGCGCAGGCCGAAAAACAGACCGGTGTTAACGGCAGTGGTGTGCGGCATCATCTGCACGTAAGTTGTGCCGGTGATGTTATTGGTGTGCTTCTCGGTCAGCATGGTGGCGAACTCGCTCACCGGGCCGGTACTTCCGGTGGAGGAACCGTACGCGATTCCAGTTTCACCGTTGGTCAGTATCTGATCGCCAATCAGCCCTGCTTGTTCAAGTGCCAGTTCGGATGCGCGCGTGGACATCAGCGACACGCGTCCCATGGCGCGAATACGCTTGCGGGTATAGTGTTCCGGCAGGGTGAAATCGTCGATCGGCGCGCCAAGCAGCGTGTGCAGTCCGTCATAAACCTGCCACTCCGGCATTTTGCGTACCGCATTCTCATACGCCAGTAACCTGGCGGAGACATCCTGCCATTTTTCCCCAAAGGCGGTGACGCCGCCCATGCCTGTAATCACGACACGACGTGTCATAACATCCCTCCATTGATGGAAATCACCTGACGAGTCACATAACCCGCCACATCCGACATTAAATAGCTGGCAAGTCCGGCCACTTCTTCGGCCTGACCTATCCGTTTCATTGGGATCATCGACATGGCCTCTTTCAGCGCGGCTTCCTCCATCTCGATCATTCCGGTATCAATGAGTCCCGGTGCGATGCAATTTACGGTGATTTTGCGTTTTGCCAGCTCAATGGCCAGCGCTTTGGTTGCACCGATAATCCCTGCTTTTGCTGCACTGTAATTGACCTGGCCGCGATTGCCCATTATGCCGGAAACCGAGGACAGCGTGATGATACGTCCGCCCTGGCGTGCGCTAATCATCGGCATAATGCATGGATGAATGACGTTATAGAAACTGTCGAGGTTGGTGTGGATCACCGCATCCCAGTCATTATCGTTGAGCGCAGGGAAAGCGGCATCGCGGGTGACCCCAGCGTTGCTGATGATGCCGTACCATGCGGCATGTGCGTCAATATCCTGCTCCAGTACTTCACGGCACTGTTCGCGATTAGCAACATCAAACGTCAGCAGACGCCCTGCGCCACCAGCGGTGAGGATAGAATCTAGCGTTTCTTGCGCACCTTGCGCATCACGATGATAGTGAACGCCGACCACAAAACCGTCCGCCGCCAACTGTAGGGCGATGGCGCGACCGATACCTTTGCTGGCACCCGTAACTAAAACTGAACGACTCATGTGGACGCTCCTTGTTGAAATAGCGTGTTAATTTCTTCAGATGTCGGCTGGAAGGTGTTGACGCGACCGGTTGCCAGCGTCTCTTCGCCCGCCTGAATGGCGCATTCGAAGCTGCCGAAACGTGCGTCCTGCATCAGCAATTTGACATTGATACTTAGCATCCTGCCTGCAGGCAGAACCCCCGCAGCACAGACTAACTCGCGCGCGCCAAGCACCATGCCTAAAGCAATACTCTCCTGACCTTGTTGCTGACGGTGCCAGCCAGACCAGACGCCGATGGTCTGCGCCATTAATTCCAGGGCGAACCAGCCGGGCAGGTTGCCGTCTGGATCGAGAAAGGGGGCCAGCACGCTGTTTGCTGATATTGTCACGTGGCAGATGGCGGTCTCGTCCGTCACGCTTGCGACCTCTTCGAGTAGCAGCATCGGCGCATCGTGCGGTAAATAGTCGCCAGGCGATAAATAGTGGCTCATGAGATTCTCCCGAGCAGGATACTGGCATTGTTCCCGCCGAAGGCAAACGAATTAGACAAGATTACCGGGCGAGCCAGCGGCTGCGGCTGCTCAATGATGCCGCAGGGCGGCAGCGTTTCATCGCGTGGCGACTGGCTAAAATCCTGCGGCGGCAGCGGCAGGTCGCGTTGTAAAATCAACATACTGATGGCTGCTTCGGTAATCCCGGCCGCGCCCAGCGTGTGCCCGGTCAGGTGTTTAGTCGAACTGCACGGGACATTTTCGCCAAAAATCGCGTTCACGACTTTGGACTCAATCTGATCGTTTAACGGTGTAGCGGTACCGTGCAGATTGATATAGCCCACCTGATCCGGCGTAATCCCCGCGTCGTTAAGCGCCTGGCCTATGGCGCGAATAGCACCTTCCCCCTGTGGATGGGGAGCTGAAATATGGTAAGCGTCGCTGGATTCACCGACGCCCAGTAGCGCAATGGGCTGTGGTTCACGGGTCAATAGCATCAACGCGGCACCTTCGCCGATGGTGATCTCGCTACGGTCGCGGCCAAACGGCTGACACCGCGTCAGGGAGAGAGATTCCAGACTGTGGAAGCCGTTGATTGGCATCCGACTGAGCGTATCAGCACCGCCAACAATCGCGATATCCGCCAGACCGGATTCAATCAGGCGACGTCCGCTCATAATAGCGCGCGCGCTGGATGAACAGGCAGTTGAGAGGGTAAAGGCCGGACCATCCAGCGCCAGCCAGTGGCTGAGAAAGCGCGAGGGATCGCCCAACTCCTGCTGCGGATAGTGCCATTCGGTGCTCTCTTTGCCGTTGAGCGTGAGATCAACGTGAACGTCACCTTCATCCAGTCCGGAGGTACTGGTGCCGAGCACGATAGCAATCCGATCGCGGCCATACCGGGCGATGGCGTCATCCACCTGTGGCTGGAATTGCGCCAGTGCCGCCAGCAGCAGCTGATTATTGCGTGAACGATGGGCGCGAAAATTGTCGGGAATGGTTGGAAGTTCACCGTCAATGCCTGCTAATACGGCGCACGGATGCCCTTGCAGCCAGTCTGTGCGGGCGCGCATTCCGGGTGCTATGCCACGTGTGAGGTTAGCTGCGATTTCATCGGCGTCGTTGCCCAATGCGTTAATCATGCCAACGGCAGAAATGTAGATCATCTCAGTCACCCAGGTATTGAATGGTGATGTGGTATTTAAAAACGTGCTGCTCGATACTGATCGGCTCGCGTTTTCCTTTCCGATTCAGATACGTGATTTCCGTAACCAGTTTGCCGTTGGCGTTGCGCAGTTCGCGTGTGTCACCCATATCAATGAGCGTCCAGCCTTTCGGCAATTGTGGCTGCCAGGCGCTAATTGGCCAATGGCTGAGCATCACGTCAGCCAGCACCTGGCTGGCGGGCGGCAGTTGCGGCACGATGATTGATTGTTCGGTATGTAAGCCTTTTTCATCGTAAGTCACAAGAAACAGACGAATGCCGACCGACGACAGCCCGGCAAGCGTTATTTTCCTGTCGTCGGCGTTAAGCATTACCAACAGTGACTGGGTTTTGCCGTTAAAACTGCCGGTCAGCAACTGTTGTGAATTAACCTGGGGGGTAATCCCCGGGGCAGGCAGCGTCACGCGTGTGCCCGGCTCCAGCCACGCTTGCGGACGGCCTTCCTGTTCCGGCTGTGAGTGGCTGCATCCGGTGAGAATTAACGTAGCGACCAGTGCGGCGGCGCGCCAGAATGTCTGTTTGATCATTTTCTTTTTTTCTCTTTTTTACCAGGCATCGCCAGTGGTGAAAGCAGGAATGCGGTGAAAATACCGCTCACCAGTACAATGCCAAAACTGCTGATGGCTTGAGTGGCGCTGAATACCAGCATGCCGAGCGTCAGGAGCGTGGTCATCATCGCCAGAGTGATAGCCAGCAGCGATGTCAGCGGTGTGCTGCGTGGATTACTGAAAAACAGCGTGTAGTTAATGCCGATTCCCAATACCAGCACCAGGGCCAGCAGTGAGAACAGGTTGAGCGCATGACCACTCAGGGCCAGTACCGCCAGACCACAACCTAAAGACAGCACTGAGGGTACCAGGCTGATAAAACCCTTACGCCAGCCAAGTCGGATGACAGCCCCGCCAGCGCAATGCATAGCAGGCCGGTCAGGATATGGCGATACAGGGCGAAAAGCGTGTCGAAGCTGCTCTTACGGTCCACCCACGCGACGCCGGGATATTTCGCGCTGAGTGTGTTTAATGCCGTACTTTGTTTAACGCCTTCAACGGGAACCAGTACGCTGCTCTCGCCATCAGCCAGTGTCAGCCACAGTAACCGCCAGCCTTCGCTGGCTGAACTGGCAAGCCAGGCTTCGACTGTTACCGGCATGGCGGTAAGGTCGGGATTTACCGTTGCCAGTCCGGCGTGATTCAGGGCTTTCGTTACAGCGGGCGCAGCGTCTTTAAGCAGAGTGAGATCCTGTTGCTGTCGGGCGAGCGAATTTAGCGGAATAGTGCGATATCCGCCGAGTAATCCCTCTTTTTTCGCCTGTTCCAGCGCCGGAATAAAGGTTTCCAGCCGCTCCAGCGTTTGTTGTGCAGATTTGCCGTACACCACAAACCACTTCTGATCGACGCTTTGCCCGGTCAGGGCAGTAATCGCTTTTTCCTGAGCCAGAATATCCTGCGGCAGCGCCTGTAGCTGGGAGATATCATCGTCCACGCGCAGCGTCGCCATGCCTGCCAGCGAGAACAGCGCCAGCGCTACTGGCAGGCCAACGGCAAGTTTTTTATTGCGTCGCCAGGCGGCAAGCCAACGTAACATCAGCACCATCGCCGGAACCGGACGCACCGGCAGACTGCGGCACAGCCATGGGTGCCAGAAAATCACCGTCAGGCAGGAGGCGCTCAGACCCACCGCCGCGAATACCGCCATTTGACGGATTCCGGGGAAGGGGGCCAGCATCATGATCAGGTATGCTGCGACGGTGGTGAGTAAGGCCAGCAGCAGTGCGTTACGCACTTTGGCGAGACTTTGCCATGGCGATGTTTCCGCACCGTGTACCATCCGCTCGGTCAGATAGTAGAGCGTATAGTCAGCGGAAATACCGATGATGCTCATGCTCATGACCAGCGTCATCAGGTGGAGTTCACCGAAAATCAGCAGCGTGACGACAGTACCTGCCAGCGCGCCAACACCAATCGAAATCAGGCATAGCAGCAGCGGGCGCAGCGAGCGAAACACCGCCACAATCAGCAGTATCACCCCGATCACGGTAGCTATACCGAGGGTAGAGATGTCTTGTTTCGCCTGCTGGCTGGCGTAATCGCTATAGAACAGCGTCCCGCGCGACAACAGTTGTGCCTGGGGATATTGTGCTTTGAGTTCATTTTCCAGCGTAGTAAGCGTGGTGACCAGGTGGTGTGTCTGTTGCATATCAAACGATGAACCGGTCAGTTCGCCGTGCAGCAGATACCAGTAGTTGCCTTGTTCATCCTGAGTGACCAGCCAGCCATCCATCAGGCGCAAGCGCTGGCCGTTTTTGGCCATCGCCAGCTGCGAGCCGCGCATCAGCATCAGTGGATCGTTTTGCAGCTCTTTACCACTGACGCCGGAAAAGGCTGAGTAAAGTTGGGAGAGGATCCACTGGGCCTGCGCTTCACCGCCGTTTTGCAGTCTGGCGCGGGTGTCGTTATCTATCAGGCCGTTGCGATTTTGCCAGAAGAATGCACCCCATGCCTGCTGGCTGTCGGCATCCATCGGACCTTTCACCTGTGCCAGCGCGTGTGATTTTTGCAGCAACGTCAGCCAGCCGCGGGCCACCGCTGGGTCTGGCCGTTTACCGGGACTCACCAGCCAGACCAGTTGCCGGTCTAGGCGCTGCATGAAACCTTCGTTCAGGCTCGGTGGTATGGTCCCCAACGTCTGTTTTGGCAACATTGCCAGCACGCTGCTGTTGAGACGCGCCTGAGGTAGCAGCGTCAGCAAAACGCCCAGCAGTATCAGGCAGGCGATTCCCCATAACAGCGCGGGACGTTTACTGGGTTGCAAAGCGTTGGCGTTCGTCATCGGTCAGTTGCGCTGGCGTCAGTTGGTGTTGAGAAAGCGCGATATCGGTGCGATCGCCCTGTTTATCGTTGAGCTGAATACTCTCCAGATAGGTTTTTCCGGCTAAATCAATAGTCGCAAAAATCTTATCCAGCGGTGTGGTAATAGGCGTCAGGCGTAGCGTCCAGCGGCCTTCACCTAAATCTGCAAACTCTACACGGAAGTTCTGCTCCAGCACTTTACGATCCGCCTGGAATAACGCACGCAGCAGATGATTGAACTGGAACATTTGCGGGTTGTTATCGGCGGTGATGGTTTGTGGTGGCTGACCGTTAATCACCTGAACCATCCGTTTGTCATCCAGCAGCAACTGCATCGGGAACGGAGCGGTTTGATCCCACAGTAAGCCCTGGTCGCGTGCGATCAGCATCCGGCCCTGAGATCGCAACGGCTGCGGCAGATCCTTTATCGTCCGGGTTTGATCGAAGTGGGCACGGACTACCGGCTGTTCGGTAAAACGCTGTTGCAGGGAGTCAAGCGTCAGGGCGCTGACGAATGGGCTGATGAGTAGCGCCAGCAGTGGCCATAATTTCATGGTGTGACCCCCATGCGTTCAAACAGAATATCCGGGCTGACGAAGCATAGCTCACGACTTTTTTCGTCCACCGCGACCTGAATGGTGTAGCCCGTGGTGGCGCGTTTCCCTGTTTCAGCATCGAAAATTTCGTAGCCGATACGCAGACGATTTTCGAATTCCTTAATCTGAGCACGTACACGGATACGCTGTTCGAAGGTCAGGGCGTTACGGTATTTCACCCGTGTATCGACCACCGGCCACAGATAGCCAGATTCTTTCATCTGCCGATAGCCGTAATCGAATTGGTTCAGCAGTGCCTCACGGGCAATCTCGAAATAGCGGAAGTAGTTGCCATGCCACGCGACGCCCATCATATCGACGTCATGGAACGGAATAGTCAGCTCGACTTCAGCCGTAAATCGGGGATCGTTAAGCACCCTTTACTCCTTGTCTTTGGTATCCGGCAGTTGCCAGAAATCGAAAAAGTTAAACCAGTCAAGCGGCGACTGAAGCGCATAGTGCTCCAGGCGTTCGGCGTAGCGATCGATAGCATTCTGTAACGCGTGTTGCCGGCTGGCGCGCGGTAAGAGCAACGGGTCGGCAAACGGCTCGCAGTGAATGCGTAGTTTATTCTGCTGGCGTAGGGCAAAAATCAGATCGACCGGGCAGCGTAAAATAGACGCAAGGATAAACGGCCCCTGCGGGAAGGGAGCAGCTTGTCCCATAAAGCGGCTCCAGCAGACGCGCCATTCGCCGCCACGTTGGGTATTTACCGCGATGCGATCGCCGACGATGGCGATCCATTCTCCGCGCTCCAGTTTCTCTTTGAGCAGAATGGCGGTATCCGGGCCGATATCGTTCACCGGAAGCAGGTTTAGTCCGGCCTGTGGGGCCATCTCTTCCATGATTTGCCTGAAGCGCTGGGCGTTCTCGCTGAATACCAGTGCATTGATGGTTTTGCTGCCCTGTAATTGGGCCAGAGCCCTACAGGCTTCGACATCGCCCAGATGTGAAGCCAGCAGTAGTTTTCCCCGCGGATCGCTGACGTTTAACGCCTCTTCTGCGCCTGGCGCGAAAACCACATCGCGACCAAAGTGCAGTTCACCGCGCCAACTGGCAATTTTATCCAGCATTGCGTCGCCAAAACGCAGGAAATGTTGATAGCTGGTCAGGTTTGACGGTACTGCCATCTGACGCGCGGTCAGTTGTGCCCGTACGCGGCTAATCCAGCTCTGAGATGCTTTACGAGCGGCCGAAGCCGTGAGCCAGTACACGCCGACTACCGGATATAGCATCAGGGAAAATACCTTGCGTCCCAGAAAACGCCAGACCAGCACCATCAGACGCATTCCCCACAGCCCTTTGACCTCTTGCTGATGTGCCCAGTGTGTGGATGAGCGGCGAAGAAGCAGGGAAGGGATGCGCGGCAACATGCCAAAGAACAGGCGTGTATGCATCCGTGAAATGCGCAGGTTGTCTTTGAGCGCGTCGAAATGGGACAGTCCATCCAGTGGGTAGGTAACCCTGGTTGGAATAAAATAGCTGGTGTTGCCTTGCCAGTAGAGGCGTACCATCACTTCGGTGTCAAAATCCATTCGCTTGCCAAGCGTCACGCGCTGCGCCAGTTGAAGCGTTGGCGCAACCGGATACACCCGGAAACCGCACATGCTGTCTTTTAACTGCAGCGAAAGCGTTTCTATCCACACCCAGACGTGGGTTACCCAGCGTCCGTACAGGCGCGAGCGGGGAATTGAGCCATCGTAAATCGGTTGTCCGGAAATCAGCGCCGTCGGATGTTCTTTCGCCAGCGCAAGCAGTCTGGGAATATCTTCAATGTCATGCTGTCCGTCGGCATCCACTTGCACCGCATGGCTGAACCCTGCGTCTGCCGCGGCCTGCATTCCCCGGAGCACCGCAGCACCTTTACCCGCGTTTACAGGCAGGCGGATTAATGTCAGATTGCTATTTTCAGCTGCCAGTCGAGCCAGTTCATCCCGTGTGGCGTCATCACTGCCATCGTCGACCACAATGCAGGGGAGGTCAAACGGCTGTAGACGTGCCAGTACGCGCGACATCATCGCGCCATGGTTGTAGCAAGGGATCAGCACGCAAGGGGAAAAGGTTAGTGACATAACCGAATCTTCCCGCTGCTGGCGGTATGACGCGCTTCGCCGTCGTGACGCTGGTAGCTGAAAGAGAGCATCTGACGCTCTTCCTGCCAGCTCAGACTCAGGGTTACGGTTGTTCCCGGCAGGAGCGGTGACTGGAATTTCACGTTCTGAATACTGTGAAAACGCCAGCCGGGGATCAGCAGCGTGGTGGCGTAATGCATCACCCAATCCAGCTGTGCAACGCCAGGCAGCAGCGGCTGCACAGCAAAATGCCCGCTGAACCAGAACAAAGAAGGGTCGAGATGTAAAACGATCTCAGCCTGTTGAGGCTGTGCCTGGTGGCGCTCGATTTCATGGGGTTTCATGAAATAACTCCTGTAATTGCGCATAGACACGCTTGTTCATACTGTTGACCGGGATTTCGTCAATCACGCGCCAGTAGCGAGGAACGGCGACCGGCTCCAGCCACGGCAGCAGCGAGCGCCTCCAGCTCAGCTCTTGCGGTTTACCCCCGCATTCATGCCAGCGTTGACGCGCCTCGTTATCCAGCACTAACAGGACGCCAACTCCCTGACGCCCTCCGCGTGAGACGGGCAATGCCGCGACTTCGCGGATACCGTCCAGAGCCAGTAAGCGTTGCTCCACTTCGCTGAGTGAAATACGCTTCTCTTCAATTTTGACCACGCGACCCCGTCTACCCATCAGACGGAACTGCCCGCTTTCTGTAAAATGCAGAATATCGTCGAGCAACAGGCCATCATCAGCGGCGATAAGTGGAGAAAACACGCGAAATGCCTCGTTTTCTGGCTGGAATCTGACTCCAGGGAAGGGCTGCCATGCCACATCATCCCGCTGGCGATAACGCCAGGCGAGGATACCGGTTTCGGTGCTGCCGTAGATCTCATCGGGCCATACGTTCAGCCAGTCAGCGGCCTGCGTGACATCCTGCCAGGGCAGCATGCCGCCTGCGGAAAGAATCATCTCGACCGGCGGCGGGGTAAGCTGATGGTCGAGGCGTTTCAGAAACGCCGGGCTGCTGATAAACACATAGCGATGTTCATGGCTTAGCGCCGCCAACTGCTCGGCGTACCACAGCATTGCAGCATGTAGCGGTAAACCTAAGGCCATTGGCAAGAAGATACGAAACGTCAGACCATACAGATGCTGTGGCACCACTGACGCGACCACCCGACAACCTGCCAGGCGATCGGCAAAACGCGTCGCGAGCAGCGCGGCTTCGTTATCCAGACGATTGATTGGCTTGATGACCCGTTTCGGCTGGCCGGTGGAGCCGGAGGTGAAGAGTTCCACGAAGGCGTCGCTGGGTATTGCCGGGAAAGTAATATCGTAGGTAGCGGGTTTCATGGCTGAACTGACAACCAGCAGTGCACCTTGCCAGTCCAGCGCTTTATCGCTCAGTACGCCATCAAACAGCGCATGCTGCTCGTTTAATAATGAAACACGGCAATGACCAGGGATCACCGGTATTTTGCCTGCGTGGAGCGTTGCCAGCAGTGCGACGATAAATAAATAACTGTTCTCGAAGCACAATGCCCAGCGTTCACCTTCCTGCTGCTGCAGATGCGTTATCAACCGGGCCACATCATGGCGCAGATGACCAAGTGTCCAGGTGTGCTCTTCCTGCCACGCCACAGGCACTCCGTCCGGACGTGGGGCACTGAGCCATTGAGCAAGAGTGAGGGGCTGCTTCATTGGGTATCTCGTTTTATCATCTGTTGGCGAACTAACCACTCACCCGCCATGAGTGTTCCCATCAGCAGATAGGAGATCATACCGTTCCAGGTCGTCCACAGTGACATATCGCCATACAGTGCGGTAAAAAGCGCAACGCTGCCGTTAAGGATGAAAAAGGCGCACCAGATTTGCGTCACACGGCGAGTGTAGCGCACGCCTGCTTCGGGAAGGTTTGGGTCACGCAGTCGCGCCAGCCGTTCGACAATTGGCATGGCTGACCAGAGTGAGCCGCCAAATACCGCCAGCATGACGCCATTTACCACCACCGGATAAAACAGCAACAGTTGGTGCGTTTTGAGCAGATAGCTGGCAATGCACAGTGTGATGCCAGCGACCGCCACTACCTGTGTCACGACGCGCAACGGCCCCGCCTGTCGCCGGGTCTGGCGAAAGCGTAAAAACAGGAGTAGCGCCATCAACGGCAGCAGCCAGTGCAGGCTGTTATGCGCCAGGCCAAACCAGATTAAAAATGGCCAGGCCAACAGCAGTAAACCTGTTAGCAGTTGTACGACTGGCAGCGAGCGAGTGCCCGACACGGTGAGTTACGCTTCTTTGAGAAGGCGTTCTACCGCATCGACGACATCTTGTACGGTGCGTACTGCTTTGAACTCTTCCGGCTTGATTTTCTTACCGGTTTTCTTTTGCAGATGCACGATCATGTCGACGGCATCAATGCTGTCGAGCTCCAGATCTTCGTACAGGCGTGCCTCAGGCTTGATATCCTGTGGGTCGACTTCGAATAGCTTAACCAGCAGCGAGGAGACTTCTTCGTAAATGGCTTTTTGTTCGGTCATAACGGACTATCCTCAGGCACGTTGCGCGTGAATGAAAGATGCCAGCGTGGCGACGGAGAAGAAGTGCTGGCGCATCTCTTCACTCTCAGCAGAGAGCACCACGCCATACTCGTTTTTCACCGCCAGACCCAGCTCCAGAGCATCGATCGAGTCCAGCCCTAAGCCATCACCAAAGAGTGCCGCTTCGGTTTCAATATCGTCAGCTGTCAGTTCGTCGAGATTCAGTGTCGTTATAATGAGATTTTTGATTTCAAGATAAAGCGCTTGCATCATTAATTCCTGAAAGAGGTAAATTACCTGGTTGTAATTGAAGCAAAAGATGCCGGTTTAACTGCCTTGCGGCCAGCGCCGGTTCTTGTGAATTTGCATCGTAAAATTGATCGATTTTAACTCGTTCGTGTACTGAAATAGTAAATACGGGTTTTACCGATGGGACGTCATACCATTTGCTTTCTTTATCCAGCATTTGTTCGCTGCAGTTAATGGTCACTATGCGTAAATCGCTGCTGCAGCGCACAGCGATATTTGCTGCACCGCGCTGTAGCGTCATTTCCTCTCCGGGGCGTGTGCGAGTACCCTCGGGGAAAATTAAAATTGTATCGCCTTGTTCCAGCCGTTGCTGGCAGGCAGGCAATAGCGCATCGGCCTGACTATTAATCAGGTAATCTGCCGCCCGGACTACGCCGCCGAGGAACGGATTCTTCAAGAGCGCGCTTTTCACCAGGCAGTCCGTTTCCGGCATAACCGAGGCCAGTAACACATAGTCGATTAGCGTCGGATGATTGGCGACCACCAGACACCCTCGCTCTTTGCGCAAGATGTCTCGTCCTTCAATGCGGTAATCCAGTACGCCAAGTCGTTTCGCCACGGTTAAAAAGAGACGAAAACTGGCGGCAATGCTGCGTCTGGCGATGCGCCGACGTCTGGTATTATTCCATATCGCAACTAACAATAAGTTAAACCAGATAGTAGAAAGCAGTAGTCCCCCGAGACCAAACAAGGCAAAGCAAAATCCGGTCATTACCAGCCGCCATCCCCAATTAAGGCGCAGAAGTATCCTGTTCATCCCTGACTCCACTGCCACTGCACGCGTTCACCCGGCAGGGTAAACGTATCGATATCCTGTAGATAGTGCTGTAAAAACAACAAGCTTTGCGGCAACGTGGTCTCACTATGGGCGCTATGCGGACGGGTTTTGCATTGCCAGGTATCACCTGATTCAATTACCAGCGCGACGGCAAATGGCCATGTCGGCATTTCAGGAGGCAGTTGTGGGTGATAAAACTCAGGCAGAAAACCGTCGAAATCGACCATTAACACGCGCTGATATCCCGCCTGCAACAGGCTCATGACTTCGCATAATCCTTGCTGGAATGTATCCCTGCCTGCAGAGAGTGAGGAAGAGACGATCGGTTTTTTCGCAGCGATAGTCAGGTTACCCACGGCGGAGTTATGCACAGAAAGGGCAAAATCGGTCGGTGAGAGTGCCTGCTCTGTTGCCAGGGCGTGCAGGATCCGGTAGTTACGCTCCAGTTCACCGTGGCGGCTGGTATAGAGGATGGCATCGATCTTATGGCGGCGTAGCATCGCCAGCCCGCAATCGACGGCCAGCTTGCTGCCGGAACTGAGGCGGCGAGCCGTCATCATTGGTAACTCACTGAGTTTAGCCAGTGGTGCGGCTGGATCGATAGCGTGCGAAAGCCGTGACCATTCATGCCACTGTGTCCTTTCGCTTAACCCTGGCGCCTTGGCCTGCCAGTCGATAATGTTTAATGCAAATTTCATCAACGCGCGTCCGCGATAAATCGGTAGTTCCGATTGTTTATTATTTTTTCTTCTGACATATCAATAAAGTATGTCCAACACCTAAGTTGTCGTGGCGTTCATCTACCTGAAATCCTGCCTGATTCAGATAGTGATAAAACTTCTCTACGCTGTAGAAACGGCTGTTGCCATTCGCCATACAGGTAAAATAAAGCGAAGACGCATTCAGGCTAAATGAGGCCGCTTCAAATTTTTGGGCATCCCAAAACAGTTCCATAATGCACAACTTTGCGCCGGGTTTCATCACGCGGGCAATATTGCTAAGCATGGTGATAATTTGTTCCGGAGAAAAACAATCCAGGAATTGGCTCATCCACCAGATATCCGCCTCGGCGGGTAAAGGCGAATCGCTAAGCATATCCACAGGATGGAAATTTATGCGATGAGATAATCCTGCATTTTCGATATTTTCACGTGCAAGTGCAATTTGTTGCGGTAAATCTAATAGGGTTACTGCAATATTGTCATCATGTTGACAACAACGTAATGCCCATTTCCCGGTATTTCCGCCAATATCGTACAGGGTTGCAGGGGCGCTGGCGAATACATATGGCAGTGCGGCGTCAAATGCCCCATCTGAATAGTAATGATCGAAAGCAAACCAACTTTCACGCGCAGCCGGCGGTAATTGCGACAGAGCGGGATAGATTGTTGGCCAGTCACCAAAGATTTTTAATCCCGCGGGTTTTCCTTCTTTCAGCGCATTCTCCAGATAGAACAAACCCTGATAACAAACATCCTGGGTGAAATCCATATTCACACGCGTCATCGTGTCATGTAAAAGAAAATGACCGACTTTAGCGAGGTAATAATGCCCCTCTTTATAGGTAATGATTCGCCCGCTTAACCCCATATCCAGCAGTATGCTGGCAGCATATTCGTTGATGGTACTGTTTTCAGTAATTTCATCGAGTGTCGCGCCGCGTTTACCTTGCTTGTCCAGCCAGGCGAGTACTCCCGCATTTCGCAGGCACAACGCGGTTTGAAAAAGCATAGGGGCAAATGCGATTCGTTGTGCTTCAGTAATGGCATCCAGTGCGCTAAGCGAATCCTGTTCGTACATGTGGGAACAACCTGTTAAATGGTAGATAGTTAGAGTATCGGGCCTTATCGGCCCGACTTTAGGCATAATTACAGATTGGCACCGGTTGACAAATTGATCTGGATGTCTTTATCCAGATTGCGCACCCAGCGGTTATAGTTTTTGTGAATTTTCCCGCCTGAAGCCTGCAGATTGAGGCTGCTGTCATATTTGATGTCGTAGCTGGTGGCGGTATAGGTAATACGGACTTCAGCCACATGATCGCGGGTTTGCTGACGTGCTTTGATGACGCCAGGGCTAACTTCAGACATGATCCACTGGCGTTGAACGCCTGCTTTCAGAATTGCGGTTTTAACCTGATCCTGAGTGTGCCCTGCGCTAACGCTGGAGTGTACTTGATCAATCGGCGCGGTACGCGCACAACCTGCCAGCGCACCGACAACAGCAATTGCCGCAAACCATTTAATATACTGCTTCATTAAAACTCCCTATCAAAGTACTGTTTATACGTGTTAAATAATAAGCTGCGAAATAATGATCACCCGCATCACCTTGTGATTTTATTTAAGCTAAATTTGTGGTCTATTTCACAAGACTGATAGCAAGGTGATGGAATTACCTGAGTATAATATTCTATGTTTTTCTGCAACGGAAAGTCTACGTCGCTATTGTCGGTGATAAGTATAGGTTGTCAAGCAAACGATATCAATGGAAATAACCTTTAAATATAGAGGGTTGGTTTGGGTTAAATGACTTTTGAAATTTATTGTTTTGTATATTCAATTCATGAATTTAATGTATTCACTTAAATAAGATAATGAACTCATTTTCATTATCTTATTTATGGCAAATCGGCATATATATCTACGCTTATACCAGTTTAATGGTCGTGTAAGAACTACCCCGGTTGGTAGTTTTTTCAGGGAAGCCGGCTTTTGGGTCTGCCTGGTCCAAGTAAAATAGCCAGTTTGCTGCCGCCTGTGGTGGTTTCCATCCAAATTTTGCACACGCTGGTTAATGGTACGGAGAGCAGCATTCCTACCGGGCCGAGTAGCCATCCCCATACCAGCAAGGAGAGAAATACGATCAGCGTCGACAATCCTAAACGATGTCCCATCATGCGTGGCTCAAGGATGTTACCAATCACCATATGTACTGCCAGAAAAAGTGCGCCAACGAGCACGCATTCGTAGATGCCATTGAACAACAGTGCCTGGATCATCGGTGGTACGGCGGAAATGACGGAACCAATATTGGGTACGTAATTTAACAGGAATGCCAGTACGCCCCACATCAGAGCAAACTGAATACCCATTAGCGCAAGCCCAAGCCAGATGATAGCTCCTGTCCATAGGCTGAGTAGCGTTTTTAGCGCCAGATAGTGAGAGACGCCCTTTAATGCCCGATGAAGACCAGCAATATGGATTTGCGGATTATTCAGCGCAAAACGCATTTTGTAGGGGACATGGCGTACTTCAAACAGCATAAATACCACCGTCATTACCAGCAGGACGACGCTTGCCATCGCACCGGAAACTCCGGTCATCAGCGTGGTTGTAAAGGTCATCAGCTTGTCAGAATCAATGCGTTGTAGCATGCGCTCTGGCGACATATGCAGATTAAGAAAGGGCATCATATCCTGCAGATACAGTACCTTGCGTGTTAGCTCCTTGTTGTACTTTGGCAGCATGCCGATAAACTCATTGACTGAGGAAGCAAGAACACCCACCAGCGCGGTGAGAACGATCAACATCACCATCACTACCAGCGTAATGGCGATCGGTCGACGTACTCCCCGGCGAATAAACCAGGTGACCAGTGGATTCAATACAATGGCAAAAAAGAGGGCCAGCAGTAGTTGCACAATAATATCTGCGGCGGCATGTATGCCTGCGAGGATAACAACCAGAGCGGCAAGTTTGAGCAGAATGTGCAAACCCGTTTTATCGGGCTGAGAGGTTGTCATGTATTCTTCCTTTTTACGTTTTGCATTAAGTGTAGCGGCTGGCTTGCGACAGATATTCCTAATCTGGCTGCTGATTTCTCTTCTGCATCATGGTAGATATGAAACACTGTTGTAAAAATGTGGTGACCCTCCATGCCCGAACCCGTCGCTGAACCAACGTTTAGCGGATTACGTCTCAATCTGCGCATTGTCTCCGTGGTGATGTTTAACTTCGCCAGCTACCTGACTATCGGCTTGCCGCTCGCGGTTCTGCCGGGATATGTCCATGATATTATGGGCTTTAGCGCCTTCTGGGCCGGACTGGTGATTAGCCTGCAGTATTTCGCCACGCTACTGAGTCGTCCCCATGCTGGTCGATATGCCGATCTGCTGGGGCCGAAGAAGATCGTAGTTTTCGGACTGTGTGGCTGCTTTTTAAGTGGTCTGGGCTATTTGCTGGCAGGTTCGACCAGCGGCTGGCCAATGGCGAGTTTGCTGCTGCTGTGTCTGGGACGCGTGATACTGGGAATTGGGCAAAGTTTTGCTGGCACGGGATCCACGTTGTGGGGCGTGGGAGTAGTGGGGTCAATACACATTGGCCGGGTGATTTCGTGGAATGGCATCGTCACCTACGGCGCGATGGCGATAGGCGCACCACTAGGCGTACTGTGCTATGCCTGGGGCGGATTACAAGGACTGGCATTAACCGTCATGGGGGTGGCGCTACTGGCGATACTGCTGGCACTCCCTCGCCCGGCAGTGAAGGCCAGCAAGGGCAAACCGCTGCCGTTTCGCGCGGTACTCGGACGCGTCTGGTTGTATGGCATGGCGCTGGCGCTGGCCTCCGCAGGATTTGGGGTGATCGCCACCTTTATTACGCTGTTTTATGACGCCAAAGGTTGGGACGGTGCTGCATTTGCGCTAACGCTGTTCAGTTGCACGTTTGTCGGTACTCGTTTGTTATTCCCAAATGGTATCAATCGGTTAGGTGGTTTGAATGTGGCGATGATCTGCTTCAGCGTAGAGATCGTTGGGCTGCTGCTGTTAGGGATGGCATCCATGCCGTGGATGGCGAAAATAGGCGTTTTGCTAGCAGGTGCGGGATTCTCGCTGGTCTTCCCTGCGTTGGGTGTAGTGGCGGTAAAAGCTGTACCGCAACAGAATCAGGGTGCTGCGCTGGCAACTTATACGGTGTTTATGGATTTATCGCTAGGGGTCACCGGGCCGCTGGCGGGGTTGGTGATGACATGGGCGGACGTGCCAGTTATCTATCTGGCGGCAGCTGGGCTGGTTGCGGTGGCGTTCCTGCTGACCTGGAGGCTAAAAAAACGGCCCCCGATTGCATCATCGGAGGCCGCATCATCATCTTAACGATTACTGGATAACCAGGGTGTTAATGATATTTTCTGCGGTAGTCTGCGCTTTCTGCTGATCGTCAGCAGGCAACGTGATTTGCAGAGTCAGCAGTTGGTTGTTGACTTTCCCCAGTACCACGGAAGAGTAAGCAGTCTGGCCTTTCGCGGAGATGATGCTGTCTAACTGCTGAAGAGTGTGACCTTTCAGTTCAATCGACTTGTTAGTGACCACCTGTAACTGCGGGTCACGGCTGCGCTGCTGATCTTCCAGACGTTTTGCCAGAACAGCCAGGTCTTCGCTGGTATCGTCGCCGACAATCACAATCACTGCTTTTTGGCCGGTAGCATCAGAGTACACGTGCATGTTGTTGGCCTGAGTACCCAGCTTGCCGCTCTGATCGGTCATGTCTGCTGGCAGGGAAAAACTGAGTTTGCCATCCAGCAGGCTAACCGGTTGTCCGGTAGCGCTACTTTCTGCGGCAGCACCCTCTGCTGGCGCTTTTGAATCGCTATTATCACAGGCCGCAAGCCCCATAACCAGCAGGCCAATACCGACATATTTAACCAGATTGCGCATTGACTTCTTCCTTTCGATAAACGGCCATAACGGCTCATTCGTCCATCTTATCACAACTCGGAAAATGAACCTTTAACTCGTCTGCAATGCCGATATTTCGGATTTATCTGCCAGCCTTTTCAGTAACATATTCAACAGCACGCCGTACATCGGCAGGAAGAAAATAATACTGATCAGCACCTTGAAGCAGTAATCAACAAGCGCGATTTCCATCCAGTGCTCTGCCATAAAGGCATCCGGGCTACGCCAAAAGGCGATAAAGAAGAAGGCCAGCGTATCGCTGATATTGCCAAACAACGTTGAAGCCGTGGGTGCCAGCCACCAGCGACGGTTCTGACGCAGACGGTTGAAGACATGCACGTCCAGAATTTGTCCCAGCGCGTAGGCCATAAAGCTGGCGGCGGCGATACGGGCAACAAACAGGTTAAAGTGCAGCAGCGCGCCGAATCCCTGCCAGGACCCCATATAAAACAGTGCTGAAATAACATATGAGATCAGCAGCGCGGGGACCATCACTGCAAAGATGATGCGTCGTGCCAGCGGTGCGCCAAAAATACGTACGGTCAGGTCGGTTGCGAGGAAAATAAACGGAAAGCTAAAAGCACCCCATGTGGTATGAAAACCAAAGATGGAGATCGGAAGCTGCACCAGATAGTTGCTGGAGGTGATCACCAGCAGATGAAATAGCGATAGCCAGAACAACGCTTTTACGCGCTGAGTTTGTGTAAACGGAGTCATATTGTGACCTTTTTGTTGGATGGGGTGAGGGAACCCAATAAAAAACCGTCGCATGATACTGCTTTAAGAGCACATTGCAATGGTTGTTTTTCACGCAATCGTTAACCTGATTGGCTTACTGACCAACAGAGCGTAAAATAACGCCGTTTTTTATTGAACGAGATAATGATGAGCGATTTGTTTACCTCTCCCGACCATACCCTTGATGCACAGGGACTGCGCTGCCCGGAACCGGTAATGATGGTGCGTAAAACCGTACGCGGCATGCAGGCCGGAGAAACGCTGCTGATTGTCGCGGACGATCCGGCGACAACCCGCGATATTCCCGGCTTCTGCACGTTTATGGAGCATGAGTTGGTGGCAAAAGAGACCGACTCTCTGCCGTACCGTTATTTAGTGCGTAAGGGTCAGTAATCGCTGCCGGATGCCGACGCTAAAGCGTCCCATCCGGCCGACAAAACGCGTTATCCTTTACGTAACAGCCGCAACGCGTTGGCAGTCACAAGAACCGTCGCCCCCGTATCTGCCAGCACCGCCAGCCACAATCCGGTGATCCCGAGCAGTGTGGTAATCAGAAAAATTCCCTTCAGTCCCAGCGCAATCGCAATATTCTGACGAATATTGGCGTGAGTGGCGCGCGCCAGTTGAATCATTTGTACCAGACCACGCAAACGGTTATGGGTCAGGGCGGCGTCTGCCGTTTCCAGCGCGACGTCGGTCCCGCTTCCCATTGCAATGCCGATAGTGGCGGCTTTCATTGCCGGAGCGTCGTTAATTCCGTCACCGACCATTGCCAGCGGCGACTGCTGGTTCAGGCTGGTTACCACCCGAACTTTATCTTCCGGCAGTAGCCCGGCTTTGAACTCCAGACCCAGTTCACTGGCAATCGCTGCTGCCGCTCGTGGATTATCGCCGGTGAGGATCACACCTTTCACACCTAACTGATGAAGCTCGCTGATGGCGGTGCGGGCGTCGTCACGCAACGTATCCTGCAAGGCAATTACACCCAACACGGCATTGTTGCGCAGCACCAGCACTACCGTTTGTCCGGCGCTTTCCAGTTCACTTATCTGCCCGGTAAAGGCTTCGGCAGGTTGTTTACCTGCGGCGCAAATCAGCACGCGTTCGCCATTAACCTGCGCTTCAATGCCTGAACCAACCAGCGCACGCTGTGCTTTGGCCCCTGGGATGGTCAATTCACGGGTTTGTGCTTCGCGAACAATCGCCTGTGCCAGTGGATGCGTGGCGCCTTGTTCTACCGCCGCCGCCAGTGCCAGGAGTTCGGACTCGCTGATATTGCTCGCTGGATGAATGGCTGTTACGCGGGGTTTACCTACAGTCAGCGTTCCGGTTTTATCAAACGCCACCTGAGTGACTCTGCCCAGTTGTTCCAGCGCCGCACCGCCTTTAATGAGCGCCCCACGACGTGCCGCTGCTGCCAGCCCGGAGGTGATCGCTGCAGGCGTAGAGATAACCAATGCGCATGGACAACCAATCAACAACAGCGTCAGCCCTTTATAAATCCACTCCTGCCAGGATGCAGCAAACAGCAGCGGCGGCACGAGGGTGACCAGCAGGGCAACCGCCATAATAGCTGGGGTGTAAATCCGGCTGAAGCGGTCAATAAAACGCTCTATGGGCGCGCGACGCTCGTCGGCTTCTTCAATCAGTTTCAGAATGCGGTCAATGGCGCTGGCACCGGGTTCAGAGAGAACTTCAAGTGTGACCAGACGGTCGACGCTGGTTGCGCCCGCCGGGACTTTTTCGCCGGTTGCGCGTTCAACCGGGATAGATTCGCCGGTGAGTGCGCTTTCATCAAAACTGGCAAAATCGGAGACCAGTTTGCCATCGGCAGGTAAACGTCCACCCGCGGCAACTTCGATAATGTCGCCAGGCTGGAGAGTATTAATGGCGACCTCTTCACGCTTGCCATTATGCAGGCGTGTGGCGGTTTCTGGTTTCAGTGCCATCAGGGCGCTGACGCCTTTACGGGCGCGGCTGGCTGCCCATCCTTCCAGGCGTTCGCCAATTAAGAACAGCAGTAAAACCATCGCGGCTTCAGCCGTGGCACCAATAAACAGCGCGCCAATGGCGGCAACGCTCATCAGTGTTTCAATGGCGAAGTAGCTGCCGGTTTTCATCAGGCGCAGGGCCTGACGGGCAATGGGATACAGACCAACCAGCGTGGTGGCGATAAACGCCATCTGACCAAAGGGGTGATTGAACTGCTCCAGCCCCCAACTAATAGCCATCATGATGACCAGCGTAATCAGCGGCAGGTTCTCTTTAAATCGGGACTCGGGGGCCTCTTGCGGAGTCTGCTCATCGCGCAGGGTATAGCCTGCCTTTTGCACCGCGTTTTCAATTTGTTGGCGGATATCGGCGTCGGTATTGACCACCAGTTTTTCAGTCGCGAACAGCACCTGAACGTGATTGACACCTCTGACCTGACGGACCGCATTTTCAACTTTACGGGCGCAAGCAGCGCAATCCATACCCGCTACTTTCCAGGAATAGCGAGAACCTTCAACGGCATCGGAAACGGGCGGTGGGGTTGAGCAACTCCCTTCACAGCAGCAGTCATCTGCCTTCTGTGGTGCAGGAGCAAGTTTGAATGAAGAAAACTGTGGGGCCTTTTTGCCATTGGCATCTGGTGTCGACATGGCATCCTCCGGTCGATAATCATTTCGTATTAACCGGAGGATACACTCTGGAGTCGACTCCAGAGTCAAGCATTTTTAAAGATACAGCGAACGAACAATCAGGAAATGTCCGGCAAAGTAGCAGGCGGCGGCAATTGCATTATCAGCGCGGAAGCGGCAACGATAATGACTTCCCAGCCAGACAATATTGCCGACAAACAGTAACGCGGCCCCCATAAATGCTGACAGCGCCGGGGCAGTTGGGCGGAAGAACCAGAGCTCACCGGCCATCCATACCATCATCAGGGTGATGCCGATAAAGGTACATATTGCTAAGCGAAGCTCTTCCAGTCGCGTCCAGATCACGGCGATCAGTAAGGCTCCCATCACCAGCAGCACCAACGGCAGTGGCCAGAAGAACGACAGTGTCATTTGGCTGGCGAAATAAATGGTATACAGCAAATGCGACAGGAAAAACGCGCCCACGGCATACAACAGGCGTTGACGTGGCAACAGTGTCAGTGCATCGCCCAGTAGTGAGGCAAACAAGCCGGCCAGCACCAGGTAGCTGACGGCGTTAAACATTGGTGCCTGCCAGGCCAGTAACAGCAGGAGTAATAATGTGAGTGGCTTAAAGACCCAACGTTGCCAGACGGGGCCACGATAAGAGGCATCTACAAACAGCCATGCGGAAAGACAGACAGCGATAAACGACCAAAGCATCTTAGTTCCTTGAATTCGTTATTTTTTCGTAAGCGGGGTGCCTACGGCTCTTCTGACCAGTGTAGAGGCCGATAGCGCCAGATGACAACACCATAACAGGCAGGTTATGCTTATTTCCGCATTTTCTGATGGGTTAATAATATGAGTAAACCACCACTTTTTTTCATTGTTATCATTGTATTAATTGTTATTGCCGCATCGTTTCGCTTTGTTCAGCAGCGACGTGAAAAAGCGGATAATGATGCCGCACCGCTGGTGCAAAAGCAGGTGGTGGTAAGTAATAAACGAGAAAAGCAGCTTAACGACAGGCGTTCACGTCAGCAGGAAGTGACTCCGGCGGGCACCAGCATGCGTTATGAAGCGAGCTTCAAGCCGCAAAATGGAGGTCTGGAGCAGACGTTTCGTCTTGATGCGCAGCAGTATCATGCATTAACGGTCGGGGACAAGGGCACGCTGAGTTACAAAGGCTCGCGCTTTGAGGGGTTTAGCGCACAACCGTAATTGAGCAGGCCGGATAAGGCGTAAACCGCCATCCGGCATTGCGGTTACTTCTTCAACTGAGTCTTAATTTTCTTCTGCCAGACCAGTAGCTCAAACACGCCAAACAGAAAAATGCGGATTTTCTCACCGCTGGTCATCTGCGGGCCATCTTTTGGTAACGTGCTTTTTAACAGCGCTAACTGCATCCCATGCATCAGTGCCATAAACACCAGTGCAACGTTAACGAAGATGTTGAGTGGGCGTGGAAACGGCTGAAAAATATTAAGCAGTAAAAAGGCCCAGACGCACAGCATCAATAAGCGTCCCAGATTAATCAGCATTGTGCTCTCCTTTGGCTTCGCGTTGATACAGGCGATAGGCGACCTGTCCGGCTACCTTTTCGCGATACAACGACCAGTTAACAGGAACCGGAGGCAGACCGTTTTCAACTTCGCTTTCCACGTAAATATACGCCTCGTTTGCCAGCCAGTTGTTTGTTTCCAGAAGAGTTAATGTTTCTTCCAGTAAACCTTTGCGAAAAGGTGGATCAACAAACACCACATTATGCGGCGTACCCGCCTGGGCCAGAAACGCGAGCGTGTTGGTGTTGATGACGCGGGCATGGCTTGCCTTAAGTGTGGCAAGATTCTTTTGTAACTGCTGCGATACCGCACGGTCCATCTCCAGCAGCGTGGCGTCTGCTGCATAGCGGGAGAGGGCTTCCAGCCCCAGCGCGCCGCTTCCGGCGAAGCAGTCGAGGCAGCGCGCGTCGACCATCACCGGGGCCAGCCAGTTAAACAATGTTTCGCGGACTCGGTCGGTCGTCGGTCGTAAACCGGGACTGTCCGGAACCGGGAGTTTACGGCCCCGCCATTGCCCGCCAATAATGCGGATCTGACCGCTGCCTGAGTGATTCGGTTTTTTCATTTCGATTATTGCTCAATCCGCCTATAGCATGTCGTTCCAGGCGGTGATGTGAGTTGAGTTAAGTGATAGACTATTTCATCATTTTTATAGCTGCTATGTACATAGCGTTGACGCTGTGCCATGAAGCAACAGCGGGGGAGTGTAGTCGCAAATGGCGAAAGAGAAAAAACGTGGCTTTTTTTCCTGGCTGGGCTTTGGTCAAAAAGAGCAGGCACCGGAAAACGAGACAGAATTAAAAAACGAAGAACAACAATCGGTTGCCGAAGAAACTGTCGTCGTAGAGGAACAACCTCGCGCGCAGGAAACGCATAGTGAAGCGGAATCAGAAGCTTTTGCTGCTGAAGTTGTTGAAGTCACGGAACAGGTTGCGGAAATCGAAAAGCTGCAGCCTGAAATAGAGCCCGTTGCCGAACATGTTCAACCGGTTGTTGAAGCACCTGAACCGACAATGGCCGCCGTTGAGGTTATTGAACGCGAAGAGTTGCCGCTGCCGGAAGAGGTGAAAGCTGAAGAAACTTCACCTGAGGAGTGGCTGGCCGAAGCGGAAACCGTTGAAATTGTGGAGGCGGTTGAAGAAGAAGCGGATAACGAACCGCAACTGACTGACGAAGAGCTGGAAGCGCAGGCGCTGGCAGCCGTGGCGGTGGAAGAAGCCGAAACTGTTGTACCGGTTGAAGGCACCCCAGCGGAAGAGGGTTTGGTAGAGGAAACGGTAGAAGAAGAGGCCGCGCAGGAGCAGGAAAAGCCGACGAAAGAAGGTTTCTTTGCGCGTCTTAAACGCAGCTTGCTGAAAACAAAAGAAAACCTCGGTTCCGGATTTATCAGTCTGTTCCGTGGTAAAAAGATCGACGATGATCTGTTTGAAGAGCTGGAAGAGCAGTTACTGATCGCTGACGTGGGTGTGGAAACCACCCGCAAGATCATCGCCAATCTGACGGAAGGCGCCAGCCGCAAGCAACTGCGTGATGCAGAAGCGCTGTATGGTCTGCTGAAAGATGAAATGGGCGAGATTCTGGCAAAGGTTGATGAACCGCTGAATGTTGATGGTAAAACGCCATTTGTTATTTTAATGGTGGGTGTGAACGGTGTGGGTAAAACGACCACCATCGGTAAGCTGGCGCGCCAGTTTGAGCAGCAGGGTAAGTCGGTGATGCTGGCAGCCGGGGACACCTTCCGTGCTGCGGCGGTAGAGCAGCTGCAGGTCTGGGGTCAGCGTAACAACATCCCGGTGATTGCTCAGCATACCGGCGCGGATTCCGCATCCGTTATCTTTGATGCTATTCAGGCTGCGAAGGCGCGTAACGTTGACGTGCTGATCGCTGATACTGCGGGTCGCTTGCAGAACAAAGCGCACCTGATGGAAGAATTGAAAAAAATCGTTCGTGTCATGAAGAAGCTGGACGAGGATGCGCCGCATGAAATTATGCTGACCCTTGACGCCAGTACCGGGCAGAATGCAATAAGCCAGGCCAAACTGTTCCATGAAGCGGTGGGATTGACCGGTATTACCCTCACCAAGCTGGACGGTACGGCGAAAGGTGGAGTAATTTTCTCGGTTGCCGACCAGTTTGGCATCCCTATCCGTTATATCGGCGTGGGCGAACGTATCGAGGATTTACGTCCGTTTAAAGCGGACGATTTTATAGAGGCACTTTTTGCCCGAGAGGATTAACAATGATTCGCTTTGAACATGTCAGCAAGGCCTATCTCGGTGGGAGACAAGCGCTGCAGGGAGTCACATTCCATATGCAGCCTGGCGAGATGGCGTTTCTGACCGGCCACTCCGGTGCGGGGAAAAGTACCCTGCTGAAGCTGATCTGTGGAATTGAGCGGCCCAGCGCCGGGAAAATCTACTTCAGCGGGCATGACATTAGCCGTTTAAAAAACCGTGAAGTGCCGTTTCTGCGCCGTCAGATCGGGATGATTTTTCAGGATCACCATCTGTTGATGGACCGAACCGTTTTTGACAACGTAGCAATCCCGCTCATCATTGCGGGTGCCAGCGGGGACGATATCCGTCGCCGCGTGTCGGCGGCACTGGACAAGGTCGGGCTGTTGGACAAAGCGAAGAACTTCCCGATTCAACTCTCCGGCGGCGAACAGCAGCGCGTGGGGATTGCCCGTGCGGTGGTGAATAAGCCTGCGGTACTTCTGGCGGATGAACCTACAGGGAACCTCGACGATGCGCTGTCGGAAGGGATCTTACGCTTGTTTGAAGAGTTTAACCGCGTAGGAGTAACGGTATTAATGGCAACGCACGATATTGGGCTGATCTCCCGACGTTCATATCGTCAGCTTGTCCTGAGCGATGGACATCTGCATGGAGGCCTGGCTCATGAATAGGCGCGACGCTATCAATCAAATTAAACAGTTTGGTGGCCGACTGGACCGCTTCCGTAAATCGGGCGGTGCTCCGGGGGACGGTGGTCGCAACGCGCCAAAGCGTGCAAAATCATCGCCGAAGCCGAACTCGCGTAAAACCAACGTCTTTAACGAGCAGGTGCGCTATGCATTCCAGGGGGCGTTACAGGATCTGAAAAGTAAGCCACTGGCGACATTCCTGACGGTGATGGTAATCGCCATCTCCCTGACGCTGCCAAGCGTCTGCTACATGGTTTATAAGAACGTTAACCAGGCGGCAAGCCAGTATTATCCGTCCCCGCAGATCACTGTTTATCTGCAAAAAACGCTGGATGACGATGCGGCGGCGCGGGTGGTGGGTCAATTGCAGGCAGAGCAGGGCGTGGAGAAAGTGAATTATCTTTCCCGCGATGATGCGCTGGGCGAATTCCGCAACTGGTCCGGTTTTGGTGGTGCGCTAGATATGCTGGAAGAGAACCCGCTTCCGGCTGTGGCGGTGGTGATCCCGAAACTGGATTTCCAGGGCACGGAGTCGCTGAATACGCTGCGTGACCGTATTACGCAAATCAATGGTATTGATGAAGTTCGCATGGATGACAGCTGGTTTGCGCGGCTGGCTGCGCTGACGGGACTGGTTGGGCGTGTGTCAGCGATGATTGGCGTGCTGATGGTGGCAGCGGTCTTCCTGGTCATCGGTAACAGTGTACGTCTGAGTATCTTTGCTCGTCGCGATACCATTAACGTACAGAAACTGATTGGTGCAACGGATGGATTTATCCTGCGACCGTTCCTCTACGGTGGGGCGCTGTTAGGCTTTTCTGGCGCATTTCTTTCACTGATTTTGTCAGAAATTTTGGTGATGCGGCTGTCGTCAGCGGTAACAGAAGTGGCGCAGATTTTTGGAACAAAGTTTGATATCAATGGCTTATCATTTGATGAATGCCTGCTGCTTCTGCTGGTGTGCTCGATGATTGGCTGGGTGGCCGCCTGGCTTGCCACGGTTCAACATTTACGCCACTTTACCCCCGATTAAAAAATCTCTGGTATAATCTTTCCCTGCACTGAGTAGTTCGCTCTGCAGGGAAAGAGTCACTGTTTTCTCTTCCCGGCGCATTCATCGTGATGTCACATTTTGTGCGTAATTTATACACAATACGACATGGAACTTGTGGATAAAATCACTGTCTGATAAAAGATTGAATGATATTCTCGTTGCTCATAAGCTCTGGCATGGTTGTTGCTATTGGTTTTCCATCGCGCCAGATGATACAGATTGAGAGGATTTGAATGACCAAAGAAATGCAAAATTTAGCTTTAGCCCCTGTTGGTAACCTGGAGTCTTACATCCGGGCTGCGAACGCGTGGCCGATGTTGTCGGCTGACGAGGAGCGGGCACTGGCTGAAAAGCTGCATTACCAGGGCGATCTGGAAGCAGCTAAAACGCTGATCCTGTCTCACCTGCGCTTTGTTGTTCATGTTGCTCGTAATTATGCGGGCTATGGCCTGCCGCAGGCGGATCTGATTCAGGAAGGTAATATCGGCCTGATGAAAGCCGTGCGCCGTTTCAACCCGGAAGTGGGTGTGCGCCTGGTTTCCTTCGCCGTGCACTGGATCAAAGCTGAGATCCACGAATACGTTCTGCGTAACTGGCGTATCGTTAAAGTCGCGACCACCAAAGCACAGCGTAAGCTGTTCTTTAACCTGCGTAAAACCAAGCAGCGTCTGGGCTGGTTTAATCAGGATGAAGTTGAAATGGTTGCTCGTGAGCTGGGTGTTTCCAGCAAAGACGTCCGCGAAATGGAATCCCGTATGGCGGCGCAGGACATGACGTTTGATATGTCTTCGGACGACGAGTCCGACAGCCAGCCGATGGCTCCGGTGCTTTATCTGCAGGATAAATCGTCTAACTTTGCTGACGGCATCGAAGATGACAACTGGGAAGAGCAGGCGGCTAACCGACTGACCGACGCAATGCAGGGTCTGGACGAGCGTAGCCAGGACATCATTCGTGCCCGTTGGCTGGACGAAGACAACAAGTCGACGTTGCAGGAACTGGCCGATCGCTACGGCGTCTCCGCTGAACGTGTGCGTCAGCTTGAAAAGAACGCCATGAAAAAACTGCGCGCGGCAATCGAAGCGTAACCTTCCAGTAAACCTGGAAATGCTTATAAACCCTGGATGAAAATCCGGGGTTTTTTGTTTTTATCTCTCCTGCTCTCTCCTGAGGTCTATGCTTTTTGTCATCAAGTTGTTATCTGCATGTCAAATTTAGCTATTCCAAAATAATAAAAATCGGGTATGTTTTAGCAGAGTATGCTGCTAAAGCACGGGTGGCTATCCAATAATTGAAATAAAGTGCTGAACAACAACATCACAACACACGTAATAACCACAATAATGGGGATTGTCAGGATGAATATGAAGGGTAAAGCGTTATTGGCAGGATGTATCGCCCTGTCTTTGAGCAATATGGCGTTTGCTAAGGATATTAAGGTTGCCGTCGTCGGCGCGATGTCGGGCCCGGTGGCGCAGTATGGCGACCAGGAATTTACCGGTGCAGAACAAGCGATTGCGGACATCAACGCAAAAGGTGGCGTTAAGGGTGACAAACTGGTCGTAGTGAAATACGACGACGCCTGTGACCCTAAGCAGGCGGTAGCGGTCGCTAACAAAGTGGTCAACGACGGGATCAAATACGTTATCGGCCACCTTTGCTCATCATCCACTCAGCCAGCGTCAGATATTTATGAAGATGAAGGTATTCTGATGATCACCCCGGCGGCTACGGCACCGGAACTGACTGCGCGTGGCTATAACCTGGTTATGCGTACGACCGGCCTGGACTCCGATCAGGGGCCAACCGCCGCGAAATACATTCTGGAAAAAGTGAAGCCGCAGCGCATCGCTATCATCCACGATAAGCAGCAGTATGGTGAAGGTCTGGCGCGCGCAGTGCAGGACGGTCTGAAAAAAGGCAACGCCAACGTAGTATTCTTTGACGGGATCACCGCCGGTGAGAAAGACTTCTCTACCCTGGTAGCGCGCCTGAAGAAAGAGAACATCGACTTTGTTTACTATGGTGGTTATCACCCGGAAATGGGGCAGATTTTACGTCAATCGCGCGCCGCAGGTCTGAAAACGCAGTTTATGGGGCCGGAAGGAGTTGCGAACGTATCGCTGTCTAACATTGCCGGTGAATCTGCTGAAGGGTTGCTGGTAACCAAGCCGAAGAACTACGATCAGGTTCCTGCGAACAAACCAATCGTAGATGCGATTAAGGCCAAGAAACAGGATCCGAGCGGAGCCTTCGTGTGGACGACCTACGCTGCACTGCAGTCTTTGCAGGCCGGTCTGAACCAGTCTGAAGATCCAGCTGAAATTGCCAAATACCTGAAAGCAAACTCAGTGGAAACCGTCATGGGGCCGCTGTCCTGGGATTCGAAGGGTGATCTGAAAGGCTTCGAGTTTGGCGTGTTCGACTGGCACGCTAACGGTACTGCAACCGACGCCAAATAATTTTCCTGCGCCTTTCGCGCTGCAGGGGCGTTGGCTGCGTTATTCTCCCCCGGGAACTTACTTATGTAAGTTCCCGGGGATTTAATGAGGGACATCCCTGTCCCTCACCGAAGGCAGCCTTTGGCTGTTCAAATTAGTTCCAGACGAATTTGTCACTCCCTTGCCGCCTTCCTGCAACGCGAAATTCTTGGAAAATTGCGAGGCGGTTATTTTATCTTTTCTCCCAGCCATCCGCCTGCGCAGTAAACCCTAACGCATGCATAAACGCGGCCATGGTATTTCGGTCCTCGACGCCAACATCCGCCATCCACCAGCATGAAACGTCCGGGTTATCCCGGAGAACCTCCTCTACTAAATACTGCCCGACGCCTCGACGACGCGTGATTTCACGAACACGTAATGAATCCAGCGCGCCTTGCGTACCGCTCAGTGTCACACGTACCGCTCCCAGCAGACGCTCGTTAAAACGCGCAGCATAGATCCGGTGGGCGTCATCTACGCTTAAGGATGAGGCGGAATATTCAGGCCAGATTTTGCCCAGATCGATGTGATCCTGAGCGCTAAAGTTTTCTAAACGAATGATGGTCAGCTTCATTGACAGCATGTCCAAATCACAAAAGATGAAATCAGTGTACCGAAATAATTCACCCGGACGCTTTCTCTTTTTTATGCGAATAACCAGGTTAATAGTTTTGTAACAACGATAATGACAGTTTGAAACATTAGAGATTGAAAAATAGGCAGGATAATACCCTGGAATGCAGCATTTTATTCCGCTCATTATGCCGTTATTTTATGCTGACAAACGCACTTTTTTTTGTTTATCTATAGTGAAAAGCAGAATATTATCTTTTCTTAATCGACTGAAAAATAGAGATTTTAGCCTGATTATGCTTAAAAAGCTGCGCTAAGCCATTAATGAGACTGGTAAAAATAGCGCAGTTCAAAAAAAGCACAGTCTGCTTTTTAACCATATAAATACAAAATATATACGCAAAATCATTCAAGTTGCATCGAGGCGGCAAGGGAGTGACAAATTCGTCTGGAACGAATTTGAACAGCCAAAGGCTGCCTTCGGTGAGGGACAGGGATGTCCCTCATTAAATCCCCAGGAGCTTACATAAGTAAGTGACTGGGGTGAGCGAAGGTAGCCAACACTGAGGCAGCTTGAAGGATGAAGTGTAAACACATCACGAATGGGGATTCAGTTAATGAAACGGAATGCGAAAACAATCATCGCGGGAGTGATAGCACTGGCAATGTCGCACACTGCCATGGCGGAAGATATTAAGGTCGCTGTTGTCGGAGCGATGTCAGGCCCGGTCGCGCAGTGGGGCGATATGGAATTTAATGGCGCACGTCAGGCAATTAAAGATATCAATGCTAAAGGCGGGATCAAAGGCGACAAGCTGGTGGGCGTGGAATATGACGATGCCTGCGATCCGAAACAGGCTGTGGCTGTGGCGAACAAAATCGTTAACGACGGCATTCAGTATGTTATTGGTCACCTGTGCTCGTCCTCCACTCAGCCAGCCTCCGATATCTACGAAGACGAAGGTATTTTGATGATCTCCCCGGGAGCCACCAACCCGGAACTGACGCAACGCGGCTACGCGCACATCATGCGTACCGCAGGTCTGGACTCCTCCCAGGGACCGACCGCCGCGAAATACATTCTGGAGACGGTGAAGCCCCAGCGTATCGCCATCATCCACGATAAACAGCAGTACGGCGAAGGTCTTGCGCGTTCGGTACAAGACAGCCTGAAAGCGGGCAAAGCCAATATTGTCTTCTTTGATGGGATCACCGCGGGTGAAAAAGATTTTTCTGCGCTGATTGCTCGCCTGAAAAAAGAGAACATCGACTTCGTTTACTACGGTGGCTATTACCCGGAGATGGGACAAATGCTGCGCCAGGCCCGTTCTGTTGGTCTGAAAACTCAGTTTATGGGACCAGAAGGTGTGGGTAATGCCTCACTGTCCAACATTGCAGGTGATGCCGCTGAAGGCATGCTGGTTACGATGCCAAAACGCTATGACCAGGATCCGGCGAATAAAGGTATCGTGGATGCGCTCAAAGCTGACAAGAAAGATCCAACCGGACCTTATGTATGGATCACCTACGCCGCCGTACAGTCGCTGGCGACAGCTATGGATCGTAGCGGTAGCAAAGAACCGCTGGATCTAGTGAAAGATCTGAAAGCTCACGGGGCTGACACCGTGATTGGGCCGCTGAATTGGGACGAAAAAGGCGATTTGAAGGGATTTGAGTTTGGTGTCTTCCAGTGGCACGCGGATGGTTCTTCCACCGCCGCCAAATAAGGCAGCCACTCGTTATACTTCGAATCGCAGGTGCGTTGGCTGCAACTCGAATTATTTAGAGTGGATTCAATATCCCGTCCGGGCGGGTTTGGAAAGGTTATTTTATGTCCGAGCAGTTCCTCTATTTTTTGCAGCAGATGTTTAACGGCGTCACGCTGGGAAGCACCTATGCGCTGATCGCCATCGGTTACACGATGGTGTACGGCATTATCGGCATGATCAACTTCGCCCACGGCGAGGTGTATATGATCGGCAGCTATGTCTCCTTTATGATTATCGCCGCGCTGATGATGATGGGCATTGATACCAGCTGGCTGCTGGTGGCGGCCGGATTTATCGGTGCTATCGTGATTGCCAGCGCCTACGGTTGGAGTATCGAGCGCGTGGCATACCGGCCCGTGCGTAGCTCCAAGCGTCTGATTGCGCTGATTTCTGCGATCGGGATGTCTATCTTCCTGCAAAACTACGTCAGCCTGACGGAAGGCTCGCGTGATGTGGCGCTGCCAAGCCTGTTTAACGGTCAATGGACTATCGGCAGTAGCGAAAACTTTTCTGCCTCCATCACTACCATGCAGTTGGTTATCTGGATAGTTACCTTCATGGCGATGCTGGCGCTGACCATTTTTATCCGTTATTCACGTATGGGACGCGCCTGCCGCGCCTGTGCGGAAGACCTGAAAATGGCCAGTCTGCTGGGTATCAACACTGACCGCGTCATTGCGCTGACCTTTGTGATTGGTGCGGCGATGGCGGCGGTGGCGGGTGTGCTGCTCGGTCAGTTCTACGGCGTAATTAATCCGTATATTGGCTTTATGGCCGGGATGAAAGCCTTTACTGCTGCGGTTCTCGGCGGTATTGGCAGCATTCCTGGTGCGATGATCGGCGGCCTGATTCTGGGCGTAGCTGAAGCGCTTTCCTCTGCTTATCTGAGTACGGAATACAAAGACGTGGTGTCGTTCGCACTGCTGATTCTGGTGCTGCTGGTGATGCCGACCGGTATTCTGGGTCGTCCGGAGGTAGAGAAAGTATGAAACCAATGCATTTTGCGATGGCGCTGCTCTCTGCCGTTATGTTTTTCATCCTGGCGGGTGTCTTTATGGGCGTCCAGCTAGAGCTGGATGGCACTAAGCTGGTTGTTGATGTCGCCAGTGATATTCGCTGGCAGTGGGTGTTTATTGGCACTGGAGTCGTTTTTCTGTTCCAGCTGCTGCGTCCGGTGTTCCAGAAGAGCTTGAAAAGCGTCTCCGGACCGAAGTTTATTCTGCCAGCGATTGACGGCTCAACTGTCAAACAAAAGCTGTTCCTGGTGGCGCTGCTGGTCATTGCCGTGGCATGGCCATTTATGGTGTCACGTGGGACGGTGGATATCGCCACGCTGACGATGATTTATATCATCCTCGGTCTGGGCTTAAACGTCGTGGTTGGTCTTTCCGGTCTGTTAGTGTTGGGCTACGGTGGTTTTTATGCGATTGGCGCTTACACCTTCGCGCTGCTGAACCACTATTACGGTCTTGGTTTCTGGACCTGCCTGCCACTGGCGGGGCTGGTTTCGGCAACTGCAGGCTTTATGCTCGGCTTCCCGGTGCTGCGTTTGCGTGGTGACTACCTGGCGATTGTGACGCTGGGCTTTGGCGAGATCGTTCGTATTCTGTTGCTCAACAATACTGAAGTGACCGGTGGTCCGAACGGTATCAGCCAGATCCCGAAACCAACCTTTTTCGGCCTTGAGTTCAGTCGTAGTGCCCGCGAAGGCGGCTGGGATACCTTCAGCAACTTCTTTGGCGTGAAGTATGATCCGTCTGACCGCGTGATTTTCCTTTATCTGGTGGCGCTGCTGCTGGTGGTCTTCTCGCTTTTCGTCATTAACCGTCTGTTGCGTATGCCGCTGGGTCGCGCATGGGAAGCGTTGCGTGAAGATGAAATTGCCTGTCGTTCGCTGGGCCTAAACCCAACGCGCATCAAGCTGACCGCCTTTACTATCAGCGCTGCGTTTGCTGGTTTTGCCGGAACGTTGTTTGCCGCTCGCCAGGGCTTTGTCAGCCCGGAATCTTTTACCTTTGCCGAATCCGCCTTTGTGCTGGCGATTGTCGTCCTGGGGGGAATGGGGTCGCAGTTTGCGGTGATCCTGGCGGCTGTCCTGCTGGTTGTATCACGCGAGCTGATGCGCGATTTCAATGAATACAGCATGTTGATGCTGGGTGGTTTAATGGTACTGATGATGATCTGGCGTCCACAGGGCTTGCTGCCGATGACCCGTCCACAGTTGAAGCTGAAAAACGGTCAAGCAAAAGGAGAGCAGGCATGAGTCAGCCATTATTATCCGTTAACGGCCTGATGATGCGCTTCGGTGGACTGCTGGCGGTCAACAACGTTGAGCTGGAGCTGAGGCCGCAGGAGATCGTTTCGTTAATCGGGCCAAACGGCGCGGGAAAAACTACGGTCTTCAACTGCCTGACCGGCTTTTATAAGCCGACCGGCGGCACGATCAAGTTGCGTGACCAGCACCTGGAAGGGCTACCGGGCCAGCAAATCGCCCGTATGGGCGTGGTGCGCACCTTCCAGCATGTGCGTCTGTTTCGTGAAATGACGGTGATTGAAAACCTGCTGGTAGCACAACATCAGCAACTGAAAACGGGCGTGTTCTCTGGTTTGCTGAAGACTCCGTCGTTCCGTCGTGCACAGAGTGAAGCGCTGGACCGCGCCGCTACCTGGCTGGAGCGTATTGGTCTGCTGGAGCATGCCAACCGTCAGGCCAGTAACCTGGCGTACGGTGATCAGCGTCGCCTGGAGATAGCCCGTTGTATGGTCACGCAGCCGGAAATCCTGATGCTCGACGAACCCGCTGCGGGTCTCAACCCGAAAGAGACTAAAGAGCTGGACGAGCTGATTGCCGAACTACGTAATCATCACAACACCACCATTTTGCTGATTGAACACGACATGAAACTGGTGATGGGCATTTCTGACCGTATTTATGTGGTGAACCAGGGCACGCCGCTGGCGAACGGGACGCCGGAACAGATTCGTAATAACCCGGACGTGATCCGCGCATACCTTGGTGAGGCGTAAGATGGAAAAAGTCATGTTGTCCTTTGACAAAGTCAGTGCCCACTACGGCAAGATCCAGGCGCTGCACGACGTCAGCCTGTATATTAACCAGGGTGAAATCGTGACGCTGATTGGTGCCAACGGTGCAGGGAAAACGACGCTGCTCGGTACGCTGTGCGGCGATCCGCGTGCGACAAGCGGGCATATTGTCTTTGACGGTAAAGATATTACCGACTGGCAGACGGCGAAAATTATGCGTGAAGCGGTAGCGATTGTTCCGGAAGGACGTCGTGTGTTTTCCCGTATGACGGTGGAAGAGAACCTGGCGATGGGCGGCTTCTTTGCTGAGCGTGACCAGTTTCAGGAACGCATCAAGTGGGTATATGATCTGTTCCCCCGCCTGCATGAGCGCCGTATCCAGCGCGCAGGGACCATGTCCGGCGGCGAGCAGCAGATGCTGGCGATTGGTCGTGCATTGATGAGTCAACCGCGCCTGCTGCTACTTGATGAGCCTTCCCTGGGGCTGGCACCGATCATTATTCAGCAGATTTTTAACACCATCGAGCAGCTACGCGAGCAGGGGATGACAATCTTCCTCGTTGAGCAGAACGCCAACCAGGCGCTGAAGCTCGCCGACCGCGGATACGTGCTGGAAAACGGTCATGTGGTGCTATCCGATACCGGTGACGCCTTGCTTGCCAACGAAGCGGTACGCAGCGCGTATCTCGGCGGTTAGCCCTTTGCGGCACTACAGGATGGCAGCGTAAACGCTTAATCCGGCCTACACGTGATCGTAGGCCGGATTAAACGCACCAGCGTTGTCATCCTGCAGAGTGTTCATAAGCAGCACCGTATCTATACGTGTCTCAGCTCCCACTTTCTCCTCTCATAACCTTCACTGCCTTGCCATCTGTTTGTCGCCTTACTATCTTTTTTTTGTAATAAAAAAGTTATTTTTCTGTCATTCGAGCATGTCATGTTACCCCCGCGAGCATAAAACGCGTGATATCGCGCATCCGGCACAACAAGAGAGATAACCGATGATATCGTTACGACATACAGCTTTAGGACTGGCTCTCAGTCTGGCATTTGCAGGTCAGGCTCTGGCAGTAACTACCATCCCATTCTGGCATTCAATGGAAGGCGAACTGGGTAAAGAAGTTGATTCACTGGCGCAACGTTTTAATGAATCCAACCCCGATTACAAAATTGTTCCGCAGTACAAAGGTAATTACGAGCAGAGTCTGAGCGCAGGTATTGCCGCCTTCCGTACCGGAAACGCGCCTGCGCTGCTGCAGGTGTATGAAGTTGGTACGGCGACGATGATGGCTTCGAAAGCGATTAAGCCAGTTTTCGAAGTGTTTAAAGAGGCCGGAATTAACTTCGATGAGTCCCAGTTTGTGCCGACGGTGTCCGGGTATTACACCGACTCTAAAACCGGGCACTTACTCTCTCAGCCGTTTAACAGCTCCACTCCGGTGCTGTATTACAACAAAGATGCCTTTAAAAAAGCCGGCTTAGATCCCGATCAGCCGCCGAAAACCTGGCAGGATTTGGCCGAATACACCGCGAAGTTGAAAGCCGCAGGCATGAAGTGTGGTTACGCCAGCGGCTGGCAGGGGTGGATCCAGATTGAAAACTTCAGCGCCTGGAACGGCTTACCCGTTGCAACCAAAAATAATGGCTTTGACGGTACCGATGCGGTTCTGGAGTTCAATAAGCCAGAGCAGGTGAAACACATTGCTCTGTTGGAAGAGTTGAACAAGAAAGGGGATTTCAGCTACTTCGGGCGCAAAGATGAATCCACTGAGAAGTTCTACAACGGTGACTGCGCAATTACTACCGCCTCTTCGGGTTCTCTGGCTGATATTCGTCACTACGCTAAATTCAACTACGGTGTAGGCATGATGCCATACGATGCCGACGTGAAAGGCGCGCCGCAGAACGCGATTATTGGCGGTGCGAGCCTGTGGGTGATGCAGGGTAAAGACAAAGCAACCTACCAGGGTGTGGCGCAGTTCCTCAACTTCCTGGCGAAACCTGAAATCGCTGCCGAATGGCACCAGAAAACAGGTTATCTGCCGATTACTACCGCCGCGTACGATCTGACCCGTGAGCAGGGTTTCTATGACAAGAATCCGGGAGCGGATATCGCTACACGTCAGATGCTGAACAAACCGCCGTTGTCGTTTACCAAAGGTCTGCGTCTGGGCAATATGCCTCAGATCCGCACTATCGTGGATGAGGAACTGGAAAGCGTATGGACCGGTAAGAAAACGCCACAGCAGGCGCTGGATTCCGCTGTTGAGCGTGGGAATCAGTTGCTGCGCCGCTTTGAGCAATCGACCAAGTCTTAATGTGAAATGCCGGGTGGCGGCTTCGCCTTACCCGGCCTACAAATGCGCGTAGGCCGGATAAGCGTAGCGCCATCCGGCGCTGTTCAGGAATCAAACCTCAATGTCCTCATCCCGTCCGGTGTTCCGCTCGCGCTGGCTTCCCTACTTATTGGTTGCCCCGCAGTTGGTCATCACCGTTATTTTCTTTATCTGGCCCGCAGGTGAAGCGCTGTGGTATTCACTGCAAAGCGTCGATCCGTTTGGTCTTTCCAGCCAGTTTGTAGGCCTGGATAACTTCGTCGCCCTGTTCCATGACATCTACTACCTCGACTCTTTCTGGACAACGATGAAGTTCAGTACGCTGGTCACGGCAAGCGGCCTGCTGGTTTCGCTGTTTTTTGCCGCACTGGTGGATTATGTGGTGCGTGGTAGCCGTGTTTACCAGACGCTGATGCTATTACCTTACGCCGTGGCCCCCGCCGTCGCTGCCGTGCTGTGGATCTTCCTGTTCAACCCCGGACGTGGGTTGATTACGCATTTTCTCGGTGAGTTTGGCTATGACTGGAACCATGCGCAAAACAGTGGCCAGGCGATGTTCCTGGTGGTGTTCGCGTCCGTCTGGAAGCAGATTAGTTACAACTTCCTGTTCTTCTTTGCTGCCTTGCAGTCTATCCCTCGTTCGCTGATAGAAGCCGCTGCAATTGATGGGGCAGGGCCGATTCGCCGTTTCTTTAAACTGGCGCTGCCGTTAATTGCCCCGGTGAGCTTCTTTTTGCTGGTGGTGAATCTGGTTTATGCCTTCTTTGACACTTTCCCGGTTATCGATGCAGCGACTGCAGGTGGGCCGGTACAGGCGACCACTACGCTGATTTATAAGATCTATCGTGAAGGGTTTGTTGGATTGGATCTCTCAGCTTCCGCCGCACAGTCAGTGGTGCTGATGTTCCTTGTCATTATTTTGACAGTGGTGCAGTTCCGCTATGTCGAAAGTAAGGTGCGTTACCAATGATTGAGAATCGTCGCGGGCTGACAATATTCAGCCATACCATGTTGATTCTGGGGATTATGGTGATCCTTTTTCCACTGTACGTCGCGTTCGTCGCGGCGACGCTGGATAACAAAGCGGTGTTTGAAACGCCGATGACGCTGGTTCCTGGTACGCATCTGCTGGAAAACATGTACACCATCTGGGTCAACGGCGTGGGCGTCAATAGCGCGCCGTTCTGGCTGATGATGCTGAACAGTTTCATCATGGCGTTCAGCATTACGGTGGGGAAAATTACGGTTTCCATGCTCTCTGCGTTTGCCATTGTCTGGTTTCGCTTCCCGCTGCGTAACCTGTTTTTCTGGATGATCTTTATCACGCTGATGCTGCCGGTTGAGGTGCGTATCTTTCCAACGGTGGAGGTTATCGCCAACCTGAAGATGCTTGACAGTTATGCAGGCCTGACGCTACCGCTGATGGCGTCGGCTACCGCCACCTTCCTGTTCCGTCAGTTCTTTATGACTCTGCCGGATGAACTGGTCGAAGCGGCGCGTATTGACGGCGCTTCTCCAATGCGTTTCTTCCGGGACATCGTGCTGCCGTTGTCGAAAACCAACCTGGCGGCGCTGTTTGTCATCACCTTTATCTACGGCTGGAATCAGTACCTTTGGCCGTTGTTAATTATTACCGACGTTAATTTGGGCACGGCCGTGGCAGGCATCAAAGGCATGATCGCCACTGGCGAAGGCACCACGCAGTGGAACCACGTAATGGCAGCCATGCTGCTGACGCTCATCCCCCCGGTAATCATCGTGTTAGCCATGCAGCGCGCATTTGTGCGTGGTTTAGTAGACAGTGAGAAATAAAAATGGCTGGTTTAAAACTACAGGCAGTAACCAAAAGCTGGGACGGTAAAACCCAGGTTATTCAACCGCTGACGCTGGATGTTGCGGACGGGGAATTTATTGTGATGGTCGGCCCGTCGGGCTGCGGTAAGTCCACGCTGCTGCGAATGGTCGCCGGGCTGGAACGGGTGACTAGCGGTGACATCTGGATTGATCGTAAGCGCGTCACTGAGATGGAGCCAAAGGATCGCGGTATTGCCATGGTGTTTCAAAACTACGCGCTCTACCCGCATATGAGCGTGGAAGAAAATATGGCCTGGGGGTTAAAAATCCGCGGGATGGGCAAGGAACATATTGCGGAGAGGGTGAAAGAAGCCGCGCGTATTCTTGAACTGGGTGAACTGCTCAAACGCCGCCCGCGTGAGCTTTCCGGTGGTCAGCGGCAGCGTGTGGCGATGGGGCGGGCGATTGTGCGCGATCCGGCGGTATTCCTGTTCGATGAACCGCTTTCTAACCTTGATGCCAAGCTGCGTGTGCAGATGCGCCTTGAGTTACAACATCTGCACCGCCGACTGAAAACCACCTCGCTATACGTTACGCACGATCAGGTTGAGGCCATGACACTTGCCCAGCGCGTGCTGGTGATGAACAAAGGTGTCGCTGAGCAAATTGGCACCCCGGTCGAGGTATACGAAAAACCCGCCAGCCGCTTTGTGGCGAGTTTTATTGGTAGCCCGGCCATGAACCTGATGAACGGACACATCAGCGCCTCGGGTACCCATTTTGAACTGGAGGGGGGCATGGCGTTGCCTGCCGGTCATGACTATCGTCGCTATAGTGGACGGAAAATGACGTTGGGTATCCGCCCGGAGCATATTGCGCTAAGCTCGCAAGCCGAAGGCGGCGTGCCGTTGGTTGTCGACACGCTGGAAATGCTGGGAGCAGATAACCTGGCACACGGACGTTGGGGTGAGCAAAAGTTGGTGGTGCGACTGGCACATCAGCATCGCCCGACGGCTGGCAGTACGCTATGGCTGCATCTGCCAGAAAATCATTTGCATCTCTTTGATGGCGAAACAGGACAACGCGTATGAGTAACTGGCCTTATCCTCATATTGTCGCCCACCGTGGTGGCGGCAAACTGGCTCCGGAGAACACCCTGGCGGCAATCGACATGGGGGCGCGATACGGGCATACCATGATTGAATTTGACGCTAAATTGTCGAAGGATGGCGAGATCTTTTTACTGCACGACGACAACCTCGAGCGTACCAGCAACGGTTGGGGCGTTGCCGGTGAACTGAACTGGCAGGATTTGCTGCGTGTGGATGCTGGCGGTTGGTTTAGCGGTGAGTTCAAAGGCGAGCCGTTGCCGTTGCTCTCACAGGTGGCTGAGCGCTGTCGCCAGCACGGTATGATGGCGAATATAGAGATTAAACCTACCACGGGTAGCGGAACCATCACGGGGAAAGCCGTCGCGCTCGCCGCGCGTGAATTATGGGCTGAAATGACGCCGCCGCTGCTTTCATCATTCGAGATTGACGCCCTTGAAGCGGCGCAATTGGCTGTTCCTGAACTGCCGCGTGGGCTACTGCTTGACGAGTGGCGTGAAGACTGGCGAGAACTCACCGCGCGCCTGGGCTGCATCTCGATTCATCTTAACCATAAGCTGTTGGATGAGGCGAGAGTGGACGCGTTGCGCGATGCGGGTTTAAGAATTCTGGTGTATACCGTCAACCGGCCCCAGCGCGCTGCTGAGCTGTTGCGCTGGGGAGTGGACTGCATTTGTACTGATGCTATTGATGTGATTGGCCCTGATTTTCAGCCCGATTAAGGCCCAATCGTTTTTAACGGAACGTTAGGCTGCGGCGTGTTGGAGGGGCTCAGCATGTCGCCGTTCTTTTTCTCCGGAAGCATTTGCTGCTGTTTATTCAGCGAGCTGTCCGGATTACGGGCTCCGTTTAACATCCCACCGTTGTTGTTGGGCAGCATTTGCTGTTGGGTGGAATTCAACTCCCCTGGCTGAGACTGACGTACTCGCTGGGAGTTGGTGTTGATTTGATTTTCCATATGCTGCTGTTGCATACGCGTCTGCGATTGCAACTGCTGGTTGAGCATCCCTTTCTGCTGAATTTGCTGTGTCTGCATTTGCGTCTGCATACGCTGCTGACTCGGGATCTGATAACCAGGTTGATTCGGGTTATTCATGGTGTTGATGGGCTGTGCAAAGCCTGCAAACGGCAATAGCATGGCTAATATCAAGAGTCGTTTCATCGCTTTTCTCCTCCCGGGGATCTCTTAAGTTTACTCCTTATTCACCGTTACGATGATTATTTCAGAGTTATGCACCAGGCTTAGTGGGGGCTGACCCCATACATCTGGAGAATAACGATGATAAAACCGACGTTTTTACGCCGGGTAGCCATTGCTGCTCTGCTCTCAGGAAGTTGTTTTAGTGTTGCCGCCGCACCGCCGACACCCTCACCGGTGTCATACGGTGTTGAGGAAGATGTGTTCCATCCTGTGCGCGCGCAGCAGGGGATGGTGGCCTCCGTGGATGCGCTGGCTACGCAGGTTGGCGTTGATATCCTTAAGCAGGGTGGTAATGCTGTAGACGCCGCCGTTGCCGTTGGCTACGCGCTGGCGGTGACGCATCCTCAGGCGGGGAACCTGGGTGGCGGTGGGTTTATGCTGCTGCGCACCAAAGACGGAAAGACTACCGCGATTGATTTCCGTGAAATGGCGCCTGCTGGCGCAACCCGTGATATGTTCCTCGATGAACAGGGCAACGCTGATGCGAAAAAGTCGCTGACTTCACATCTGGCTTCCGGCACGCCTGGCACTGTGGCGGGTTTCTCGCTGGCTCTGGAAAAGTATGGCACCCTGCCGCTGAATAAAGTGGTGCGCCCGGCGATGAAGCTGGCCGAAGAGGGTTTTGTGGTTAACGATGCGCTGGCCGACGATCTAAAGACCTACGGCAGTGAAGTGATCCCAAACCACGAGAGCAGCAAAGCCATTTTCTGGAAAGACGGTGAGCCGCTGAAAAAAGGCGACAAGCTGGTGCAGGCAAACCTGGCGAAAAGCCTGGAAATGATTGCTGAGAACGGCCCGGATGCGTTTTATAAAGGGGCGATTGCCGATCAGATAGCCGCGGAGATGAAGAAGAACGGTGGTCTGATGACCAAAGAGGACTTAGCCACCTATAAAGCTGTGGAGCGTACGCCAATCAGCGGCGACTATCGTGGGTATCAGGTTTTCTCGATGCCGCCTCCATCCTCTGGCGGTATTCACATCGTGCAGATCCTTAATATTCTCGAAAACTTCGATATGAAGAAATACGGATTTGGCAGTGCCGATGCCATGCAGGTGATGGCGGAAGCGGAGAAACATGCCTACGCCGACCGTTCAGAGTATCTCGGCGATCCGGATTTTGTGAAGGTTCCGTGGCAGGCACTCACCGATAAGGCCTATGCCAAATCCCTTGCCGATCAGATTGATATCAATAAGGCCAGGCCTTCAAGCCAGATTAAGCCAGGTAAGCTTGCCCCATATGAAAGTAACCAGACCACCCACTTCTCGGTGGTGGATAAAGACGGTAATGCTGTGGCGGTGACCTACACCCTGAACACCACCTTTGGTACGGGTATTGTGGCGGGTAACACAGGCATTTTGCTCAATAACGAGATGGATGATTTTTCTGCCAAGCCGGGAGTCCCGAATGTCTACGGATTGGTAGGCGGCGATGCCAATGCCGTGGGTCCGAAGAAACGTCCGTTGTCGTCGATGTCACCGACCATCGTGGTCAAAGATGGTAAAACCTGGCTGGTCACTGGCAGCCCAGGCGGTAGCCGAATTATCACCACTGTGCTGCAAATGGTGGTGAACAGTATCGACTTTGGGATGAACGTTGCCGAAGCCACCAATGCGCCGCGCTTCCACCACCAGTGGTTGCCGGATGAACTGCGTGTGGAAAAAGGCTTCAGCCCGGATACTATCAAGCTGCTGGAGCAGAAGGGGCAGAAAGTGGTGCTGAAAGAGGCTATGGGTAGCACCCAGAGCATCATGGTTGGACCGGACGGCGCACTGTATGGTGCTTCCGATCCACGCTCTGTGGATGATTTAACAGCAGGGTTCTAAGGTTAGTGGCCTACATCGTCTAGAACGCTGTAGGCCTTATCTGTCGGTTACGGGAGATACCGTTGCTTCGATTCGGACCAGCGAAATATGTGACTGCTTTTATCCTGTAGATCAACGCGTTCCAGGTCATAAAACCCCTCGGTTTTTGCTGAGCGCATTTTCAGGATGTATTTACTTTCGCTGATGTCGTGCTGTCGCGTTCCATCCTGATTCCAGTCTCCGGCGATATCCTGATATTGGTAAACAAGGTCGGAAAAGACGTTGATTATCCTGTTATCTTTGATCGCGTAGAGCTCCAGCACTTCATAGAAGGCACCGCCGCCGGAATACGCATCAGAGTATCCGCCGCGTACCCCGAATGCCAGGGTATCGGGTGCGATCCGATAAGGGGCCAGATCCAGTTTGGTGTAATAGGCCAGCGGTCTGACCGATTCATCATTGCTCTCTTTCTCGGCAGCGTTATTCCATGTTGAGAGCTGGTCCAGCGGTTTTTCTGAACGTGCGATCGGCTGCAACTGTTGATTCTGCCAGGAAAATACGCCGAGATATAATTTATTGACGCGGCTGGTGCTGTAATTTTCCGGACAGCCGTTATCTGCGCGTTTCCTGGTTTGTTCTGCCTCTGCCTGATTATCTGCAAAACAGGCAACACCAATGTATTTCCCGTTTTTGCCCCAGGCTTTGGCACCGCTCATGATCAGGTTTTTGGGGTCTTCATTCGGCGCAACCCAGGCAATCCATTGGGCCACATCCAACCCTTGCGGAAGTTCGCCAAACCCTTTGGCAGGTGTCGCACCCATCATTTGTTCGGCGAAGATCTGCTTACCTTCCGGATGGTGAATGGCGCTGGGTACGGAGTCCAGATTCTGTACGGTCGTGGCATAGCCGGGGAAGATTGCTGCCAGCAGAACCAGCGAAAAAACCTTTTTCACAATGCGTCCTTTCAAGATAAAGGGCGATATAACTCGCCCAAAAAATTATTTCACCCGCGCCATAAAGTAAGCATCAACGTATTCACCGTTGCGCAGGCCGTATTTCTTGCCTGTGCCTTCGATTGCAAAACCATGCTTCTTATAGACCGCAACAGCAGGTTCATTATCGACAAACACTGTGAGCTCGATACGATCGACGCGCAGCCAGTTGTCGCACATATCGATCATCGTGCGAATTAGCGCGCTGGCAACGCCGCGGTTCTGCCATCGGGCATCTACACAGATACCAAAATCGGCGACGTGGCTACGGCGCGGGCGCTGTGCGACTTCAATGGAAAGATGCCCAACGACAATATCATCAACACAGGCGACCAGTTGTTTAATTCCAGATCGCTCGGCGAGTCTTTCCTGCCACATCTCCAAAGAAGGATGAGGAACCTGTAGCGTGTTGTGGTACACCTCCGGCTGGGCATGGATCTGACGAATTGCGTCGTAATCTTTCGGTTCAGCGTGGCGTATCACTATCTCACTCATTCCTTATCTCCTGCAGGGTTAATTGTGTATTTACACTCGCTGAGATTGAAAATGCCGTCAACTGCATTTTTTTGCAAAAAGAAGTGGACAAGTGCGAATGAGAATGATTATTATTGCTCTGCGTTCAGGGGAACCCTACGGAGAACCTGAAAGCACGACATTGCTCACATTGCTTCCAGTATTACTTTAGCCAGCCTTGCGCTGGCTTTTTTTTTGGCTCGGTTTCGGACTAGTTTGCTTGCCAGCTTAATCCCGGGCTGTGCTCACAATCCTCACATACCCTGTGTACGCTCCTGGCCCTGCGCGCTTGCCGTGAACAAACTGACGGCGACGCCGATGGTCGATCTTTTTGTTTTGTAGGCCGGATAAGGCCGCGCCACATCTGGCAAAGAATCCAATATTCAGTCTCCCCCCACTTTGCGCTATGGTGTAGACAATCACCTTCAAAAGGACTGTCCCATGACCTTACACTGCGCATTCATTGGTTTTGGTAAAAGCACCACGCGCTACCATTTGCCATACGTCCTTAACCGCAAAGAGAGCTGGCATGTTGCTCATATCTTCCGTCGTCATGCTAAACCGGAAGAGCAGGCACCCCAGTATTCACATATTCACTTCACCAGCGACCTCGACGAGATCTTAAACGATCCGCAGGTGAAACTGGTGATCGTTTGCACCCACGCCGATAGCCATTTTGAATACGCCAAACGTGCGCTGGAAGCAGGGAAAAGTGTACTGGTCGAGAAACCTTTCACCCCGACGCTGGCTGAAGCGAAAGTGTTGTTCGAACTGGCGAAAAGTAAGGGACTCACCGTTACTCCGTATCAGAACCGTCGGTTTGACTCCTGCTTCCTTACCGCCAAAAAAGCGATAGAGAGCGGCAAGTTGGGCGAGATTGTTGAGGTTGAAAGCCATTTCGACTACTACCGACCTGTTGCGGAAACCAAACCAGGGTTGCCGCAGGACGGTGCGTTTTATGGTCTGGGCGTGCACACGATGGATCAGATTATTTCGCTGTTTGGCCGCCCCGATCATGTGGCGTATGACATCCGTAGTCTGCGCAACAAAGCGAATCCGGATGATACCTTTGAAGCACAACTGTTCTACGGCGATCTGAAGGCGATTGTCAAAACCAGTCATCTGGTGAAAATCGACTACCCGAAGTTTATCGTCCACGGTACGAACGGCTCGTTTGTGAAGTACGGTATCGACCAACAGGAAACCAGCCTGAAAGCGAATATCATGCCGGGTGAACCCGGTTTTGCCGCCGACGATTCCATTGGGATGCTGGAGTACGTCAATGATGAAGGTGTGACGGTGAAAGAAGAGGTGAAACCGGAAGTGGGAGACTATGGTCGCGTCTATGATGCGCTGTACCAGACACTGACATCCGGTACGCCCAATTACGTCAAGGAATCTGAAGTTCTTACCAACCTGGAAATCCTCGAACGTGCGTTTGAACAGGCATCTCCTGCGACGATAACGCTCGCCAAATAGCGTTTACCGACTCCTCTGGGTTTGTTCATATTTTTTGAACAGAGGAGTCAATTTTCACCCTCTATGATCCCAGACTGATTAAGTCCACACTTACTTCATCGAAAACATCTGGGGATGAACACAATGATCTATTTACGCAAAGCTAACGACCGTGGTCATGCTAATCATGGCTGGCTCGATTCCTGGCATACCTTCTCTTTTGCCAACTACTATGACCCGAATTTTATGGGGTTCTCTGCACTGCGCGTGATTAACGACGACGTTATCGACGCAGGTCAGGGTTTTGGTACTCACCCCCATAAAGATATGGAGATCCTGACCTACGTGCTCGAAGGCGCGGTAGAGCATCAGGACAGCATGGGCAACAAAGAGCAGGTTCCGGCTGGTGAATTCCAGATTATGAGCGCCGGGACGGGGATCCGTCACTCGGAGTACAATCCGAGCGATACTGAGAAGCTGCATCTGTATCAGATTTGGATCATTCCGCAGGAGAACGGTATTACGCCGCGTTACGAGCAACGTCGTTTCGATGCCGCTCAGGGCAAACAACTGGTGCTTTCGCCGGATGCTCGCGATGGTTCGCTTAAGGTTTATCAGGATATGGAGCTGTACCGGTGGGCGCTGGTCAAAGATGAGCAGTCAGTGCATCAGATTGCCGCTGAACGCCGCGTCTGGATCCAGGTGGTAAAAGGCAATGTGACTATTAATGGAACCAAAGCGTCCACCAGTGATGGACTGGCTATCTGGGACGAGCAGGCGATTTCTATCCATGCCGACAGTGATAGTGAAGTGTTACTGTTTGACCTGCCGCCAGTCTAACGTGCTGTAACCCTTTGTAGGCCGGATAAAACGCGAAAGCGTCGACATCCGGCTTTTCATCGTTTGTCATTAATTCCGCGCGTCCGTGGTAAACTGGGGATATCTATCCCCTTTTTAATACTTCAGGACGATGAAAAAGAAAAGACCCGTACTTCAGGATGTAGCCGACCGCGTGGGTGTGACCAAAATGACGGTCAGCCGCTTTTTGCGTAATCCGGAGCAGGTCTCCGTCGCGCTGCGGGGCAAAATTGCCGCTGCACTTGATGAGCTGGGTTATATTCCCAATCGTGCTCCTGATATCCTTTCTAACGCTACCAGCCGCGCTATCGGCGTACTGTTACCATCTCTTACCAACCAGGTTTTTGCTGAAGTATTACGCGGTATTGAGGCCGTTACTGACGCTCACGGTTATCAGACTATGCTGGCGCACTATGGCTATAAACCCGAGATGGAACAAGAGCGTCTGGAATCGATGCTGTCGTGGAATATCGATGGTCTGATCCTCACCGAACGTAGTCATACTCCCCGCACGTTAAAAATGATTGAAGTCGCGGGGATCCCGGTGGTTGAGCTGATGGATAGCCAGACTCCGTGTCTTGATATCGCTGTGGGTTTTGACAACTTCGAGGCTGCTCGCCAGATGACCGCCGCCATCATTGCTCGCGGACATCGCCATATTGCTTATCTTGGCGCGCGTCTTGATGAACGTACTATCATCAAACAAAGAGGCTACGAACAGGCAATGCGGGATGCGAACCTGGTGCCTTACAGCGTGATGGTGGAACAATCCTCTTCTTACTCCTCCGGTATTGAGCTAATCCGCCAGGCGCGACGTGAATATCCGCAACTGGACGGTGTCTTTTGTACCAACGATGACTTGGCTGTCGGGGCGGCATTTGAATGCCAGCGGTTAGGATTGAAAATCCCTGATGATATGGCGATTGCTGGTTTCCACGGTCACGATATCGGGCAGGTGATGGAGCCACGCCTGGCGAGTGTGCTCACGCCGCGTGAACGGATGGGCAGCATTGGCGCAGAACGTCTGCTGGCGCGTATCCGTGGTGAAACAGTTACCCCTAAAATGTTAGATTTAGGTTTCACCTTGTCACCGGGCGGATCTATTTAGCCCAACAAGTTTGAAGTAGCTCACACTTATACACTTCTGGCACGAATGGATATTGCTTCTCCATTTATCCGGTCGGACAATGTTACCGATAACAGTTACCCGTAACAATTTCCTGATTCTTGTACCAGTGGGGGCAACGCTTTGAGCACGACTAATCATGATCACCACGTTTACGTTCTGATGGGCGTATCGGGCAGCGGTAAATCTGCTGTCGCCAGCGAAGTGGCGCATCAACTGCAGGCCGCGTTTCTTGATGGCGATTTTCTCCATCCACGCAGCAACATCATGAAAATGGCTTCCGGTGAGCCGTTAAACGATGATGACCGTAAACCGTGGTTACAGGCGCTGAATGACGCCGCTTTTGCGATGCAGCGTACCAACAAAGTGTCGCTTATCGTCTGTTCTGCCTTGAAAAAACACTATCGTGACCTGCTGCGTGAAGGTAACCCGAATCTCTCTTTCATCTATCTGAAAGGGGAGTTTGACGTTATCGAAAGCCGCCTGAAGGAGCGTAAAGGCCACTTCTTCAAAACGCAGATGCTGGTGACCCAGTTTGAAACGCTGGAAGAACCGGGTGCAAACGAAAGTGATGTTCTGGTGGTGGATATCGATCAGCCGCTGGACGGTGTGGTAGCAAGCACCATTGAGGTCATTAACCAAGGCAGTAAGTAGTGAGTACATTAACGCTTGTTTTAACAGCAGTAGGGTCCGTTTTATTACTGCTGTTTTTAGTGATGAAGGCGCGTATGCACGCCTTCGTTGCTTTGATGGTGGTTTCTATAGGTGCAGGTCTCTTTTCCGGTATGCCGCTCGATAAAATCGCTGCGACTATGGAAAAAGGGATGGGAGGCACACTCGGTTTCCTGGCGATTGTGGTCGCTCTGGGAGCGATGTTCGGTAAGATTTTGCATGAGACCGGGGCGGTCGATCAGATTGCCGTCAAAATGCTGAAGTCCTTCGGCCACAGCCGCGCGCATTATGCGATTGGCCTGGCCGGCCTGATTTGCGCGCTGCCGCTGTTCTTTGAAGTTGCGATTGTGCTGCTGATAAGCGTGGCGTTCTCTATGGCGCGTCATACGGGCACCAACCTCGTGAAGCTGGTTATCCCGCTGTTTGCGGGTGTGGCGGCGGCTGCAGCGTTTCTGCTGCCGGGGCCTGCGCCAATGCTGCTGGCCTCTCAGATGCACGCCGATTTCGGCTGGATGATCCTGATTGGCCTGTGTGCGGCAATTCCTGGCATGATTATCGCCGGACCGTTGTGGGGCAATTTCATCAGTCGTTTCGTTGAACTGCATGTGCCGGACGATATTACCGAGCCGCATCTGGGCGAAGGCAAAATGCCGTCCTTTGGTTTCAGTCTCGCGCTTATCCTGCTGCCGCTGGTATTGGTTGGCCTGAAAACCATTGCTGCTCGCTTTGTGCCGGTCGGTTCTACCGCTTACGAATGGTTTGAGTTTATTGGTCACCCGTTCACCGCGATTCTGGTCGCCTGCCTGGTCGCTATTTATGGTCTGGCAATCCGTCAGGGTATGGCGAAGGACCGCGTGATGGAGATCTGTGGTCACGCGTTGCAACCTGCGGGGATTATTCTGCTGGTGATTGGTGCTGGCGGCGTGTTCAAGCAGGTGCTGGTGGATTCTGGTGTCGGTCCGGCACTGGGTGAAGCGTTAACCGGCATGGGGCTGCCAATTGCCATTACCTGCTTTGTGCTGGCGGCTGCGGTTCGTATCATCCAGGGTTCCGCGACGGTGGCCTGCTTAACGGCGGTCGGTCTGGTGATGCCAGTGATTGAACAGCTGAACTTCTCCGGGGCGCAGATGGCGGCGCTGTCTATTTGCATCGCGGGTGGTTCTATCGTGGTCAGCCACGTCAATGACGCTGGTTTCTGGCTGTTCGGTAAATTCACCGGTGCGACTGAAGCACAAACGCTGAAGACCTGGACGATGATGGAAACTATCCTCGGAACGGTCGGTGCAATTGTCGGTATGATTGCCTTTCAGCTCCTGAGCTGAGTTAGAAAGCCCGGTGGCGCTTGCGCTTACCGGGCCTACAAACTGGCACATATCCACACCGTAGGCCGGGTAAGGCGAAGCCGCCTCCCGGCGTAAAACGAGTACATCACCCCTTCATCCACATCCGCACACCATCCAGGAACATCTGGGTCGCCATCATCACCAGAATCAGCCCCATCAGGCGTTCCAGCGCATTAACACCTTTCTCGCCCAGCAGACGCAAAAACAGCGATGACTGTAGCAAGATCACAAATGTACCGCCCCAGGCGATCAGCAGTGCAATCACCAGATGTCCCATCTGATTCGGGTATTGATGCGATAACAGCATCAACGATGCCAGGATAGTCGGTCCTGCAACCAGTGGAATGGCCAACGGCACGATAAAGGGCTCTTCACCCGCCGGAAGTCCGGTGCTATTGCCGGTTGCGCTGGGGAAAATCATCTTGATGGCAATCAGGAACAAAATGATGCCCCCGGAGATGGAGACGGTTTCCGCTCGCAGGTTAAGAAATGCCAGAATTTTCTCGCCCGCGAACAGGAATATCAGCATCACCAACAGCGCAATAAACAGCTCGCGAACCATAATCGCGCGACGACGTTTAGGTTCGGTATGTTTCAATACGGACATGAAAATGGGCAGATTTCCGAGCGGGTCCATAATCAGGATCAATAAAACTGCCGCAGAAATGATTTCATTCATAAGTCAAATTCCCTGATAATTACAGCGGACTTTCTGCTTGCTTGCGCAGCGGGATAAGTCGCATTACTGATGGCTTCGCTATCATTGATTAATTTCACTTGCGACTTTGGCTGCTTTTTGTATGGTGAAGGATAGGCCAGTAGGATACTGGTTAGCATACACAGCACACATCTCTGCAGGAAAAAACGCTATGAAAAATGTTGGTTTTATCGGCTGGCGCGGTATGGTCGGCTCTGTACTCATGCAACGCATGGTAGAAGAACGTGACTTCGACGCCATTCGCCCTGTTTTCTTTTCTACTTCCCAGCTCGGACAGGCGGCACCGACGTTTGGTACGACCTCCACTGGCATGCTTCAGGATGCATTTGATCTGGAAGCGCTGAAGGCGCTCGACATCATTGTGACCTGTCAGGGCGGCGATTATACCAACGAAATCTATCCAAAGCTTCGTGAAAGCGGTTGGCAAGGGTACTGGATTGATGCGGCATCTTCGCTGCGTATGAAAGACGATGCCATCATTATCCTCGATCCGGTTAACCAGGATGTGATTACCGACGGTCTGAACAAAGGCGTTAAGACCTTTGTCGGCGGTAACTGCACCGTTAGTCTGATGCTGATGTCACTCGGCGGCCTGTTTGCCAACGATCTGGTGGACTGGGTATCCGTAGCAACCTACCAGGCGGCTTCCGGCGGCGGTGCGCGTCATATGCGTGAACTCCTCTCCCAGATGGGCCATCTGTATAGCCATGTGGCCGATGAACTGGCGACCCCTTCTTCTGCTATTCTCGATATCGAACGTAAAGTGACAACCCTGTCCCGCAGCGGTGACCTGCCGGTTGATAACTTTGGCGTACCGCTGGCCGGGAGCCTGATTCCGTGGATCGACAAACAGCTCGATAACGGTCAGAGCCGCGAAGAGTGGAAAGGGCAGGCAGAAACCAACAAAATTCTCAACACGTCTTCCGTGATCCCGGTGGATGGTCTTTGCGTGCGCGTAGGCGCACTGCGCTGCCACAGCCAGGCGTTCACCATTAAACTGAAAAAAGATGTGTCAATTCCGACCGTGGAAGAACTGCTGGCAGCTCACAATCCATGGGCGAAAGTGGTGCCTAACGATCGGGATATCACTATGCGTGAGTTAACCCCTGCGGCCGTAACCGGTACGCTTTCCACGCCAGTAGGCCGTCTGCGTAAGCTGAATATGGGACCGGAGTTCCTGTCAGCCTTTACCGTTGGCGACCAACTGCTCTGGGGTGCTGCTGAGCCACTGCGCCGGATGCTGCGTCAACTGGCGTAATGATGACTGCCTGACGGCACTCTATTTATCTGGCCTGCACATGACGTGAGTCAGTAGGCCAGGTTAGACGAGTTCGTCATCAGGCAGATGATAATCATGTGTAAACAATGGGTGCTGAGTCGCCCTTTTTTTTGCGTAATACAGGAGTAAGCGCAGATGTTTCATTTTTTACCGGGAGTAAGATAAAGCATTGGCTATTCTTTAAGGGTGGCTTAGTACCGGAGGTATTAAGTTGTTGCCTGAAGGTGGGACGACGCAGAGAGGATGCACAATTGTGCTGCGCCGTTCAGGTCAAAAAAATGTCACTACCTGATGTCGAAAATCAGTTGGAAGGGGTGACTCATAAAACAGGATGACAACCATGTCCGTTCGTGTTGATAGAGACGTGATTAATGCGCTAATTGCAGGCCATTTTGCGGATCCTTTTTCCGTACTCGGTATGCACCAAACTGAAGCGGGACTTGAAGTCCGTGCCCTATTGCCTGACGCCACCGAAGTGTGGGTGATCGAACCTAAAACCGGACGCAAAGTCGGCAAACTGGACTGTCTCGACTCTCGCGGTTTTTTCTGTGCTGTACTTCCCCGACGTAAAAATTTCTTTCGCTATCAACTGGCTGTTGTCTGGCATGGACAGCAGAATCTGATTGATGACCCTTACCGTTTTGGCCCACTAATACAAGATATGGATGCCTGGCTGCTGTCTGAAGGGACGCATCTGCGCCCCTACGAAACGCTGGGCGCACATGCGGATACCATGGACGGCGTAACAGGTACTCGTTTCTCCGTCTGGGCGCCGAATGCACAACGTGTCTCGGTAGTCGGGCAGTTCAATTACTGGGATGGACGCCGACACCCGATGCGTCTGCGTAAAGAGAGCGGCATCTGGGAGCTGTTTATCCCCGGTGCACAGCATGGTCAGCTATATAAGTACGAGATGATCGATGCTAACGGCAAGCTACGCATCAAAGCTGATCCTTACGCTTTTGAAGCGCAAATGCGTCCTGAAACAGCATCGCTGATCTGTGGTTTGCCGGAAAAAGTCGTGCAAACTGAGGAGCGTAAAAAAGCTAACCAGTTTGATGCTCCGATCTCTATCTATGAAGTCCATCTGGGCTCATGGCGTCGCCATACGGACAACAATTTTTGGTTGAGCTACCGCGAACTTGCGGATCAGCTAATCCCCTACGTGAAGTGGATGGGGTTTACCCACCTTGAGTTGCTGCCAATTAACGAACATCCGTTCGATGGTAGCTGGGGTTACCAGCCGACTGGCATGTACGCACCGACCCGTCGTTTCGGCACGCGCGATGACTTCCGCTATTTTGTGAATGCCGCGCATCAGGCCGGGCTGAATGTCATCCTTGACTGGGTACCGGGCCATTTTCCGTCGGACGATTTTGGGCTGGCAGAGTTTGATGGCACCAATTTGTATGAACACAGCGATCCGCGCGAAGGGTATCACCAGGACTGGAACACGCTGATATACAACTACGGTCGCCGTGAAGTCAGCAACTATCTGGTGGGCAACGCCCTGTACTGGATTGAACGATTTGGCATTGACGCGCTGCGGGTCGATGCCGTGGCGTCGATGATCTATCGCGATTACAGTCGTAAGGAAGGGGAATGGGTTCCTAACGAATTCGGCGGGCGCGAAAACCTCGAAGCCATTGAGTTTTTGCGTAATACCAACCGTATTCTTGGTGAACAGGTACCTGGTGCTGTGAGCATGGCGGAGGAATCCACCGACTTTGCCGGAGTATCGAGACCGCAGGATATGGGCGGCTTGGGTTTCTGGTACAAGTGGAACCTGGGCTGGATGCATGACACGCTGGACTACATGAAGCTGGATCCGATTTATCGTCAGCATCATCACGATAAGCTGACTTTCGGCATGCTCTACAACTATACCGAAAACTTTGTTCTGCCGTTGTCCCACGATGAAGTGGTGCACGGTAAGAAATCGATCCTTGATCGCATGCCAGGCGACGCATGGCAGAAGTTTGCCAATCTACGTGCCTACTATGGCTGGATGTGGGCCTTCCCCGGCAAGAAACTGCTGTTTATGGGTAACGAATTTGCCCAGGGACGAGAATGGAACCACGATGCCAGCCTCGACTGGCATTTGCTGGAAGGGGGCGATAACTGGCATCACGGCGTACAACGCCTGGTACGTGATTTGAACCACACCTACCGTCACCACAAGGCGTTGCATGAGCTCGACTTTGACGGGTATGGGTTCGAATGGCTGGTGGTGGACGACAACGAGCGTTCGGTGCTGATTTTTGTCCGTCGTGACAAAGCTGGCAACGAAATTATTGTCGCCAGCAACTTTACGCCAGTGCCACGTTACGGCTATCGCTTTGGCATCAATCAACCGGGTAAATGGCGTGAGATCCTTAATACTGACTCGATGCATTACCACGGCAGCAATACCGGTAATGGCGGCGTGGTACACAGCGATGAAATCGCCAGCCATGGTCGTCAGCACTCGTTGAGTCTCACCTTGCCTCCGCTGGCCACGATTTGGCTGGTTCGGGAGGGGTGATGACACAACTGGCAATCGGTAACGCCACCCCCCACGGTGCCATGTATGACGGTCATGGCGTCAATTTTACACTCTTCTCGGCCCACGCTGAGCGCGTTGAGCTATGCGTCTTCGATGAGCAAGGCTGCGAGCACCGCTATGACCTGCCTGGACGTAGCGGTGATGTCTGGCACGGTTATCTGGCCGGTGCCAAACCGGGTTTGCGTTATGGTTATCGTGTACATGGGCCGTGGCAACCTGGGCAAGGTCATCGTTTTAACCCGGCGAAACTGCTGATTGACCCCTGTGCACGCCGCGTGGAAGGCGAGTTAAAAGATAACCCGCTGCTACACGGTGGGGTGGATGAGCCGGATCATCGTGACAATGCGGAGATTGCGCTCAAGTGCGTGGTGGTATCAGACCGATATGACTGGGAGGATGATGCCCCGCCGCGTACACCGTGGGGCAACACCGTCATTTACGAAGCACACGTCAAAGGACTGACGTATCTGCACCCCGATATCCCGGAGGATATTCGCGGCACGTACAAAGCGCTCGGTCATCCGGTGATGATTGACTATTTCAGGCACCTTGGCATTACCGCGCTGGAGCTGCTGCCGGTGGCGCATTTCGCCAGCGAACCCCGTCTTCAACGGCTGGGATTATCTAACTACTGGGGTTACAACCCGTTGGCGATGTTTGCGCTGCATCCGGCTTATGCCTGCTCGCCAGAGAGCGCTCTTGATGAGTTTCGTGACGCGGTGAAAGCGCTGCACAAAGCGGGTATAGAGGTCATTCTCGATATCGTTTTAAACCACAGCGCCGAGTTGGATCTTGAGGGGCCGCTCTTCTCGCTGCGCGGAATTGATAACCGTAGCTATTATTGGATTAGGGAAGATGGTGATTACTACAACTGGACCGGCTGTGGGAACACCATCAATCTGAGCCATCCCGGTGTGGTGGAGTATGCGTGTGAATGCCTGCGTTATTGGGTTGAAACCTGCCACGTGGATGGTTTTCGTTTCGATTTAGCTTCCGTTATGGGGCGCATGCCTGCGTTTCGTCAGGATGCACCGCTGTTTACCGCCATCCAAAACTGTCCGTTGCTCTCACGCGTTAAGCTGATTGCAGAGCCGTGGGATATTGGTGAAGGCGGTTATCAGGTGGGTAATTTCCCACCACCGTTTGTCGAATGGAATGACCATTTCCGCGACGCAATCCGACGCTTCTGGCTACAGCGTAATCTGTCGCTGGGGGAGTTTGCTGGACGTTTTGCAGCATCCAGCGATGTGTTTAAACGCAATGGTCGTAAACCCAGCGCCACGGTTAATCTGGTTACTGCGCATGACGGTTTTACGCTGCGCGACTGTGTATGCTTCACAAATAAGCACAATGAAGCGAACGGTGAGGAAAATCGGGACGGCACTAGCAATAACTACAGTGATAATCATGGTAAAGAAGGGTTAGGCGGCACGCTGGACCTGATTGAAAGGCGGCGCGACAGCATTCATGCCCTGTTAACGACGCTGTTGCTCTCTCAGGGGACGCCGATGTTGTTGGCGGGCGATGAGCATGGTCATAGCCAGCACGGCAACAATAACGCTTACTGCCAGGATAACGCTTTAACCTGGCTGGACTGGCAGCAGGCAAACAGTGGGCTAACCGCATTTACCGCCGCCTTGATTCATCTTCGCCGGCAGATCCCCGCGTTAACAAACGATCGCTGGTGGGAAGAGGGTGACGGCAATGTCCGTTGGCTGAACAAGTATGCACAACCCTTAAGTGCGGATGAGTGGCAAAACGGCCTGAAGCAGATGCAAATCCTGCTTTCAGAGCGTTTTTTGATTGCGATAAACGCTTCGCTTGAGGTGACAGATATCGTTTTACCTGAAGGGGAATGGCACGCCATCCCCCCATTTGCCGGAGAGGATAATCCGGTGCTTACGGCTGTCTGGCAGGGACCTGCGCACGGACTGTGTGTGTTCCAGAGAAGATAAAAAAGGAGTTAGTCATGGTGAGTTTAGATAAGAACGATCGTGTAATGTTGGCGCGCCAGCTGCCATTGAAATCTGTTGCCCTAATCCTGGCCGGTGGCCGCGGGACACGCCTGAAAGATTTAACCAACAAACGCGCCAAGCCAGCCGTACACTTTGGCGGTAAGTTCCGCATTATCGATTTTGCTTTATCCAACTGTCTTAACTCCGGGATCCGCCGTATTGGCGTGATCACGCAGTACCAGTCGCACACGCTGGTACAGCATATCCAGCGCGGTTGGTCGTTCTTCAGCGAAGAGATGAACGAGTTTGTCGACCTGCTTCCTGCTCAGCAAAGAATGCAGGGGGAAAACTGGTATCGCGGAACGGCAGATGCGGTAACGCAAAACCTGGACATCATTCGACGCTATAAAGCGGAGTATGTGGTGATACTCGCGGGGGATCATATTTATAAACAGGATTACTCGCGCATGCTGATCGACCACGTTGAGAAGGGCGCTCGCTGCACCGTTGCCTGTATGCCGGTACCGATTGAAGAGGCCAGCGCATTTGGCGTAATGGATGTGGACGAAAACGACAAAATTATCGAATTCGTTGAAAAACCGGCAAATCCGCCAGCCATGCCAAATGATCCAACAAAATCCCTCGCCAGTATGGGGATCTACGTATTTGACGCCGATTATCTCTATGAACTGTTGGCGGAAGATGACCTGGACGAAAACTCAAGCCATGACTTCGGCAAAGATATCATCCCGAAAATCACCGAAGCGGGTATGGCGTTTGCACATCCTTTCCCGTTGTCCTGCGTACAGTCCGACCCGGAATCCGAGCCGTACTGGCGTGATGTTGGAACATTGGAGGCCTACTGGAAGGCGAACCTCGATCTGGCTTCGGTAACGCCTGAACTGGACATGTATGAACAGGACTGGCCAATTCGTACACATATGGAATCACTGCCACCAGCGAAGTTCGTGCAGGACCGTTCCGGTAGCCACGGAATGACGCTGAACTCGCTGGTTTCCGGTGGGTGTATTATTTCCGGTTCGGTGGTGGTGCAGTCCGTGCTGTTCCCGCGGGTGCGGGTGAATTCATTCTGTAACATTGATTCGGCAGTGTTGTTACCTGAAGTGTGGGTAGGGCGTTCGTGCCGGTTACGTCGCTGTATCATCGACCGCGCCTGCGTTATCCCTGAAGGTATGGTCATTGGTGAAAATGCGGAAGAAGATGCACGTCGCTTCTACCGTTCAGAGGAAGGCATTGTGCTGGTCACGCGTGAAATGCTACGCAAACTGCAGATCAAACAGGAGCGATAATGCAGGTTTTACACGTATGTTCAGAGATGTTTCCCCTGTTAAAAACCGGGGGACTGGCGGATGTGATTGGGGCATTGCCCGCTGCGCAAATTGCGGACGGAGTGGATGCCCGCGTGCTGCTCCCGGCGTTTCCCGATATTCGCCGTGGTATCCCTGATGCGCAGGTTGTAACGCGCCGGGATACCTTTGCTGGCAGAATCACCTTGCTGTTCGGACATTACAACGGTGTCGGCATTTACCTGATTGATGCGCCGCATCTCTATGACCGCCCCGGCAGCCCGTATCACGACACAAATCTGTTTGCTTATACCGATAACGTCCTGCGCTTTGCACTGCTCGGCTGGGTCGGATGTGAAATGGCCTGTGGTCTTGATCCATTCTGGCGCCCGGATGTGGTGCACGCGCACGACTGGCATGCCGGGTTGGCCCCGGCGTATCTGGCGGCGCGCGGCCATCCGGCGAAGTCTGTGTTCACTGTGCACAATCTGGCGTATCAAGGCATGTTTTATGCAAAGCATATGGATGACATCCAATTGCCATGGTCGTTCTTTAATGTGCATGGTCTGGAGTTCAATGGGCAGATTTCATTCCTGAAGGCCGGTTTGTACTACGCCGACCACATTACGGCGGTCAGCCCGACCTATGCGCGGGAAATCACTGAGCCGCAGTTTGCCTACGGGATGGAAGGTTTGTTGCAGCAGCGCCATCGCGAGGGGCGTCTTTCCGGCGTACTGAACGGTGTCGATGAAAACATCTGGAGTCCGGAAACGGACTTGCTGCTGGCATCGCGCTATACCCGCGATACGTTGGAGGATAAAGCAGAGAACAAGCGTCAGTTGCAGATTGCAATGGGGCTTAAGGTTAACGATAAAGTGCCGCTCTTTGCAGTGGTAAGTCGCCTGACCAGCCAGAAAGGTTTGGACCTGGTGCTGGAAGCGCTGCCGGGTTTGTTAGAGCAGGGTGGACAGCTGGCGTTACTCGGCGCGGGCGATCCTGTGTTGCAGGAGGGGTTCCTGGCCGCTGCAGCAGAGCATCCAGGGCAGGTGGGGGTGCAGATTGGTTATCACGAGGCCTTCTCTCATCGCATCATGGGTGGGGCCGATGTCATTCTGGTTCCCAGCCGCTTTGAGCCATGTGGCTTAACGCAATTGTATGGACTGAAGTACGGCACGCTGCCGCTGGTGCGGCGCACCGGTGGGCTGGCTGATACGGTGTCTGATAGTTCGCTGGAAAACCTGGCGGACGGTATCGCCAGTGGGTTTGTATTTGAAGATAGTAATGCCTGGTCGCTGTTGCGGGCGATTCGGCGTGCTTTCGTATTGTGGTCCCGGCCTTCGCTTTGGCGGTTTGTACAACGTCAGGCCATGACCATGGATTTTAGCTGGCAAGTCGCGGCGAAGTCTTACCGTGAGCTTTACTATCGCTTGAAATAGATATCCAGGAATCACCTATATGAATGCTCCATTTACTTATGCATCGCCCACACTCAGCGTAGAGGCACTTAAGCATTCTATTGCCTATAAGCTGATGTTCACTATTGGTAAAGATCCGGTCATTGCCAATAAACATGAGTGGCTGAACGCCACATTATTCGCGGTGCGGGATCGTCTCGTGGAGCGCTGGCTGCGTTCTAACCGTGCGCAATTGTCTCAGGAAACTCGCCAGGTCTATTATCTGTCAATGGAGTTTCTGATTGGCCGCACACTTTCTAATGCACTGTTATCGTTGGGAATCTACGACGATGTAAAAAATGCACTGGAAGGTATGGGGTTAGATCTCGAAGATCTGATCGACGAAGAAAATGACCCCGGCCTCGGAAACGGTGGTCTCGGGCGTCTGGCAGCCTGTTTCCTGGATTCTTTGGCGACGCTGGGCCTGCCGGGACGTGGTTACGGTATTCGTTATGACTATGGCATGTTCAAACAGAACATTGTTGATGGCCGACAGAAAGAATCCCCGGACTACTGGCTGGAATATGGTAACCCGTGGGAGTTTAAACGCCACAATACCCGCTACAAAGTACGTTTCGGCGGTCGTATTCAGCAGGAAGGCAAGAAAACGCGCTGGATTGAAACTGAAGAGATCCTCGCGGTGGCTTACGACCAGATTATCCCGGGTTACGATACCGACGCCACCAACACGCTGCGCCTGTGGAACGCCCAGGCCAGTAGCGAAATCAACCTTGGTAAATTTAACCAGGGGGATTACTTCGCGGCGGTGGAAGATAAAAACCACTCCGAGAACGTATCTCGTGTGCTATATCCGGATGACTCCACCTATTCAGGGCGCGAGCTGCGTTTGCGTCAGGAGTACTTTCTGGTCTCCTCCACGGTGCAGGACATCCTGAGTCGTCATTATCAGTTGCACAAAACCTACGACAATCTGGCGGATAAAATCGCCATTCACCTCAACGATACCCATCCGGTGCTGTCTATTCCGGAGCTGATGCGCCTGCTTATTGATGAGCACAAATTTAGCTGGGATGACGCGTTTGAAGTGTGCTGTCAGGTCTTCTCTTACACCAACCACACGTTAATGAGTGAAGCGCTGGAAACCTGGCCGGTCGATATGCTGGGTAAAATTTTGCCGCGCCATCTGCAAATCATCTTTGAGATTAACGATTACTTCCTGAAAACGTTACAGGAGCAGTATCCGAATGATACCGGCCTGTTGGGGCGGACATCGATCATTGATGAATCCAACGGTCGTCGTGTGCGTATGGCATGGCTGGCGGTAGTGGTGAGCCATAAAGTGAACGGCGTTTCTGAGCTGCACTCCAACCTGATGGTGCAGTCGTTGTTTGCGGATTTTGCGAAGATTTTCCCGACGCGCTTCTGTAATGTGACCAACGGTGTGACTCCTCGTCGCTGGCTGGCGCTGGCGAACCCGCCGCTCTCCGATGTGCTGGATGAGAATATTGGCCGTACCTGGCGTACCGATCTCAGCCAGCTCAGCGAGCTTGAGCAGCACTGTGATTATCCGCTGGTGAATCACGCAGTGCGCCAGGCAAAGCTGGAGAATAAAAAGCGTCTGGCTGCGCTCATTGCCCAACAGCTTAACGTGGTAGTGAACCCGAAATCGCTGTTTGACGTGCAGATCAAACGTATTCATGAGTACAAACGGCAGTTGATGAATGTGCTGCATGTGATCACCCGCTACAACCGCATTAAGGACGATCCTGAAGCCGAGTGGGTACCACGCGTAAATATCTTCGCCGGTAAGGCTGCTTCGGCCTATTACATGGCGAAGCACATTATTCATCTTATCAACGATGTCGCTAAAGTGATCAATAACGATCCGCAGATTGGCGACAAGCTGAAGGTGGTGTTTATTCCCAATTACAGTGTCAGCCTGGCGCAGGTGATCATCCCTGCAGCCGACCTGTCTGAACAGATTTCTCTGGCAGGGACGGAAGCTTCCGGTACCAGCAATATGAAGTTTGCTCTGAACGGAGCACTGACTATTGGCACGCTGGACGGAGCAAACGTCGAGATGCTGGAGCATGTGGGTGCGGAAAATATCTTTATCTTCGGTAATACAGCGGAAGAAGTCGAAGCATTACGCAGTAAAGGCTACAAACCGCGTGAATATTACGAGAAAGATGAAGAATTACATCAGGTGCTGACGCAAATCGGCAGCGGCGTATTCAGCCCTGAGGAGCCGGGACGCTATCGTGATCTGGTGGACTCGTTAATCAACTTTGGCGACCACTACCAGGTGCTGGCGGATTATCGCAGCTATGTCGATTGCCAGGATAAGGTAGACGAACTGTATCGCCGTCCGGAAGAGTGGACCACGAAGTCGATGATCAATATCGCCAATATGGGGTACTTCTCATCAGACAGGACGATCAAAGAGTATGCCGAAAACATCTGGCATATTGATTCGGTGCGGTTGTAACAAGGGATAGGATGACCTGTAGGCCGGATAAGGCGTTAGCCGCCATCCGGCAAAAGGCCCGGTGGCTCTGACGCTTACCGGGCCTACAGTTTTATAGCGTGTGTCTTAAGACGCTAGCGACAACTGGTGTTTTTCCACATATTCCACCAGCCACTGGGTCATGCGCGACTGCTGTTCGGCATTCAGCCACATACCTTCTTTCGTACGACGCCACAGGGCATCGTCTGCGCGACGCACCCATTCGTGATCGACCAGATACTTCAGCTCTGCTTCGTAGAATTCATGACCGAAGTCTTCGCCCAGCTCAGCAACCGAGGTCGCGTCACCGAGGATCCATTCCGTGTTGCTACCGTAGGTGCGCGAGTAGTGGCGTGCCAGAGACTCGGTCAGGAACGGATAGCGGCGGCGCAGTTTTGCCGCGTAGTCTTCACGATCGCCGCCAATATCACCGCCGGGCAGGATGCACTCTTTGGTCCATGCCGGGCCAATGCCCTGATAGTAAGACGACAGTTTTTCCATCGCGTGTTCTGCCAGCTTACGGTAGGTCGTCAGTTTGCCGCCAAAGACGGAAAGCAGCGGCGCTTTGCCGTTTTCATCGTGGATATCCAGCGTGTAATCACGGGTGATAGCCTGCGGTGAATCGGACTCGTCATCGCACAGCGGGCGGACGCCAGAATAGGTCCAGACGATATCATCACGGCCCAGCTGTTTCTTAAAGTGTGCGTTGTAGACCTTCAGCAGGTAATTGATTTCGCTTTCATCAATCTTCACCGCTTTCGGGTCGCCCTGATACTCAACGTCAGTGGTGCCGATAATTGAGAATTCATCCATCCAGGGGATAACGAAAACAATACGCTTATCTTCGTTTTGCAGGATATAAGCCTGCTTCTGGGTATGCACGCGTGGTACCACGATGTGGCTGCCTTTAATCAGGCGAATACCATACGGTGATGGCAGGTGCATTCCGTCATCGAAGAACTCTTTTACCCACGGGCCAGTGGCGTTTACCAGGCCGCGAGCCTGCCAGGTGTGTTTTTTACCGGTATCGATATCTTCTGCTTCGACAATCCACAGACCGTTTTCGCGACGAGCGGAAGTGGCGCGAGTGCGGGTCAAGACTTCGCCACCTTTACGTACCACCATTTGGGCGTTTGCCAGAACCAGACGCGCATCGTCTACCCAGCAGTCAGAATATTCGAAACCGCGCACGATCTCAGGCTTCATCACCGAGTCTGCGCCAAAACGCAAACCAATTGAACCTGGTAAACTGGTGCGTTTGCCCAGGTGATCGTACATAAACAGACCAATGCGAATCATCCATGCCGGGCGCAGGTGTGGGCGATGGGGCAGACGAAAACGCATCGGGAAAGCAATATGCGGTGCCATTTTCAACAGCACTTCACGTTCAGCCAGCGCTTCACTGACCAGACGAAATTCATAGTGTTCCAGGTAGCGCAGGCCACCGTGGATGAGTTTAGAGCTGGCGGAAGAGGTCGCACAGGCTAAATCCTGCGCTTCCAGCATCAGCACGGATAAACCGCGTCCAGCGGCATCTGCCGCGATACCGGCACCGTTGATGCCTCCACCTATCACAATCAGATCTTTGGTTTCCATGCTGGCCTCTCGCACTTTCGTTATAGCTCATTAATGTTCGTTATCGAGCATAATAGCAAAGAATAGCGCCATTGGTAACATCGGATAAACAATTTACAGTGATACATATAACATTATGGCGTTTACCTGTGCAGGCAACGTACACTGGACGGTAATATTGAACACCTGCAGAGAAAGAAAAAGAGAACACCATGGATCAGTTTGAATGTATTAATGTCGAAGAAGCCCATCAAAAGTTGCTGCATGGAATGGCGGTGCTGGTGGATATCCGCGATCCGCAAAGTTATGCAATGGGTCATGCGCCACAGGCGTTTCATTTGACTAACGATACGCTGGGTTCATTTATGCGCGACCATGATTTCGATACCGCAGTGATGGTGATGTGTTACCACGGCAACAGCAGTAAGGGCGCGGCGCAATATCTGCTTCAACAGGGATATGACGCGGTATACAGCGTTGACGGCGGCTTTGATGCGTGGCATCGACATTTTCCTGCAGAAGTGGCTTTTGGTTCGTAAGCTAACAAAGATGCAGCCTGAAATGAGCAGGGTATATATACTGTCCCCTTTTGTGTGGAATAAGCGACAGCAACAATGTTGATGATTACCTCTTTTGCTAACCCCCGCGTGGCGCAGGCATTTGTTGATTATATGGCGACACAGGGCGTTATTCTGACAATTCAACAACATCAGCAAACCGATGTCTGGCTGGCGGATGAGTCCCAGGCTGAGCGCGTGCGGGCTGAACTGGCGCGTTTTCTGGAAAATCCAGGGGACCCGCGTTATTTGGCTGCCAGCTGGCAGTCTGGCCAGACAGACAGTGGGCTGCGCTATCAACGTTTTCCGTTTCTTGCCACGCTGCGCGAACGGGCTGGTCCGGTGACCTGGGCTGTGATGGCGGCGTGCGTGTTGGTGTATATCGCGATGAACGTCGTGGGCGACCAGACGGTCATGCTATGGCTGGCGTGGCCGTTTGACCCGACGCTGAAGTTTGAGTTCTGGCGTTATTTCACCCACGCTTTTATGCACTTTTCGCTGATGCACATTCTTTTTAACCTGCTGTGGTGGTGGTATCTCGGCGGGGCGGTAGAAAAACGTCTGGGCAGCGGCAAACTCATTGTCATTACCGTTATCAGCGCGCTGCTGAGCGGCTATGTTCAACAAAAATTTAGTGGCCCGTGGTTTGGTGGATTGTCTGGCGTGGTTTATGCGTTGATGGGGTACGTGTGGTTGCGCGGCGAGCGCGATCCGCAAAGCGGTATTTTCCTGCAACGCGGTTTGATTATCTTTGCCTTGATCTGGATTGTTGCCGGCTGGTTTGATCTGTTCGGCATGTCTATGGCGAACGGAGCACATATTGCCGGGCTGGCCGTCGGTCTGGCAATGGCATTTGCAGATACTATTCATGTACGAAAACGAACGTGAATGAGATTGAGCGGGATGGTAATGCGAATTGCAGGCCGGATAAGGCCGCAGCTGCCATCCGGCACAAGATCTTTGTTAATTCCAGGGACTTATAATGAAACAAACACAACGACATGACGCGATCATTGAACTGGTAAAAAAACAGGGATACGTCAGCACCGAGGAACTGGTGGAGCATTTCTCCGTCAGCCCACAAACGATTCGCCGGGATCTTAACGATCTGGCCGATCAGAATATGATTTTGCGCCACCACGGTGGCGCGGCATTACCATCCAGCTCAGTGAATACCCCGTGGCATGACCGTAAGGCGACGCAGACGGCGGAAAAAGAGCGTATTGCTCGTAAAGTTGCCACGCAGATCCCTAACGGCTCCACGCTGTTTATAGACATCGGTACCACGCCGGAAGCGGTGGCTCACGCATTGCTGAATCACAGCAACTTACGCATTGTGACCAACAACCTCAATGTGGCAAACACGCTGATGGCGAAAGAGGATTTCCGTATCATTCTGGCCGGTGGCGAACTGCGCAGCCGTGATGGCGGCATTATGGGTGAAGCGACCCTCGACTTTATTTCACAGTTCCGTCTGGACTTCGGTATTTTGGGTATTAGCGGCATCGACAGCGATGGTTCATTGCTGGAGTTTGATTATCACGAAGTTCGCACCAAACGTGCCATTATTGAAAATTCACGTCATGTGATGTTGGTGGTGGATCACTCGAAGTTTGGACGTAACGCGATGGTGAATATGGGGAGTATCAGCATGGTGGATGCCGTCTATACCGATATCTTGCCGCCAGCGGGCGTGATGCAGGTGATTGCGGATAATCACATTCAGTTAGAGCTGTGCTAGGTCATCTGTGGGCCCGGTAAGCTTCAATGCCACCGGGCAAAATTAAACGCCGTACCCCATCATCTTCAGCAGTTTCTGCGCATGCTGCACCGCATCCTGGCGGTGTGCCACGCCAAGTTTTTGGTACAAGTTGCGAATATGCGTTTTGATGGTTGTCGCCGCTACCGCCAGTTCTCCGGCGATTTGTTCGTTGCTGTAACCGGAATAAATCAGGCCTAAAACCTGCCACTCACGCTGGGTTAGTGGGCTGGTACGGATCAGTTCCGGCACTTCCGGGTGAGTCAGCAGACGTTCAACGAATCCTTCATCAAAGTGGGCGAATTTGTGGCGATGGTGTTGGTTAATCTCACGCAAAATACGCTGGGCACGATGCTGATCGAGTTCCGGCAGCGTATTAAGCTGAATCAACTGACGCAACTGCTGCGCCATGGCCTCACCTTCGATGACAAAGTGGCTGATAAACCCGGTACGGTTAGCCAGTTGCAGCGCATCAAGCAATACGCGTTGGGCATCATTTTTGCGTCCTGCCTGCCAGTAAAGCTGATTGAGCAGCAGCAGGTTGCGGTTCAGATCGCTCATCAGGCGCAGGTTGCGCGCATTTTCGTTTAATTCTTCCAGCACAATCTCTGCCGGCTCGAATTCACCCAACAGGATCTGCGCACGGGCGATGTTACGCCACTGACTTTGCAGGAAATGGTTGTTGGCGAATTCCGGTTTTGGCGTGTGGCGCAGCCAGTTGGCAGCCGAGTTTTTGTCCCCGGTCATTTGCCAGTAAATTACCCGGACCTTATCGGCATTGGAAATCCAGTCGCTGTGATAACGTCCGTTACCCAGCAGGTTTTCCAGGCGATTAAGCAGACTGCGAGCGTTGTCCAGGTCACCCCGCGCCAGTGAGCACTGAACCAGCAGAGCCAGGCATTGAAGCTGCTGCTGGGGTTGAAAAGTAGAAAGGAGTTCAATACCGCTGCGGGCAGAGGCTTCGGATTCATCCAGACGTGCCCAGGCCCATAGTAACTGTGCCCGGATACGAACCAGAAACTCGTGCATCGGCAGTTGCTCCAGATGCTGCTCTTTAATCAACTGGAACGCTTTTTCCTGAGTCTCCCAGGCGGCCTGCAAAAAGCCCTGAGCGAATAAAATTTCACTTTGCTGGATCAGGCTCCAGAGCGCGTAATGCCAGACGTCATGATGACGTGCCATTTGCTCTGTTTGTTGCATCAACGACAACGAACGAGTGAGATCGCCTTTGCAGTGCAGGACTTCACCGTGTACCGACATGGCGACAATGCGGCTATAGAACCAGGCGATAGGTAATTCATCCAGCGCCAGTTTTGCCAGACGTTCTGCTTCGTCAGGATTACCGTCGTTAATCGCCACCTGTGCACGCAGAGCATTAAATTCCGCATGCAGGGTTGTTTCCATATCGCCTTTCATTTCCTGCTCGGCACGCGCCAGCAGGGTGTTAACCTCACTGTAGCGATGCTGACTCTGCATCAGCCAGGCCTGCAACAGCACCAGACGTGGGTTTTCCAGCAGACTTTCCCACGGCAGGGCTTTCAGTGACTCTTCCAGTAACGCCAGCTCGCTGTGGTTAAACAGCCCCCATGCATGATTGAGCAGGATATCGCGCAGCATATGGGCATCGCCCGCGGCCAGTGCATGATGAATCGCTTCGCTGGGGAAACCTTGTGCCATCCAGCTTTCTGCGGCGGCACGGTGTATTTCGGGAAGCTCGGTCGCCAGTTCCCACTGGCAGCGCTGGCGTAAAAAGTTGCCAAACAGAGGGTGATAGCTAAACCATTCGCCAACGTCATCCATCCGTTGCAGGAATAAACCCTGACGCTCAATTTCTTCCAGCCGCATTTGGCCGTTTTCTTCACCGGTTACCCGGGTAATCAACGTGTCGTTCATTGAACGCAGGATGGCGCTTTTCAGCAGGAAGTGACGAGTACCCTGATCAACGCTATCCAGAACTTCATCGACCAGATAGTCGGACAAATGACTGGCGTTGATACCCGCCAGACGGCGCGCTGATTGGTGCGCAGAATTGTTATTCTGGCGAGCGGAAAGGGCTATCAGTTGTAACGCGGTTGCCCAGCCAGCGACGTCATCACACATGCGGCTGCTTTCAGCCGCCTCAATGGGGGATGAAAGACGACGGTCAAAGAATTGTTTGGCTTCCTGATGGTTAAAGGCTAATTGTTGGCTGCCTATCTCCAGCAGTTGATCGCGCACACGCAGGTTAGCGATACCCAGTTGCGGTAAGTTACGTGACAGTACGACCAGCGTGAGATTCTCAGGCTGGTGGCGCAGGAAAAAGCGCATCGCTTCGTGGATAGCCGGATTCGAGATCAGATGATAATCATCTACGACCAGATAAAGCGGACGATGCCACTCTGCCAGCTCAATAAATAGCTGAGCAAAGAGAGAAGTCAGGCTGGCGTACTGGCGTTTTTGCACCATCGTTTCGCTGGTCGTACAGTGCCCACCAGTTGCCTGCTGGATAGCGGCAATCAAATAGCTGGCAAATCGCTCCTGCTGATTATCACCTTCATCAAGAGAGTACCAGCCTAATTCATTTTTCCCCGCAGCCCACTGCGAAATAAGCGTCGTTTTTCCGTAGCCAGCAGGACTTGTTATCAGAGCGAGCCTGAAATTGTTCGCGCCGGAAAGTTTAGCCAGCAGGCGCTCACGAACCACCGTATGGTCGAGTCGAACCGGACGACTTAATTTAGACGGAATCAACATAAGTTAGTCACTTCACTGTGTGAAAATGGGGAAAAATGATTTTTTTTGCGCTTCGTAATTAATGGTTATAAGGTCGGCCAGAAAGTCATTTTATGCAAGCTAAGTGGACTTTTTGTGTGTCTGATTTTGCACTATGTCACAATTTTATACATCTATTGCAATAATTATCTCAAAGAGCCGCAACAGGCGTGGCGACTGGATCCAACGTTATTTTTACCGTATTGAAAAATACCTTACTATGCGTGCGCCTACCGGGGTGTTTAATGAAATCGGCAAATTTTGCGATCGGCATATAACTTTCGCGTGAAATATCTTAATTATTATATGTATTTCAGACTGGAAATTATTTCTCTGTTTACATATTTTTTCTCAACATCATCTCCCTGTTTGGTATTGTCTGGTTAAGAGCCTGGCCCAACAGGCTAATGCGAAATGTGTGGTGCATTTCGGGGATGATGTACGGGTATTCTGTATCGGTACGAGCCATCACATCCCCTTTAAGTGGCCGCGATCACATTTTTATGCTCATCCCCACTCCTCCTCCCTGCCTAATCCTCGCCAGGATGAGGAAGGTCAACAACGAGCCTGGCAAACTAGCGATAACGTTGTTTATTACCTAAGGATCTGGAATCTCTATGTCACAGCCTACCTTCAACAAAGATCACTTTCAGGCTGCACTGACGCGTCAGTGGCAGCGCTTCGGTTTATTGTCGGCTTCAGAAATGACGTCACGCCAGTGGTGGCAGGCGGTGAGCGGAGCTTTAGCTGAGTTGCTCAGCGCCCAGCCTGCGGCGAAACCGGCAAAAAATCAGCGTCATGTTAACTACATTTCAATGGAGTTTTTGATTGGTCGTCTGACGGGCAATAACTTGCTTAACCTGGGCTGGTATCAGGGCGTGAGCGATGAGCTGAAAGCGCATGACATCAATCTGACCGACCTGCTGGAAGAAGAAATCGATCCGGCGTTGGGTAACGGCGGCCTGGGGCGTCTGGCGGCATGTTTCCTCGATTCGATGGCGACAGTTGGCCAGTCCGCTACGGGCTATGGCCTGAACTACCAGTACGGTCTGTTCCGTCAATCTTTTGCCGACGGTCAGCAGATGGAAGCCCCGGATGACTGGCATCGCGCAAGCTATCCGTGGTTCCGCCATAATGAGGCGCTGGATGTACAGGTCGGTATTGGCGGTAAAGTTAGCAAAGAGGGGCTCTGGGAGCCTGGGTTTACCATCACCGGACAGGCCTGGGATCTGCCGGTACTGGGCTACCGTAACGGCGTGGCGCAACCGCTACGTCTGTGGCAGGCCAGCCATGCACATCCGTTTAACCTGACTAAATTTAACGACGGCGATTTCCTGCGCGCAGAGCAGCAGGGTATTGACGCCGAAAAACTGACTAAAGTGCTGTACCCGAACGACAACCATACGGCAGGTAAAAAACTGCGCCTGATGCAGCAATATTTCCAGTGTGCCTGCTCCGTTGCCGATATTCTGCGCCGTCATCATCTGGCGGGACGTAAATTGCATGAACTGGCTGATTATGAAGTCATTCAACTGAACGATACCCACCCGACCATCGCCATTCCAGAACTGTTGCGCGTGCTGATTGATGAGCACCAGATGAGCTGGGACGACGCATGGGCGATTACCAGTAAGACCTTTGCCTACACCAACCACACGTTGATGCCGGAGGCGCTGGAGTGCTGGGATGAGAAGCTGGTGAAAGCACTGCTGCCGCGTCATATGCAGATTATCAAAGAGATAAACGACAGATTTAAGAAGCTGGTCGATAAAACCTGGCCGGGCGATGCCGCCGTCTGGGCGAAGCTGGCGGTAGTTCACAATAAACAGGTGCGCATGGCGAACATGTGCGTGGTCAGCGGCTTTGCGGTCAATGGTGTGGCAGCGCTGCACTCCTCCCTGGTCGTGAAAGACCTGTTCCCGGAATACCACCAGCTGTGGCCGAATAAATTCCATAACGTCACCAACGGGATTACGCCGCGTCGCTGGATCAAACAGTGCAACCCGGCGCTTGCTGCCTTACTGGATAAATCGCTGAAGAAAGAGTGGGCGAACGATCTCGATCAGTTGATCAATCTGGAAAAATACGCTGACGATGCGACGTTCCGTCAGCAGTATCGCGATATCAAGCTGGCGAACAAAGAGCGGCTGGTGAAGTTTATCAAAGCGCGTACCGGTATTGAGATTACGACCAACGCGATATTTGATATTCAGATCAAACGCCTGCATGAGTACAAACGTCAGCACCTGAACCTGCTGCATATTCTGGCGTTGTACAAAGAAATCCGTGAAAACCCACAGGCGGATCGCGTACCGCGCGTATTCCTGTTTGGCGCGAAAGCGGCACCAGGTTACTACCTGGCAAAAAATATTATCTTCGCCATTAACAAGGTGGCAGAAACCATCAATAACGACCCGAAAGTCGGTGACAAGCTGAAAGTTGTGTTCCTGCCTGATTATTGTGTCTCGGCGGCGGAAATGTTGATTCCGGCGGCGGATATCTCAGAGCAGATCTCGACTGCTGGGAAAGAGGCTTCCGGCACCGGTAACATGAAACTGGCGCTGAACGGGGCGTTAACGGTCGGTACGCTGGACGGTGCGAACGTCGAAATCGCAGAGAAAGTGGGAGACGAGAACATCTTTATCTTTGGTCACACCGTGGAGGAGGTTCAGCGGCTTAAAGCGAAAGGCTATGATCCGGTGAAATGGCGCAAGAAAGACAAAGTGTTGGATGCGGTACTCAAAGAGCTGGAAAGCGGCAAATACAGCGATGGCGATAAGCATGCCTTCGACCAGATGCTGCACAGTATCGGTAAGCAGGGCGGCGATCCGTATCTGGTAATGGCAGATTTCACAGCTTACGTTGAGGCGCAGAAGCAGGTCGACGTATTGTACCGTGACCAGGATGCCTGGACCCGGGCTGCCATTCTGAATACTGCTCGCTGCGGTATGTTCAGTTCGGATCGCTCCATCCGCGATTATCAGGCTCGTATCTGGCAGGCGAAACGCTAAGGAATCGCGATGGAAAGCAAACGTCTGGATAATGCCGCACTGGCGGCGGGGATCAGCCCCAATTACATCAATGCCCACGGTAAACCGCAGTCTATTGGCGCCGAAACCAAGCGGCGTTTGCTTGATGCCATGCATCGCACTACCTCCGCCACGAAAGTGGCGGTAACACCGGTGCCAAACGTCATGGTTTATACAGTGGGGAAAAAAATGCCGCTGGCGGTGGAGGGTAACGGTGAGTTTAGCTGGCTGCTCACCACCGAAGATGGCGTGCAGCACAAAGGTCATGTCTTCGGCGGTAAATCTTTTCACCTTCCGGCGAAGTTGCCGGAGGGGTATCACGCGCTCACCCTGACACAGGGAGAATTGCGTACCCATTGTCGTATTATCGTCGCCCCTAAACGCTGCTATGAGCCGCCGGCTTTGCTGGCCGGGAAAAAGCTGTGGGGCGCATGCGTGCAACTTTACACTCTGCGTTCAGAGAACAACTGGGGGATTGGCGACTTTGGTGATCTCCGCGCCATGCTGGCAGACGTAGCAAAACGTGGCGGGGCGTTTATCGGTCTGAACCCGATTCATGCGCTGTATCCGGCAAATCCGGAGAGTGCCAGCCCGTACAGCCCGTCTTCACGCCGCTGGCTGAACGTTATTTATATTGATGTGAATGCGGTAGACGATTTCCGTCTGAGTAAAGAGGCGCAGGACTGGTGGCAGATGCCATCTACTCAGCAAATTCTGCAACGTGCGCGGGATGCTGAGTGGGTTGATTACTCCACCGTGACCGCGTTGAAGATGACGGCGCTGCGCATGGCGTGGAAAGGTTTCTCTGCCCGTGATGATGAACAGATGGCGGCATTCCGTCGTTTTGTGACTCAGGAGGGCGATAGCCTGTACTGGCAGGCGGCGTTTGACGCGCTGCATGCGCATCAGGTGAAAGAAGATGAATTGCGCTGGGGTTGGCCAGTATGGCCGGAGGGGTTCCAGTCGGTGGACTCACCGCAGGTGAAGCAGTTCTGCGAAGAGTATCGTGATGAAGTGGATTTCTACCTCTGGTTACAGTGGCTGGCATATACCCAGTTTGCCGCCTGCTGGGAAACCAGCCAAGGCTTTGATATGCCAATCGGTCTGTACCGCGACCTGGCGGTCGGCGTCGCAGAAGGCGGAGCGGAAACCTGGTGTGACCGTGAGCTGTATTGCCTGAAAGCTTCCGTTGGCGCACCGCCGGATATCCTCGGCCCGCTCGGCCAAAACTGGGGGCTGCCGCCGATGGATCCGCACATCATCACGGCGCGCGCTTACGAGCCATTTATTGAACTGCTGCGCGCCAATATGCAGAACTGTGGTGCGCTGCGCATTGATCATGTCATGTCGATGCTGCGCTTGTGGTGGATCCCTTACGGTGAGACAGCAGATCACGGTGCGTATGTGCATTATCCGGTAGACGACCTGCTCTCTATTCTGGCGCTGGAAAGTAAACGTCATCACTGCATGGTGATTGGCGAAGACCTGGGTACTGTCCCGGTTGAAATTGTCAGCAAGCTGCGCGACAGCGGCGTGTATTCATACAAAGTGCTCTATTTTGAGAATGACCATGAGAAGAATTTCCGTGCGCCGCAAGCGTACCCGGAACAATCAATGGCAGTCGCGGCGACGCATGACCTTCCAACGCTTAAAGGTTATTGGGACAGCGGTGATTTGACGCTGGGTAAAACGCTGGGGCTGTACCCGGATGAGGTCGTACTGCGCGGCTTGTATCAGGACAGGGAGCTGGCGAAGCAGGGCCTGCTGGATGCGCTGCATAAATATGGCTGTCTGCCGAAACGAGCCGGGCACAAGGCGTCGCTGATGTCGATGACGCCGATCCTCAATCGTGGGATGCAACGCTACATTGCCGACAGTAACAGCGCCCTGCTGGGGCTGCAGCCGGAAGACTGGCTTGATATGGCTGAGCCGGTCAACATCCCTGGGACCAGCTATCAGTATAAAAACTGGCGACGTAAGCTCTCCACTACGCTTGAGAAGATGTTTGCTGATGATGAGGTGAACAAGCTGATTAAGGATTTAGATAAACGGCGAAAAGCAGCCGCCAGGAAGAGGTAAAAAAGAACCCGCCAGATGGCGGGTTCTTTATATTTATGTTGGCCGGGTAAGCATTAGCGAACCCGGCTTTTTTACATCAGATTGCCATATTTAACAGCAGGCACCCTACCAGGCCGCATACCGAAATAATGGTTTCCAGCATTGACCATGACTTGATCGTTTCGCCGATGGTCAGGTTGAAGTATTCCTTGAACAGCCAGAAGCCCGGATCGTTCACGTGGGAGAAAATCACGGAACCCGAACCTACCGCGATAACCATCAGTTCTGGGCTAACGCCGGTGGTCGCAATCAGCGGTGCCACAATCCCACCTGCGGTGATTGCCGCAACGGTGGCAGAACCCAGCGCGATACGCAGTACGGCGGCAATGGACCATGCCATCAGCAGCGGAGATACGTTGGTTTCATGCATCATCGAGGCGATGTATTTGTCGACGCCGCTATCAACCAGAACCTGTTTGAAGGCACCGCCACCACCGATAATCAGCAGCATCATGGCGATGATTTTGATTGAGGAAACCAGCGTGTCGTTAATCTGATCCATCGAACGTCCACGGTTCAGACCAAATGTGAACATCGCAATCAACACCGCAATAAGCGTAGCCATGACCGGGTCGCCGAGGAATTCCGCAACTGGCAGGAAGGCATGTCCTTTCGGCAGGATCATCTCTGCGATAGCACGCATCGCCATCAATACCACCGGAACAAGAGAGGTCCAAACGCTGACGCCAAAGCCAGGCATCTCTTCTTCAGTGAAGGTTTTGGCGCTGTACAGACCTTCCGGGATCGGCTTATCAATACCTTTCAGGAAACGTGCATAAACCGGACCGGCGAGAATAACGGTCGGGATAGCCAGAATCGTACCAAACAGCAGCGTTTTGCCCATATCTGCGTGGAAAATGGTCGCAATAGCGGTCGGGCCCGGGTGCGGTGGTAAGAAACCGTGGGTTACAGACAGCGCAGCGGCCATCGGAACACCAACGTACAGCAGCGGGATATTCGCGGCGGCGGCAATGGTGAATACCAGCGGCAGCATCAGTACGAAGCCAACTTCGTAGAACAGTGCAAAGCCCACGGTGAAGCCGGTTAATACTACCGCCCACTGAATGTGCTTTTTACCGAATTTAGCAATCAGTGTGGTCGCAATACGTTGCGCACCACCGCAGTCTGCCAGCATTTTACCCAGCATGGCGCCAAAACCCATAATCAGGGCAAGGCTGCCAAGGGTTCCGCCGACGCCGGCTTTAATAGAACCGATGACTTTATCCAGTGGCATCCCTTGCATCAATCCGACAGCAAGCGCCACCAGGACGAGAGCGATGAAACCGTTCATTTTGAAACGGATCATCAGGAGGAGTAACAAGATTACACCGATAGCAACGATGACTAATGGCATGATTTACCTGGCCTTTACTTTGTTATGGGTAACGTCAGTGTTTAGATGACAAATTCTGATTGTCCCGACCGGGAACAGAGTATTTACAGCACCAATGCTGATTGCCTTCAAAACTAATCAGTTCAGCTGGCTATTATGGAGTAGTTAGGTGCCCATAAGAATGATACGGGTAACATATGGTGGTTGAAAATCACCTGGGACAGCAAAATTTAAATTATGAGAGGCAGGTCAAATTATGGTGGGGTAATTGCAAGATGGTAGCAGAAGAACGTAGGCCCGGATCGCTGCGCGTCACCGGGCGAATACAGATGGGGACTTAGTAGTAAGAGTGCTCGCCGCGCTGGTGTTCGGTCAAATCGCGAACGCCTTTCAGTTCAGGGAATTCCCCCAGCAGCTGTTTCTCGATGCCTTCTTTCAGCGTGACATCTACCATTGAACAACCGTTACAGCCGCCACCAAACTGCAGAATAGCGTAGCCTTCATCGGTGATCTCCATCAGAGTGACGCGTCCACCGTGGCCAGCCAGTTGCGGGTTGATCTGCGACTGCAGCATGTATTCAACGCGTTCCATCAGCGGCGCATCATCGGATACTTTACGCATTTTCGCATTAGGCGCTTTCAGGGTCAGCTGGGAGCCTAACTGATCGGTAACGAAATCGATTTCAGCATCTTCCAGATAGGGTGCACTCAGTTCATCAACATATGCGGTCAGCAGGGAAAATTTGATGGCGGTGTCGGTTGCTTCCACGGCGTCCGGTGGACAATAAGAAACGCCGCATTCAGCGTTAGGCGTGCCGGGATTAATCACAAATACGCGGATTTGTGTCCCTTCTTCCTGATTTGCCAGCAGTTTGGCAAAGTGCGCTTGTGCAGCATCGGAAATATGGATCATAGTAATGGCCTAATAGTTGACTATTTTACTTGGTTATAATACGCCCATCATCGAGGCTCTACAAGGTTCGACACAGGCACCATACCTGGACAGTCGCCGCGCCGTTGCGCAAAAGTAGTTGCGCGATTTCCGCGACGGTACTTCCGGTAGTGACGACATCATCCACAACAACCATATGGAGTCCCTGTACCGGCAATTCAAGGCGAAAAGCATTTTTCAGGTTGCGTTTGCGTAATCGGGCGCTGAGATGATGCTGCGTGGCGGTCGCCCGAACCCGTGTTATTGCCTGACTGTCCCAGTCACAACCCAGCCAGTGCGCCAAAGGACGGCACAATAAATCGCTCTGGTTAAACCCTCTTCGCCAGTGTCGGCGTTGCCAGAGTGGGACGCTGACGATCCTGTCCGGCAGAGGAAGCCCGCTGGTACGGCGAGCCTGCAACACGTCCAGTAGCAGCAGGCGTGAAAGTGCAGTGGCAATCTCGCTACGGCGCGAAAATTTCAGTTGGTGGATAAGGTTACTCAGCGGCGGAACATAGTCATTGACCGTAACCAACCGCTGCCACGGCGGCGGTTTTTGCAGACACCGGCCGCAGGGAATGGCGGTGTGGGCGGCTGGCATCCCGCACTGGGGGCACAAATTGATATGACGGCGTGTCGCCCGTGTACAAACGGAACAAATTCCCCAATGTCCCAGCGTCAGTGGCATTCGGCATAGCCAGCACAATCCCGGTACTGTTAGCATAGGTTTATCCTTAACAATGTATGCCTACAGGGCTAGGCTCCAAAAAAGAGAACAGTAACTGATGAATGACATCTGGTGGCAGACCCGAGGTTCGGGAAATTGCCATCTTGTGCTGCTGCACGGATGGGGATTGAATGCGGAAGTATGGCATTGCATAAGTGAGGAACTGAGTTCGCATTTCACGCTACATCTTGTCGACTTACCGGGATTTGGCCGTAGTCAGGGTTTCGGCGCGATGCCGCTGGAGGAGATGGCGGAACGTGTTTTACAACAGGCACCAGAGAAAGCCATCTGGCTGGGCTGGAGCCTGGGCGGGCTGGTAGCAAGTCAGGTAGCGTTGACCCATCCTGCTCGTGTTCAGGCGCTGGTTACTGTGGCTTCTTCGCCATGTTTTAGCGCTCGTGATGAGTGGCCGGGTATTAAGCCGGACGTGCTGGCGGGATTCCAGCAACAGCTTAGCGAAGACTTCCAGCGTACGGTAGAGCGTTTTCTGGCGCTACAAACGATGGGAACGGAAACCGCACGTCAGGATGCGCGAACTTTGAAGAAAACGGTGCTGGCATTACCGATGCCGGAAGTGGCAGTACTGAATGGTGGGCTGGAGATCCTGAAAACGGTTGATCTGCGTGAATCTCTCTGCGCATTGCGCATGCCGTTCCTGCGGTTGTATGGATATCTTGATGGGCTGGTACCGCGCAAAGTTGTACCGATGCTGGATGCACTGTGGCCGGAGAGCGAATCTCTGGTGTTTGCCAAAGCGGCACATGCGCCGTTTATCTCGCATCCTGGTGAGTTCTGTGCCGCGCTGATGGCGTTGAAACAGCGGTTATAGCGCCTTTGACTTGCCCGGTGACGCGATGCTTACCGGGCCGACATTAATGCCTTTTTGCCATCAACTCCTCAGCAGAAAGGCCAGTGATTCTGAGAATGGTCAGTCTGTCGATACCGTCGGCTAGCATGGTGGCAGCAATGCGTCGTGCTTCGTCTCGTTTACCTTGTTGTAAGCCCTCCTGTAACCCTTCCTTTAATCCTTCCTGTAACCCATTCATATGCCCTTCCTGGCGTAATCTCTCTGCGATAGTCATCAGTCTCTCCTTGTGTTGAGGTAGGCGTCCGGTTACTTCGTCCATAAATTCTTTGAAATGCGCTGTGTCGCCAGCCTGAATCATGTAATTAAACAGGGCTTTCAACTGGTTGTCATTAGCGTTTCCTTTAACAAGCAGGACGACCAGTTTTTCCACTAATCCCATCAAATCTCGTTTCCGGATATGTTTTTGAATCAGCTCCAGTAGTGCTATACGGCGATGCTGCATGATCTCGTCATCAGCCATTACCGTGATATCTATTAATGGAAAAGTGTTCGCATAAAGTTGTCTGGCTGTCTCCGGATCGTCAAACTTATCCAGCCAGCACAAGGAGTAGGGATATGGGCTGACGGTGCCGTGATAAAAAAGCATGGGGATCACCAGTGGCAGCTTTTTGTGGCCCGCATCCAGATGTCGCTGCATGACTGCAATAGCATAACGCATAAGACGAAACGCCATATGTGCATCCGCGGTGCTCTGATGTTCAATAACCGTGTAGATGTAGCCATCGCCTTCACGAGTTTTTAGTGACCACAACACATCGCAATAGTGCGCACGCAAATCGTCCTCAATAAAACTGCCCGGTTCCAGTTTCAGTGTCTTTAGGTCACAAAGAATACGTAAAGAGTCTGGAAGATGAAGTTGAAGAAAGTCGCGAGCGGTAGCTGGATGGCCCATAAAAGTCTTGAAAATTGCGTCATGCGGCGTAGCTGTAGCGTCAGTATTCATGGCGGTCCGTCACCTGAAGAACAAGATGATGAGACTCTACTTGCCGTAGAAAAGGGAAGCATCCCCGTAATGTTAACGATGTGCAGAGGGTTGGAGGATAAATCTGTTTTGCTGAAAGAGTGACATTCTTATGGAATTCGTTTCGCAAAATCCCGGACAGCATGGATATTAGGTGCCGTTTGTAGGCCGGACAAACGTAGCGTCATCCGGCAAATAGCATTACGTTTAACGCAAAGCCCACCATTCGCGCAGGCAGGCTTTGCCTTCCGGGCAGCTTTTGCAGCTTCCGGAAAGACACCCCTCGGCATCTTCCTGAATTCGCTTCGCTTTGCCCATTTTCTCTAACTGATTCAGCATGGCGTCAATCATTGGCTGCGGGGTATGCAGCGTGTGGCTAATTTGCTTAGCCTCCATACGTCCCCGCAGAGCCAGTAAATCACGAACCTGTATAAGCGATGCCATGATCCACAACCTTAGTGGCAATCGCCAGTCGTGCTGGCACAGCACGAGCTTACCGTTTTGTTGGTTGCCAGCAGCGCAATATCCACACGGCTACGGGCGCGGCGTAGCAGACCCAGCAATACGATGTTAAACAGGATGACGGCTAAAATGCAGACCAGACTGTAGGTCGGGTGCTGACTGTAGCTGACTGCCTGATAGAACAGCGTCGACAGTGAGTAGGCGATATTCAGGCCCCACAGAACGGAGAAGCCCATCCAGCCACGGCTGGATTCACGCGCGATAGCCCCCATAACTGAAATGCACGGAACATACAGCAGTACGAAAATCAGGTAGCTGTAAGCGGCTGCGGCGCTGCCAAATTTTTCGCCCATCACGCCCATGGCACCAGTTGCCATCTCACCGTCACCTTTACTGGCTTCGATAGGGTTAGCCAGGACGCTCAGGCTGAAGGTGTCTTTCAGGCTTTGCCAGGTTTCATCCAGTGCGCCGACTAACTCATCACCGAGGTGGAAATCTGCCGGGTTGAACTCTTCTTCCTGAATATTTTCAGCTGTATAGAGCGTATTCAGTGTACCGACAACCACTTCTTTGGCCATCGCACCGGTGAACAGACCCACGGTGGCCTGCCAGTTATCTTCGTGTACGCCAATCGGTTTAAAGACCGGGGTAATAACGCGGCTGACGGAAGCAAGGGCTGAGTCGTTGATGTTATCGACGATTTTCCCGCTCAGGGAGAAACTGTTAAACGCGCTAAGGAAAATACTGACAATGATAATGACTTTACCGGCACGGAGAACGAAGCCTTTCAGGCGCTGCCAGGTCTGGATGATCAGGCTTTTAATATGCGGGACGTGATAAACCGGCAGTTCCATCACGAACGGCGTTGCTTCGCCACGCATGATGGTGTGCTTGAGCATCAGGCCAGTCAGCACTGCCATGACGATACCTAACACATATAGCGAGAAGACCGCCAGCGCACCGTTCTGACCAAAGAATGCCGCTGCAAACACAGCGAAAATCGCCAGACGTGCTCCGCAGGACATAAACGGTGCCATCATGATGGTCATCAGACGTTCACGCGGCGCATCCAGTGTACGTGCGCCCATCACCGACGGTACGTTACAGCCGAAACCAACAATCAGCGGGACAAACGATTTACCCGGTAGCCCCAGTGCCTGCATCAGACGGTCCATTACAAACGCGGCTCGCGCCATGTAGCCGGAGTCTTCGAGGAAGGAGAGAAACAGGTACATCATACCGATTTGAGGGACCAGTGGCAGAACGGTGTTAATCCCGCCGCCAAGACCCTGCGCCAGGAAGATGGTCAGCCAGTCCGGGAAGTGCAGCGTGTAACCAATCCATTGAATACCATGGATAAAGAGTGCCACTGAACCGACGTCAAATAACGGCTGCAGCGCGCCACCGATGTTAATGGCGAGCAGGAACATCAGGTACATCACGAACAGGAATATTGGCAGACCGAGGAAGCGGTTGAGGACGATTTTATCGACAGCGGTGGTGAAGCGGCTTGGCTCGGCGGTCAGCGTGTTGCTGACGGTATCGCAGATCGCGGCAATGCACTGGTATCGCGCATCGGCAATGTGCAGCGCGGGATCGTCCATCGTTTCACTCAGACGGGCAATTGCACCATCCAGATTTTGAGCAGCATCGCCCGCGTAGGCGCGGCTGTAGATATCGCCTTCCAGCATTTGCAGGCCAAGCCAGCGACGTTGTTGTAGCGGCATCTCTTCGGTCATTGCGTCAGCCAGAGAATCTGCTTCACGTAGCAGTGGCTGAGCATAATGGACCAACTCGACGGCGTCGTTCTCTTTATAGCGATCGATAGCCAGCTTCAGCGCTTCAATCCCACGTCCACGCGTAGAAACCAGTGGAACCACTGGGCAGCCAAGACGGGCGGAAAGCGCGTCGATATCAATACGGATTTGCTGCTTCTCAGCAATGTCCAGCATGTTAAGCGCGACGATACAGGGGATACCCAGTTCAAGCAGTTGCAGCGTCAGGTAGAGGTTGCGCTCAAGGTTTGAGGCATCGACGACGTTGATAAGCAAGTCGGCGTCGCCGCTTAAAATATAGTGACAGGCAATTTGCTCATCGAGGGAGGTCTGGGATGAGATCGTCGTCAGTGAATACGTACCTGGTAAGTCCACCAGCGTGACCTGATGGTCCGTCGTCGCAAAATGACCTTCTTTACGCTCAACGGTGACTCCAGCCCAGTTGCCTACACGCTGACGCGCGCCGGTGAGCTGATTGAATAAAGTTGTCTTGCCGGAATTAGGATTACCAATTAAACCAATGGTTAGTTTTTTCATTTTTATTGACTCACTGTATTAACAGGAAACCGCTTCCACTTCTAATAACGCCAGATCTTTTTTACGCAATACCAGACTTACGCGGCGAGTTTCAATGTGGATAGGATCACCCAAAGGTGCGACACGTACCACGTTGAATGATGAGCCTGGTAGCATGCCGAGTGACAATAACTTCTGACGGTACGCCGGACTGATTTCACGAGAAAAACCGGTAATTTTCCACGCAGTGTCTGGAGTGAATTGCATAGGGACCTACTTATATCTCGCTAACTGGATGATTACCTCATGGGGCTGCAGGGCGGCATGAGACCAGATGATTAGCTAACGGAGGAAAGAGTAAATAATCAACAATGCAATGATAATGAGAATGGTTTTTATCATCAATAGAATAAGTGTGACGGAATGTAGAATTGGATAATAATTTGAGTCAATTTTGATATGCCTCAACATTTAATCTGGTTTGAGACCGTTAATTTAATTCGGCAATTATTGATTTTTTAATGTTTAATTAAGGTTTCATCTGTTAACGATGTGAAAATTAATTGTGCGGTTAGTCCTTGGCTAATTAAATAACCGCTTCAATTTGTATTATTTAATTGTTAATCGAAGTGATATAGCCGGGGGAGCACAAGTGCCCCCCGGCATTCTGTCAGCGTTTCTTACCCATCGCCGCCGCCAGTGCATCCATCATGGCGCTGTTGCCGGCAGGCTGTGTATCACGCCCGCGCGGTTTTGCCGCTTTAGCTGCCGCTGCCGGGCGATTGCCCTGAGCGCGATCATTGCTACCGCCGCCGCGACGGGCGTTGGTTTCACCTGGCTGTTCGTCCAGACGCATGGTCAGGGCGATACGCTTGCGTGGTAGATCCACTTCCAGCACTTTCACCTTCACAATGTCTCCCGCTTTCACCACGGTGTGTGGATCTTCGACGAACTTATTCGACAGAGAGGAGATATGTACCAGACCGTCCTGGTGAACGCCAATATCAACAAATGCACCGAAGTTAGTGACGTTGGTGACTGCGCCTTCCAGAATCATTCCTGGCAGCAGGTCATTCATGGTTTCCACGCCATCAGCAAACTGTGCGGTTTTGAACTCCGGACGCGGATCTCGGCCCGGTTTTTCCAGCTCTTTGATGATGTCGGTGACGGTCGGCACCCCGAAACGTTCGTCGGTAAAGTCAGATGCCTTCAGGTTACGCAGTTCATTGCTGTTGCCCATCAGGTCACGCAGTGACTGCTCGGTCGCAGCCAGAATACGTTCTACGATCGGATAGGCTTCCGGGTGCACGGTCGAGGCATCCAGCGGGTTATCGCCGTGGTTGATGCGCAGAAAGCCCGCACACTGTTCAAACGCTTTTGGCCCCAGTCGGCTGACTTTTAGTAGCTGCTGACGATTCTGGAACTGACCGTTCTCATCACGCCAGGCAACAATATTTTGCGCCATCATCCGGGTCAGGCCCGCGACACGCGTTAACAGCGGGACGGAGGCGGTGTTCAGGTCTACGCCGACGGCGTTTACGCAGTCTTCCACCACCGCATCCAGCTTACGGGCAAGCTGTGTCTGGCTAACGTCGTGTTGATACTGACCGACACCGATCGATTTCGGATCAATTTTCACCAATTCAGCCAGTGGATCCTGCAGACGACGGGCGATAGAGACCGCACCGCGCAGTGAGACGTCGAGATCAGGAAACTCCTGTGCGGCCAGTTCGGAAGCGGAGTAGACCGATGCCCCGGCTTCGCTGACGATCACTTTTTGCGCGGTGACTTTCGGGAACTGTTTTTGCACATCCAGGAAGAAGCGTTCGGTTTCGCGGGACGCGGTGCCGTTACCAATCGCTACCAGTTCAACGTTGTATTTTTCACACAGCGCAGCAACGGCAACGGCGGCTTTGGCTGCCTGACCGGTATGTGGATAAATGGTGTCGGTAGCAACCAGTTTGCCGGTGCCGTCGACAACCGCAACCTTAACGCCGGTACGCAGGCCGGGATCGAGACCCATCGTAGCACGCAGGCCTGCCGGAGCAGCCATCAACAGATCGTGCAGGTTTCGGGCAAAGACGTTAATCGCCTCATCTTCCGCACGCTCGCGCACGGTCCCCATAAGTTCAGTCTCAAGATGCATCAGCACTTTGATGCGCCATGTCCAACTGACGACGCCTTTTCGCCAGCTGTCTGCTGGTGCGTTGTTCAGTCGCAGGCCAAGGTGATCCTGAATTATCTGCTCACCGTGACTCTCTTTTGGCGGCTCATCGAATTGCGGATCGGCATTCAATGAAAGCTGTAGCACGCCTTCGTTACGGCCACGGAACATTGCCAGTGCGCGGTGAGAAGGGACGCTGGAAATCGGTTCATGGTGATCGAAGTAATCACGGAATTTTGCGCCTTCCTCTTCTTTACCGCTCACTACGGTGGAAACCAGATGCGCATTCTTCCACAGGTAATCACGCACTTTTGCCAGCAGCGCAGCGTCTTCAGCAAAACGTTCCATCAGGATGTAACGTGCGCCGTCGAGTGCGGCTTTAGTATCCGCTACGCCATTGTCGGCGTTGATGTATTGTGCCGCTGTGGTTTCTGGATCGTGGGAAGGTTCGTTCCACAGCAGATCAGCCAACGGCTCAAGTCCGGCTTCAATGGCGATTTGTCCGCGGGTGCGGCGTTTTGGTTTGTACGGCAGATAGAGGTCTTCGAGTTCGGTCTTACTTAACGTGCCGTTGATCGCTTTCGCCAGGTCGTCGGTCAGTTTGCCTTGCTCGCTGATAGATTTGAGAATGGCCTGACGGCGGTCTTCCAGTTCACGTAAATAACCCAGACGGCTTTCCAGGTTACGCAACTGCGTGTCATCCAGACCGCCGGTGATTTCCTTACGATAACGTGCGATAAACGGCACGGTGTTCCCTTCGTCAAGCAGGCGAACGGCAGCTTCTACCTGTTCGGCGCGAGCCTGAATTTCACCCGCGATAATGCGGCAGAACGAATCATTCATCATGGATTTAGTTTCATCTTTAGGATCAAAAATCAGGGGATAGTTATACGGACTGACACGCCAAAATGCCAGCCGAGACCCGATTCTCTCGGAATGTTCCAGGCTTATTTAACGTATTCAATCTCGTTAACGTACCAGCTGGCTTCCCCGGCAGGTGTGTTCACCACCGCGAGATCGCCCACCTCTTTTTTTAGCAGTGCTCGTGCCATCGGTGAGTCGATAGAGATGTAATCCTTACGACCAAAAATTTCATCGTATCCGACAATGCGGAATTTGCGGGTATCGCCATCATCATTTTCAATCTCAACCCACGCGCCAAAGAATACTTTGCCCTCCTGCTGTGGGGAGTAATCGACTATTTTCAGATTCTCCATGCACTTCGTCAAATAACGGACACGCCTGTCAATCTCTCGCAGGCGCTTTTTATTATACTGGTAGTCAGCATTTTCGCTGCGGTCGCCCAGACTTGCGGCCCAGGTGACTTTTTTGGTGACTTCCGGGCGCTCTTCACGCCAGAGATAATTCAGCTCTTGTTTGAGTTTTTCATACCCTTCACGGGTTATCAGGGGCGTTTTCATCTTATTGTTTTACCTTCGACTCTGTGATGATGCGCACAATTAGTATTACGTGAGCATATCAACAGAATAAATAATGTATTGCGAGAAACATTGTATACTTAAGCTGCTGTTTAATATGCTTTGTAACAATTTAGCCTGGAATTCATACCAGAATTCACTGGTTACTCTCGTAAGCTTTCTTAAGAATACACACTTACAATTGTTGCGAACCTTTGGGAGTATAAAACAATGCAAGAGAACTATAAGATTCTGGTGGTCGATGACGACATGCGCCTGCGTGCGCTGCTGGAGCGTTATCTGACTGAGCAGGGCTTCCAGGTTCGAAGCGTCGCAAACGCTGAGCAGATGGATCGTCTGCTAACCCGTGAATCCTTCCACCTTATGGTACTGGATCTAATGCTTCCTGGTGAAGATGGCCTGTCAATTTGCCGCCGCCTGCGCAGTCAGAGTAACCCGATGCCCATCATTATGGTGACGGCGAAGGGCGAAGAAGTTGACCGTATCGTCGGGCTGGAAATCGGTGCTGACGACTACATCCCTAAACCGTTTAACCCGCGTGAACTGCTGGCGCGTATTCGCGCTGTGCTGCGTCGTCAGGCGAATGAGCTACCGGGCGCGCCTTCTCAGGAAGAAGCGGTAATTGCTTTCGGTAAGTTCAAACTGAACCTCGGTACTCGCGAAATGTTCCGCGAAGATGAGCCTATGCCGCTGACCAGCGGTGAATTTGCGGTGCTGAAAGCGCTGGTCAGTCACCCGCGTGAACCGCTGTCTCGCGATAAGCTGATGAATCTTGCCCGTGGTCGCGAGTATTCCGCGATGGAACGTTCCATTGACGTGCAGATTTCTCGTCTGCGTCGCATGGTGGAAGAGGATCCAGCACATCCGCGTTACATTCAGACCGTATGGGGTCTGGGCTACGTCTTTGTCCCGGACGGTTCTAAAGCATGAGGCGAATGCGCTTCTCGCCACGAAGTTCGTTTGCTCGCACATTATTGCTCATCGTCACCTTGCTTTTTGCAAGCCTGGTGACGACTTATCTGGTGGTGCTGAACTTCGCGATCCTGCCGAGCCTCCAGCAGTTTAATAAGGTCCTGGCCTACGAAGTTCGTATGCTGATGACCGATAAACTGCAACTGGAGGACGGTACACAGCTGGTTGTGCCTCCCGCATTCCGCCGGGAAATTTACCGTGAGCTGGGAATTTCCCTCTATTCCAACGAAGCCGCTGAAGAAGCTGGACTGCGTTGGGCGCAACACTATGAATTCTTAAGCCATCAGATGGCGCAACAGCTCGGTGGCCCGACGGAAGTTCGCGTTGAGGTCAACAAAAGCTCGCCTGTTGTCTGGCTGAAAACCTGGCTGTCGCCTAATATCTGGGTGCGCGTACCACTGACGGAAATCCATCAAGGCGATTTCTCACCGCTGTTCCGCTATACGTTGGCGATTATGCTGCTGGCTATCGGGGGGGCGTGGCTGTTTATTCGTATCCAGAACCGACCGCTGGTAGATCTTGAGCATGCGGCATTGCAGGTGGGGAAAGGTATTATCCCACCGCCGCTGCGAGAGTATGGCGCTTCAGAGGTGCGTTCTGTTACCCGTGCTTTCAACCATATGGCGGCGGGCGTTAAGCAACTCGCCGATGACCGAACCCTGCTGATGGCGGGAGTCAGCCACGATCTGCGTACGCCGCTGACGCGTATTCGTCTGGCGACGGAAATGATGGGCGAAGAAGATGGTTATCTTGCGGAGTCCATCAATAAGGATATTGAAGAGTGTAACGCCATTATCGAGCAGTTCATCGATTACCTGCGGACGGGTCAGGAGATGCCAATGGAGATGGCGGATCTGAACTCCGTGCTGGGGGAAGTGGTTGCGGCGGAAAGTGGTTATGAGCGTGAAATTGACACCGCACTGCAGCCTGGCGTTATTCAGGTGAAGATGCATCCACTGTCGATTAAACGTGCGGTCGCCAATATGGTGGTTAACGCAGCCCGCTATGGTAATGGCTGGATTAAGGTCAGCAGCGGAACGGAGCCTCATCGCGCCTGGTTCCAGGTGGAAGATGATGGTCCGGGTATCAAGCCGGAGCAACGCAAACATCTGTTCCAGCCGTTTGTCCGCGGCGACAGCGCGCGTAGCACCAGTGGTACCGGTCTGGGTCTGGCTATCGTACAGCGTATTATTGATAACCATAACGGTATGCTGGAAATTGGTACCAGTGAGCGCGGGGGATTGTCGATTCGCGCCTGGCTTCCGGTTCCTTTCACCCGCGTACAGGGTGCAACTAAAGACGTATAAAAAAGGGAGGCGCGATGCCTCCCTTTTTGTCTCGGTCATTTCTGTGTCATTTCTGTTGACCGGAAGGATACCCACCTTCCGGCACGTCAATTTACAGTTTCGGACCTGCGCTAACCAATGCAGCACCAGCTGGTGTATCGGTGTACTTCTCAAAGTTCTCGATAAACAGTTTCGCCAATGCATTGGCTTTTTCCTGCCATTGCTCTGGTGATGCGTAGGTATTACGCGGATCGAGAATACGCGTATCCACGCCCGGCAGTTCCGTTGGGATCGCCAGGTCAAACATCGGCAGACTGAACGTTTCTGCATCATCCAGCGAACCGTTCAGAATGGCGTCGATAATGGCGCGAGTATCTTTAATTGAGATACGCTTGCCGGTACCGTTCCAGCCGGTATTCACCAGATAAGCCTGTGCGCCTGCGGCCTGCATACGTTTCACCAGAACTTCTGCATACTGGGTTGGGTGCAGTGACAGGAATGCCGCACCGAAGCAGGCAGAGAAGGTTGGGGTCGGCTCAGTCACACCACGCTCGGTACCGGCCAGTTTAGCGGTAAAGCCTGAGAGGAAGTGGTACTGAGTTTGATCTGCTGTCAGGCGAGAGACTGGCGGCAGAACACCAAAAGCATCGGCGGTCAGGAAGATTACCTTGGTGGCATGGCCCGCTTTTGACACCGGCTTAACGATATTGTCGATGTGATAAATCGGGTAGGAAACACGGGTATTCTCGGTTTTAGAACCGTCGTCGAAATCGATAGAACCGTCTTCACGAACGGTGACGTTTTCCAGCAGCGCATCACGGCGGATTGCATTGTAGATTTCCGGCTCGGCATCTTTAGACAGCTTGATAGTCTTCGCGTAGCAGCCGCCTTCAAAGTTAAATACACCATCGTCATCCCAACCGTGCTCATCGTCGCCAATCAGGCGGCGTTTCGGGTCGGTGGACAGGGTGGTTTTACCGGTACCTGAGAGGCCAAAGAAGACCGCCACATCACCTTTTTCGCCTACGTTCGCAGAGCAGTGCATGGATGCAATACCCTTCAGCGGCAGCAGGTAGTTCATGACGGAGAACATACCTTTCTTCATCTCGCCGCCGTACCAGGTGCCACCGATCAACTGAATACGTTCAGTCAGGTTGAATGCAACGAAGTTTTCAGAGTTCAGACCCTGCTCTTTCCATTGTGGGTTGGTGCATTTTGCGCCGTTCATTACGATAAAATCAGGTTTAAAATCAACCAGTTCCTCATCGCTCGGACGGATGAACATATTTTTGACAAAATGCGCCTGCCAGGCGACTTCGGTAATGAAGCGCACGGAAAGACGGGTATCTGCGTTGGCACCGCAGAACGCATCAACGATAAACAGGCGCTTGCCAGAAAGTTGTTGGGTGACTAACCCTTTCAGATGCTGCCAGGTTTCCTGGGAGAGCGGTTTGTTGTCGTTCTTGCCTTTACCTTTGTCGGACCACCACAGCGTGTCACGCGTGGTGTCATCGCGGACAATGTACTTATCCTTCGGCGAACGCCCGGTAAAGATACCGGTATCAACTGCAACGGCGCCCAGGTTAGTTAATACGCCACGCTCGTAACCTTCCAGGTTTGGATCAAGTTCTTCCTGGTACAACAGGTCGTAGCTTGGATTGTAAACGATATCCTGAACGTCATTGATACCATAAGCCTTGAGATCTTGCGGGGTTAAACTGGTGTTCACACGCATTTCACTGCTCCTTAGCCAATATGTATTACCTGGAATAGTAAGGTTTTTTAGGGGTTGCTAACCGCGACAAGGCTCATAGATTTACGTATCCGGGCAAAATCACGGGCGACCGAATACGCTGCGACTCCTGTCACAAAGAGGCGGATATTATGGCAGGAAACCCTTTTTTGTTGTGGAAAATGTTCTTAAAACGTTAATGGAGAGTGTATTTGGCGGGAATGTTGTGAGTGTAATCGCATTCATGTAAGAAAATAACGTAACTAAAACATGAGAAATATCGATTCACTTCGCGCAGTTGTGGACTGAAAGCGGCATGTTGGTGCAACGAATTGTGAAGATGATGCGATAATTAGCCTTTCTCTCCAGTCAGGATAACGATATGGATAGTGTTGAACTTTCACCTACGACTCGTTGGGGCATGATGTTAGTCGGCCTGCTGCAAGGCGTGTTGTGTTATCTGCTGATGACATACCTCATACCTCATAACAGCGACTGGCTGTTCTATGGGATGCCCGTAACGGTTGCGCTGACTTCGGCACTTCTGCTTACCGTCGTTTCTTTTAGTCAGCGTGCGCTGTGGTACTGGATGGCACTGATCTTCGTTGTTGTGCTGGCGATGAGCGTTTGGCTGAAATGGAACGTCGGGGGCAGTAATCGGTGGAGGCAGGAAGACGTTTTTTTCGTTTACGGCTGGCGCTTACTTCTCATGGCAATGCTGGCACTGCCCTGGATTCAATACCAACTCCACGCGCGTACCGATCAGTCTCGCTATTCTCAGTTTTATACCTGCTTTTGGCTTAACACGCTGACGCTGCTGATTATGTTTGTCACTAACGGCTTGTTCTGGCTGGTGCTCCTGCTGTGGAGTGAGATGTTTAAGCTCGTCGATATTACCTTCTTTAAGACGCTTTTCTTTGAGACCGATTGGTTCGGTTATGTGGCATTTAGCTTGATTACCGCACTGGCGGTAGTTCTGGCGCGTACGCAGTCGCGTTTGGTGGCTGCCGTTCAAAAGTTACTGACATTTATCGCTACGGGTCTTTTACCGCTGGTTGCGCTGTTAGCGCTGATGTTTATGCTGACCGTGCCTTTCACCGGGCTGGAGGCGATTTCACAGCGGGTGTCGGCGGCTGGCTTGATGTCCACGTTGACGCTGATCCTCCTGCTGTTGATGGCCATTGTGCGTGAGCCGCAAAAAGAGGCGTTACCCTATCCTGGCGCGTTACGCTATCTGATCAAATTCTCACTCGTTGTCGCCCCCATTTATATGCTGATTGCCGGTTGGGCACTATGGGTGCGCATTCACCAATATGGCTGGACGCCTGAGCGCTTGCATGGTGTGCTGGTTGTCGTTGTGCTGCTGACCTGGTCGCTTGGCTATCTGGCGAGCATATTATGTCGTGGCCGTAACCCACTTGAAATTCAGGGAAAGGTTATCCTTGGTGTTTCATTACTGGCCCTGGGGCTGTTGATTCTGTTGACGTCGCCCGTACTCGACGCATGGCGCATTAGCGTCAACAGTCATATGGCACGCTACTACAGTGGTAAAAATACGCCGGATCAGGTCAGTCTGTATATGCTGGATCGTAGCGGAAAACCGGGACGGGCAGCGTTGGAGGCATTACGCAATGATGAGGCGTTCAACAAGGATAGTAAGCGCAGGCGTGACTTAAACTCACTTCTACAGGGAGAGCACGATCCGATTAAGACTCTGACCGCGACACAGCTAGCTCCAAAGGTGATGATCGCGCCGGGCAGCAAGAAGCCAGACGAGGCGTTCTGGGTGTTTGTCAAAGGGCAGAGCTACCGTATTAGCTCCTGTTTTGAACAGGACGCATGTGTGCTCGTTGATCAGGATCTCAACGCTGATGGCAAGCCTGAACAGGTGCTGTATGCATTTGCTGAGGGAGAAAGTCTGGTCATTGGTATGAAAGGGGAACAATGGGATCTGGTCGCCGTTGCTCAGTTACCGGAGGGATTCAATAAGGACCAACTTCTGCAGGCGCTGGTGAATCATAAACTGGATTCAGCCCCCAGAGTCTGGCGGGATATCACCATTAATGGCGAACGGCTAAAAATGAATTATTACGCTGAGTAAGCGAGCGTTAGCCCGGCAGGATGAACAGCCCGCCGGGCTAAGAACTTAATGCACCTGCGGGTCAGCAGGGGACGCGTTACTACGGATCTCAGCAATATCCATAGCGTTAAACAGATAGTGGCTACCGCAGTAATCGCAGTGCATATCGATTTCGCCTTCTTCTGCCAGAATGCTGTCCACTTCTTCGTCCGGCAGCGTTTTCAGTGCGCCAGCACAACGTTCGCGTGAACAGGTACATTTGAACTCAACATCCTGCGGATCGTAAAGCGTCACTTCTTCTTCGTGGTACAAACGCCACAGTACTTCGTTGGCAGGCAGCGTTAGCAGTTCTTCAGCTTTAATGGTTTCTGTCAGCGCAGCAAGGTGATCAAAATCATCCGCCTGCGCATTTTGTGCTGGCATCACCTGCAGCAGCATACCGCCAGCTGCTGGTTTGCCATCAACGTCGCCAGTACGGATAAAGAGACGCGTTGGCAGCTGTTCTGAACGCAGGAAGTAGTCTTCCAGACAGGCCGCCAGAGTATCTCCTTCCAGACCGACCACGCCCTGATAGCGCTCGCCTTCTTCCGGGGTAATGGTGATCACCAGATAGCCGTTGCCGACCAGAGTTTTCAGGTCGGCATTTTCAGGGATATCGCCCTGTATGCGAGCGACTCCGCGCATTTGCTGATTGTTGTTGCCATTAATTACCGCCAGGCTGAGCGGGCCATCGCCTTGCAACTGTACGGTGATATCACCGGCAAATTTCAGTGTAGCGGTCAGCAGGCTGGTAGCAACCAGCAGCTCGGCCAGCACGGTTTTGACCGGCTGCGGGTAAGTATGGTTTTCGAGGATCTGTTGCAGGGTTTCCGAAACGGTTACCAGCTCGCCGCGCACGGCAAAGTTTTCAAACAGATAACGATGTAATTGGTCATGTTGCGGCATAATCATCTCTCTTGCAGGTGACAGTCATTCACTGTCGCCGTGTTTAAATCGTAACAGGTCGCGGCGCTCTTTTTTGTCCGGTCGTCTGTCCGGGTGCGGCATAGTCAGGGCGTTAAGCTTACGTGCCTGCGCCATTTTTTCGCGTTTTTCAACGCTCTCCGCGGTTTCTTCATACAGCGAAACGGCTTCAGTTGCCGGGCGACGCTGTTCGGTAATGGCCTTGATAATGACCGTCCGCTCGTCATTTCCCTGGCGCAGGGTGAGGGTGGCATTCAGTTCGACAATTTTACTCGGCTTACTGCGCTGCCCGTTGTAATGCACCTTACCGCCTTCAACCATTTCACGGGCTATCGCACGTGTTTTATAAAAACGTGCTGCCCACAGCCATTTATCCAGCCTGACTTCAACAGAGGGCTTCTCTTTCATGGCATCTCCTTCACATCAGTGAGGGGATCAGTCGGCGGTAGTCATTCAGTGACGGATGGCGTGCATACTGTTTTTCCGCAATACCTGAGTCGGGATTGGTCACGCCGAGGCAGTAACGAATGCCGAATTGAGCAGCGGCGTCGAGAATGGGTTCGCTGTCGTCTATAAACAGCGTCTTCTCGGCACTTATTCCCGTTTCTTCAGCCACAGCGTGCCATAACCGCTGATCCTCTTTGGGATAACCAAATGTGTGGGTGGAAAGTAATAAATCAAGGTGTGAGGCCAGTCCGGTATGCTCCAGCTTCACCGCCAGGTTGTGCGGATGTGCATTGGTGAGCAAAATACGTCGTTTACCGGACGCTTTTAAGGCATCAAGAAACGGAACCGTATCTTCACGCAGCACTGCACGCGGCCCCTGTTCCGTCGTCATGGCGCAAATATCCAGACCCAGGCACTCGCTCCAGTAATCCAGGCAGTACCAGTTTAGCGTATGCTGTACGGCATGATACTGCTGGCGAATATATTCCTGAGCTTCCCGGGGGGTAATGCCTTGCTGAGCGCCATAGGTTTCCGGCACCAGTTTTTGCCAGAAATAGTTATCGAACGCCAGATCGAGCAGCGTGCCGTCCATGTCCAGCAAGACCGTGTCGACATTCTGCCAGGCAATATCAATACACTTCATCATTCAAGCTGCCCCTGCGTTTGTTGACCCCAGAGACTGACTTTCATCAGCACCTGGGAATTATCCTGAGGAAAATTAGATGCGCGACAGGGTAGCATATCCTGTCGCGCGGGCGTGTTATCGAATCAGGCTTTCCGGGTCGTCAATCAGCGTTGGATTCAGGCAACTTTCGTAGTATCCCTGAATTTCCGCGATGCGGGAGCGGTGACGCTGGTAGCGTCTGAAGGCCTGAACGCCGTTGTATATGGCGCAACCCAGCATGCTAAACATCAACAGCGTGGTGCCAAGATAACGCCATAAGCCCGCGCGATCCGGGATTCGATGCAGGCCAATGTGCTGAGTGCCGTTGGCGTCGGTAGAGATATTGGTGACAATTCCTTCAGCGCGGAAGGGAGTCTGCATTAGCATCTGTGCCAGGCGCTGGAAGGCGCTCCACTGTTCTTGCGGCGGGTAGTCGTACAGAGAGGTCGATGGCCAGGCTTGATCGACCAGATCGCTGCCTTCATCACTAATAATCAGGAATCCCCCTGGGGCAGGGCTGTTTAGCGCCTGAGCCGCCCGTGCGGTCTCTCGTGAAATAAACGGTGATGTAGACGTATTCACCAGATTATCCAGCGACTCTGCGCTAACCGGTCGCAGCAGAACGTTTACGCCATCCAGCTTCCCAGCGTTTGCCCGCTTAACCAGCGCCGTCCAGTCTTTACTGTTGCCTAAATTAACCAGCGCATTTTTCAGGCGCACGCATTCATCCTCGGCGGCGCACAGATCGGCAGTTTTCAAGACAATTTCACCAAAATCATCCAGCAGTACCATACCGGATTTTTGGATTGCTGAACGTAGCGATGCGCTGACACGGGAGTCATCATCTGGTTTTGGATGGAGCTGACGGTTGACGGCCTGCGTTAGCGCAATGGCTTTATTCACCAGATCGGATTCTGGCAACGGCAGCGCACGGGCATCGTTCCAGATAATTTGCGAGCAGTCGAAAGGCGTAAAAGGCGTGGCGGGCAGCGCGCTCCAGCTCCCTGGTGTATGAATATTACACATTCCCGTACCGCTCAGATGCAGTGTGTCACCAACACGAACGCCTGCGTTTTCAAGCTGCTTAACGCTGGTGGCTTCGATAGTTTGTGCGCCTTTCATCCATGAAAGGGTGAATTTTATCGGCATATCCAGCGGGATCCAAAACAGCAGCATCAGCAGTACCAGCAACGAGCCGCCAGCGATGACGGCGCTGCGTAACCAATGCTGTAGCGGAAAGTTTTTTACTTCGTCGTGCAGGGATAAAAAACGGCCCTGGCGGACAACGTGGCGATCCAGATAAATATCGATATCCGTTTGCTGCCCGAGGTCCTGCGCAATGTATGGCTGCCAGTGAGGCGGGTAAATCAAATCGATAATTCCCAGCGAGATATTATTGATTTGCTCCTGGTCGTTTTCACCAAATAGTCCCCACCGGCGCGGGGTTCCACGCAGACAATGTATTTCCCGCAGCGCGGTTTTAGACGGCGGGGCAAACAATCCCCACAGCCCAGCGGCTAGCAGCAGCACGGCTCCGCCGACCATCCACGGCACGAAAGTATCCGGCATAATTAAACAGAAAAAGAACAGCAGGAACGAAGCCACAATCAGTAACGCTTCGCGCAGCCCCGCAGGGCGGCTAAGTACATACTCTTCGTGTGTTTCCTGGCGAATATTCAGCAGTTCAATCTGCTCACTCTCTTCGCCGCGAATGGATGCCTGCGTAGACGCGGTGTGTTGCAGCGCGTAGCCACGCGCCTCCTGCATATACTCTTGCAGTGTGTGCCCGTTTAAAGAGATAACCAAAGGCAGCGTATTGGTGTGGATCAGCTCAACGTTATTTTCGTCATTGATGTACTGTTCCCAGAATGGAGGCAGGTGTACCTCAACGGAGTCCAGATAGTAGCGCCATTTGTTAGGATCGTCGGTGGTGATGCCATAGCGCGTAATCGAATGAGTCAGAACGATGACGCTGTTACTTTGGGAATTCAACGTTAACGATACAGGCGCAGTACTGGCTCCTGTTGGGCCAGGAACTTGCTGAATTTGACTGAGGTTTTCAAGATAGTTTTCGACTGCACCACGCTCTTCGGGTGTCAGTTTACGCTTTGTCGCGTCTGAGAATACGTTGCTCCAGGGCAATTTTTGCCGCCTGGATTTTAATCTGAGTAGCCAACCTGCAAGTAACGAGCAGGCCAGCAAAGCAGCTAAAAAAATCAGAATGGTGCTCATGCTTTCCCCATCTTACTTAGTCTGTCAGGTGTAGTCAGTCGCACCTTGTACAATATTCGTGATTCTGTGGTTGGCTATCGGCAAGCGTGGAGTTGAACTTGAGCATCTTTATGAACAGCCCAGTAAATGCGAATAATAGCAAAATCACTAAAAACGGAATATCAGCAAATTCCTGGAGTTATTTCAACCTATTGACTTTTAATTTGAAATGAGAATTAACTTTTAGTACGTTACATAAATGTAAATAAACGGCAATTCACGTTGCCGAAACCGTGCGGTCTATCGCACAATGACCCCAGATTTCACAGCAAAGATCCTCATGATGAGCAAATCATTACAGAAACCCACGATTTTGAAAGTGGAAACCGTCGCACAATCCCGGTTGTTTAAAATCGAAAGCGTGGACCTTGAGTTCAGCAACGGCGTACGCCGTGTGTATGAACGTATGCGCCCGTCCACTCGCGAAGCGGTAATGATTGTGCCGATTGTTGACGACCACCTGATTCTCATCCGCGAATATGCGGTGGGGACAGAATCCTACGAACTTGGGTTTTCTAAGGGATTAATCGATCCCGGTGAAAGCGTGTTTGACGCGGCGAATCGGGAGCTGAAAGAAGAAGTGGGATTTGGGGCAAAGGACCTGACGTTTTTGAAAAAACTCAGCATGGCACCCTCCTATTTCTCCAGCAAGATGAACATCGTGGTGGCGGAGGATCTTTATCCTGAATCGCTGGAAGGCGATGAACCAGAACCGTTACCACAAGTGCGCTGGCCGCTGGCACATTTGATGGACCTGTTAGAAGATCCTGATTTTCATGAAGCGCGTAATGTGAGCGCACTGTTTCTGGTTCGCGAATGGCTGAAAGGACAGGGACGACTTTGATTTTTATGTCCGGTGGTGCTGTCGCTTATCCGGCCTACGATTTAGCCACTGTACGTAGGCCGGATGAGCAACGCACCATCCGGCAAAAGATTAGAACAACTCGTGTGTCTCACCATTATCGATAATGGTTGTCCCCACTTCATGCACAGCCTGCTGAGTTGGCTGCGTGCCCTCAATAAAATACTCTTCGCGACTGTTTCCGCCGCTCGCCAGTTGCCCAGTACTGCGATCAATATTGACCGTCACGATGCCAGGCGGTGGCGTCAGCGGCTGCTCAGGAACGCCTTCTAACACACTCTTCATGTAGGCATCCCACGCCGGCTGTGCGCTCTTTGCTCCACCTTCATAGCCAGAGATTTGATCTTTGATTGCACCAGAGGCGGTGGAGTGTCCGAGATTGCGGCGATGATCGTCAAAACCGATCCATACCGAGGTTACAACCCCAGGCCCATAGCCGGAGAACCAGGCATCTTTAGAGCTGTTGGTGGTCCCGGTTTTACCGCCGATATCACGACGTTGTAAATCGCGACCCGCACGCCAACCGGTTCCCATCCAGCCCGGCTCGCCGAAGATATTGGTGTTCAGCGCGCTTTTAATCAGGAAAGCCAGCGGTGTGTTGATCACGTGAGGAGCATATTCCTGTGTCCCGCTTTGTGCGACCAGCGCCTGATTAGCCTGCTCAAGCTTCGGCATCGGCACGGTGGAATTCTGCTGTTCCTGCGAGATGGCGACGTCCTCAACGTTACTGTTTTCCAGTACGTTAGACTTCTGGGTATCACCATAAATGACAGGAATATCACACTCCGGGCAGGCAATTTTCGGCTTCGCTTCGAAGATGACCCCGCCCTGATCGCTTTCAATCTTGCTGATAAACCATGGGTCAACCAGGAAACCACCGTTGGCCATAACCGCGTAGCCGCGTGCCACCTGCATTGGGGTGAATGATGCGGAACCCAGAGCCAGTGATTCGGTGTGGACAATGTTCTGTGCCGGGAAGCCGAAACGCTGCAGATATTCTGCCGCGTAGTCCACGCCCATCGCGCGCATCGCGCGAACCATCACGACGTTCTTCGACTGACCGAGTCCCTGACGTAAGCGGATAGGCCCGGCGTACTGTGGCGGTGAGTTTTTCGGCTGCCAGTCAGAACCGGCACCCGCATCCCAGCGAGAAATCGGCACGTCATTCAGCATACTTGCCAGCGTCAGACCTTTATCCATCGCGGCGGTATAGAGGAATGGTTTGATATTCGAACCGACCTGACGTAACGCCTGAGTTGCACGGTTGAATTTGCTCTGATTGAAATCAAAACCACCCACCAGCGCCAGTACCGCACCGTTTTGCGGGTTGATAGAGACCAGGGCGGAGTTAACGTCCGGTACTTGTGCCAACCACCAGGCATCGCCGACCTGGCGTACCCAGATTTGCTGACCTGTCTGGACGACATCTGTCACTTTACGCGGTGTCGGGCCTTGTTGTGTATCTGAACGGTATGGACGCGCCCAGCGCATGCCTTCCATGCGCAATGCAACCGACGTGCCGTCTGCCAGTGTAGCGGTTGCTTCCTGCGGATTAGCGCTGGTGATCGCTGCCGGTAGTAATGGTCCGTAGGTTGGGAGAGCTTTCAGCGAATCGGTGATTTTTTTGGTATCCCAGGCGCTTTCACCCACTTTCCACAACACATTCGACGGGCCGCGGTAGCCGTGGCGCATGTCGTAATCCATTACGTTGTTGCGTACTGCCTGCTGGGCTGCTTGCTGTACTTTGCGTGTGATGGTGGTGGTGATGCGATACCCGTCTTCATAGGCTTTTTCGCCATAACGGCTATACATCTCCTGACGTACCATCTCTGATAAATAGGGTGCAGAGAAGGCTATTTCCGGAGCGTGGTAGTTGGCGTCAATGGCTTCGCTACGCGCCTGATCGTACTGGGCCTCGGTAATGTAGTTCTCGCTCAACATACGTGACAACACGACGTTACGTCTCGCGGTAGCTCGGTCCATTGAATAGAGCGGGTTGAATGTTGACGGCGCTTTTGGCAGCCCGGCAATTACGGCTATCTCGCTTAAGCTGAGCTGGTCGACCGTCTTGCCGAAATAGACCTGTGCCGCGGCACCCACGCCATACGCGCGATACCCCAGATAAATCTTGTTCAGATAAAGCTCGAGGATCTCGTCTTTACTCAGCAATTGCTCAATGCGGATCGCCAGGAACACCTCTTTGATCTTACGCATCAGCGTGCGTTCCGGGCTAAGGAAGAAGTTTCTCGCCAGCTGTTGGGTAATGGTACTTGCCCCCTGCGACGCATGGCCGGAGAACAGCGCTACGCTTGCCGCACGGAAGATCCCGACCGGGTCAACACCATGATGCTCATAAAAACGGCTGTCTTCTGTCGCGATAAAAGCTTTGACCATTTCCGGCGGCATTTGATCCAGCGTTACCGGGATTCGGCGTTTCTCGCCATATTGCGCGATCAGCTCGCCGTCAGCGCTGTAAACCTGCATCGGGATTTGCAAACGTACATCTTTTAACGTCGCGACGTCAGGTAATTGCGGCTCAATATAGCGATAGAGGCCATAAATCGAGCCTGCTCCCAGCAGGATGCAACATACTGCAAGGACTAATAAATACTTTACGAACTTCACTGGAGATTTCCCATTTAGTGGCATTTGGGCAGTTTATAAACAAACGCGCGGTAGTATAAAGGCAAGCCAGACGCATTGATATACCCGTTAAAGCAACGGGTGATAAGGAGATCATCAGCAATGGCTTTCAGTATCTGGAAAATTGGTCTGCATATTCAGCAACATGAAGTGCTGGCTGTTGTCGTCTCTCGTGACGGCTCTGGTTGGTTTCTACCACGCTGGTGGCGTATGCCATTGGCACGTCAGGTTATCGTTGAGGGTCACATTCGCGAGCCTGAACAGCTTGCGGCAGTGTTAATGCCGTGGAGTCGTGAGCTTCCCCGCCGACACCATATCTATCTGTCCTTTCCCGCCAACAGGACACTACAAAAAAAATTTCCACGCCCTGCAATGAGCTTACGTGAGCCAGAACAAACGGCATGGTTGTCGGGGTCTATGGCACGTGAGCTGGATATGGAGCCGGATGCGCTGCATTTTGATTATAGTGAAGATACGTTAAGTCCGGCATTTAACGTGACAGCTGCGCAAAGCAAAGAAATTTCAACACTCCTGACACTGATGCAAACGCTGAAAGTACAGGTTGCTGCCATCACGCCTGATGCCAGCGCGCTACAACGCTTTATTTCCTATTTGCCACCGCATCAACAGTGTCTGGCCTGGCGTGACGATGAGCAATGGCTATGGGCGACCCGTTATGCCTGGGGACGTAAATCGGCAAGTGATATTACCGGTCTTGACGATCTTGCTTCGACATTATCTCTGGCAACAGAAAACATTGCTCTGTGCGCGCCCAAAGGATTCGATCCCTTAAGCGTCGTGTCTGTCCGCCAGCCGCCCATTCCTCCAGAAAGCCACGTTTTTGCCATTGCGCTGGGTCTTGCTATGGGGGACATGGAGTGATGACACCGACAATCAATCTTTTGCCCTGGCGTCAGTCACGACGCAATGCCTGCCTGCGGTTTTGGGGGGCTTTATTTAGCGGTTCACTGCTGTTGATTGTCGGCTGCGCGTTGAGCTATTACGCCGTTACCCGTGTAGAAAACCGGGCTGATACTGTGCTGATAACCGCCGAAAAAATGCGGGCTGATGCCCTGGCGGCGCTAAAGCCTCGTTTGCAACTACGTCAGCAACAATGGCAACAAGCTCAGCAACGAGAAAGACTGCGTGACCAGACGCGAAGTTGGCGGCCCATTCTGGAAGGGCTGGCGGCTCTGTTACCAGAGCATGCGTGGTTGACGAAAATGACCTGGCAGCAAGATACGCTGGAAATTACCGGCAGTACGCTGAACTTTTCTGCATTAAAAGTGCTGGAAAATCAATTGCATCAGCAGACCTTTCTTCAGGTAGGTAGCCCAGGGGAAACACAGCAGGATGCACAGGGCCGTTGGCATTTCCACTATCGTCTGATACGGAGCGCTACGCATGATAGCCCTCTGTGATGGCTGGTTGACACAATCGCCGCGTTTTCGCACCGCCTGTTGGGCTGGCTGGAGTTTTGCGCTGGTTATTATTGTCGCGTTATGCCTGTTTTACCCTGCGGTGCAGGCGCGAAATGCACAACGAACAGCGTTAACACAGCAACGTGCGGTAATTCAATTGCAGTGGCGAAACCTGTACCAGTTGGCTGCTTCGGTCGACTCAACGCTTTCGGCAACTGAAGAGAAGATAAATCCTTTTTCTGCTTTAGCGTTCCAGACCCCTGTTACACGTTTGATTCACTGGCAACCCTCCGCGCAGGGGGGCGAGCTGGCGCTGAGGTCAGCCTGGGATACGATCCCGCCAATGTTCGTGCGTTTGGCGGAGCAGGGAATGAATGTCAATCGGTTCTCTCTCAGCGTGGAGGACGCTGAGCTGCTATTAACGATACAGCTGGAGCGTCTGAATGAAGGGTAAACGCTGGCTGTTGGTGTGTTCCAGCTTGCTGATATTGACCGGTATGCGTAATCCCTTCCAGCCGCCAGAAGATCACTGTCAGCTTTCTGAACTATCGACGTGGCGCTATCAAGGCGCCGTGATAAAGGGAGAGCGAACGATAGGCCTGGTGCTGGATGGCAAGCATAAATGGCGGCGTGTAGAGCAGCACGATGTTTTGAACAGTGGCTGGACGGTCTCTCAGGTTACGGCGCAAAACATGACCATTGACACGGATAAAAATTGCGAGCCGTCACGGAGGCAATGGCAACGACAAGGAGAGGTGAATGAAGCGATGGATAGCGGCAGTTCTGATGACAATAGTTCCCACCTTGCTGGCGGGGAAAACGCAAAACGTGACGCTGGTGGTGGATGAGGTTCCAGTTGTTCAGGTGTTGCAGGCGCTTGCTGAACAGGAAGGCAAAAATCTGGTGGTTTCTCCTGATGTCAGTGGCGTACTGTCACTGCACCTGGCTGATGTACCGTGGAAGTTGGCATTCCAGACTGTGGTGAAAAGCGCCGGACTGGTACTGCGCCAGGAGGGAAACATCCTGCATGTGCATTCTGTTCGCTGGCAGAATGAAAATGCGGCACGTCAGGAGAGTGAGCAGGTACGGATTCAGGCGAGTCTACCGCTGGAACATCGCAACATAATTTTGCACTACGCTGATGCAACAGAGCTGGCTAAAGCCGGTGAGAAGCTGCTGAGTGCAAAGGGCAGCATGACGGTCGACAAACGAACCAACCGGTTATTACTGCGTGATAACAACGTTGCGCTGCTCGCTCTGGAGAAGTGGGTGGCGCAAATGGATTTACCCGTTGAGCAGGTTGAACTGGCGGCACACATTGTTACGATTAATGAGAAAAGCCTGCGCGAGCTGGGAGTTAAGTGGTCACTGGCTGATGCACAACAATCGGCGACGGTGGGTGATGTCACGACGCTTGTCAGCGATCTCTCCGTACCTGCTGCGACCACCCGTGTAGGGTTTAACATTGGGCGTATTAATGGGCGTTTACTTGAGCTGGAGCTTTCTGCGCTCGAGCAAAAGCAGCAGCTCGATATTATTGCCAGCCCACGGTTACTGGCATCTCACTTGCAACCTGCCAGTATTAAGCAGGGGAGTGAGATCCCTTACCAGGTTTCCAGCGGAGAAAGTGGCGCGACCTCCGTTGAGTTCAAGGAGGCTGTGCTGGGAATGGAAGTCACGCCAACTGTGCTGCAGCAAGGGCGGATTAGACTTAAACTGCATATCAGCCAGAATGTTCCCGGTCAGGTATTACAACAAGCGGATGGCGAAGTGCTGGCTATTGATAAGCAAGAGATTGAAACCCAGGTAGAAGTAAAAAGTGGAGAAACAATCGCGCTGGGTGGGATTTTTTCGCGTAAAAATAAATCTGCGGAGGACAGCGTCCCGCTGTTAGGCGATATCCCCTGGCTGGGTTATTTTTTTCGTCATGACGGCAAAGAAGATGAGCGACGCGAGTTAGTCGTGTTTATCACGCCAAGACTGGTCCCGACAGAATAACTTATGCAGGAAAAGCCGTTGTTTTTGCACTGAACACGTTTCAGGGATTTGACGTGCGGGTGTATTTAGCATACAAGGAGTACCGATTTGAGCGTCGGTACTTTTCTTTACTTATGCGAGCAGTGAACATGCCTTGCCTTTCTGGTGGTGTGTCATTGGCTTATTTGGCCTCATTTGGCTACGCGATACGTCGCTGAGCCTGATGTTTACGGGGTAGCTTATCTACCACAACCAGAAATGCGCAAGGATTGGTGATTTATTCAGTTGCCAAACCCGCTTGAGTATTGAGATAATTTTCAGTCTGACTCTCGCAATATCTTATGAGGTTTCAGTTCATGTCCTGCTGCGCTGTGTGTCTGCGAAGCGGGTTTACCATTAACGAATAGTCTTAGTAGTACCGAAAAAATGGCAGAGAAACGCAATATCTTTCTGGTTGGGCCTATGGGTGCCGGAAAAAGCACTATTGGGCGCCAGTTAGCTCAACAACTCAATATGGAATTTTACGATTCTGATCAAGAGATTGAGAAACGAACCGGAGCTGATGTGGGCTGGGTCTTCGATGTAGAAGGTGAAGACGGCTTCCGTGATCGCGAAGAAAAAGTCATCAACGAGTTGACGGAAAAACAGGGTATTGTGCTGGCAACTGGCGGTGGCTCTGTTAAATCACGTGAAACACGTAACCGTCTTTCCGCTCGTGGCGTCGTGGTCTATCTTGAAACGACAATTGAAAAACAACTTGCGCGAACTCAACGTGACAAGAAACGCCCGCTGCTGCAGGTAGAATCGCCGCCTCGTGAAGTTCTGGAAGCGTTGGCTGATGAACGCAATCCTCTGTATGAAGAGATTGCTGACGTGACCATTCGCACCGACGATCAGAGCGCAAAAGTCGTGGCAAACCAGATTATTCATATGTTGGAAAGCAACTGATTCTGGCTTAATACACTCGTCTGCGGGTACAAGTAACTAAGGTGGATGTCGCGTCATGGAGAGGATTACAGTCACTCTCGGGGAACGTAGTTACCCTATCACCATCGCGGCTGGTTTGTTTAATGAACCGGCTTCATTCTTACCGCTGAAATCGGGCGATCAGGTTATGTTGGTGACCAACGAAACTCTGGCTCCCCTTTATCTCGATAAGATTCGCGGCGTACTTGAACAGGCGGGTGTTAACGTTGATAGCGTGATCCTTCCCGATGGTGAGCAATATAAAAGCCTGACGGTTCTGGACACGGTTTTCACCGCGTTACTGCAAAAACCGCACGGTCGTGATACCACGCTGGTTGCTCTCGGTGGCGGCGTGATTGGCGATCTTACCGGTTTTGCTGCGGCAAGCTATCAGCGTGGTGTACGTTTTATTCAAGTTCCGACAACGCTGTTGTCGCAGGTTGACTCCTCCGTTGGCGGCAAAACTGCCGTAAACCATCCCCTCGGTAAAAATATGATTGGCGCGTTTTACCAACCGGCCTCCGTGGTGGTGGATCTCGACTGTCTGAAAACGCTTCCTGCGCGAGAGCTGGCATCGGGACTGGCGGAAGTAATCAAGTACGGCATCATTCTTGACGGTGAATTTTTCAGTTGGCTGGAAGAAAATCTGGACGCGCTGTTACGTCTGGATGGCCCGGCAATGGCGTACTGTATCCGCCGTTGTTGTGAGCTGAAAGCAGAAGTTGTCGCAGCAGACGAGCGCGAAATGGGCTTACGTGCTTTACTGAATCTGGGGCATACGTTTGGCCACGCAATCGAAGCTGAAATGGGTTATGGCAATTGGTTGCATGGTGAAGCTGTTGCAGCAGGTATGGTGATGGCGGCTCGTACGTCAGAGCGCCTGGGCCAGTTTACCTCCTCTGATACGCAGCGCATCATTACGCTGCTTAAGCGAGCAGGCTTACCGGTTAATGGACCTCGTGAGATGTCCACTCAGGCATATTTGCCGCACATGCTGCGAGATAAGAAAGTGTTGGCGGGAGAGATTCGTTTAGTGCTTCCGCTGGCCATAGGGAAGAGTGAAGTACGCGGCGGAGTGTCGCACGAGGTGGTTCTTAACGCTATTGCTGATTGCCAGCAGGTGTAACAACAAGAAAGGTCCGGCTTGCGTTGCAAAGCGTAAGTCTTTTAGCTTCAGGTTATGTGCAAAGTCGTAAGCATTAACCTTTGAGTGGGGTGTTAAATGGATGAATTCAAACCAGAAGACGAGCTGAAACCCGATCCCAGCGATCGTCGTACTGGTCGTTCTCGTCAATCGTCTGAACGTGATAATGAGCCGCAAATCAATTTTGATGATGTTGATCTGGATGCCGACGATCGTCGTCCAACGCGTGCGCGTAAAGAGCGTGATGAAGAGCAAGAAGTTGAAGAAGACTATGAATCTGATGACGAAGCTGTGGATGAAGAGCGTGTAGAACGTCGTCCGCGTAAGCGTAAACAAGCTGCCAGTAAACCTGCCTCTCGTCAGTACATGATGATGGGCGTAGGTGTACTGGTGCTATTGCTGTTGATCATCGGTATCGGTTCAGCGCTGAAGGCCCCCTCATCCTCCTCTTCCAGTGATCAGACTGCGTCTGGCGAGAAGAGCATCGATCTTTCTGGCAGTAACGCAACGGATCAAGCGAGCACGGCTCAGCCGGCTGGCAATACGCAGCAGGATGTTTCTCTGCCACCGATTTCCTCTACACCGACCCAAGGACAGGCACCTGCTGCCGCTGAAGGTCAGCAGCGGGTTGAAGTGCAGGGCGATCTGAACAATGCCCTGACGCAGCCGCAAGGTCAGGAACAAGTTAATAATGTGGTAGTGAATTCTACGCTGCCCACTGAACCTGCTACCGTTGCACCAATTCGCAATGGCAATACGGCACGTCAGACTGCTACCACAGAACCTGCGGAACGCCACGCAACTACGCGTCCGGCAGAACGCAAACAGGTTGTTATTGAGCCGAAGAGTAAGCCGCAAACTACAGTGAAAGCGACGCCGACAGAGCCAAAACCGGTTGCTCAGGCGAAACGCACTGAACCGACAGCGCCAGTCACTACGACGAAAGCGCCAGCCGTGACAGCTACACCAAAAGCGACAACTGAGCCAAAAGCAACCGTAAGTACGACGCCTGCCCAGACTGCTGCACCTGCGACAACGACTACAACACCTGTTGCTGGCGGCGCGAAAAGTGCAGGGAATGTTGGTGCTTTAAAATCCGCACCGTCCAGTCATTACACTTTGCAGCTCAGCAGTTCTTCTAACTACGACAACCTGAATGGTTGGGCGAAGAAAGAGAACCTGAAAAACTACGTGGTGTATCAGACGACGCGTAACGGTCAACCGTGGTATGTTCTGGTGACTGGCGTGTATGCGTCTAAAGATGACGCTAAACGTGCAGTGTCTACGTTGCCTGCCGATATTCAGGCGAAAAATCCGTGGGCAAAACCGCTGCATCAGGTTCAGGCAGATTTGAAGTAAGATAGGCTATGTTCTGCAATTGTTTGATGTTTCGCCCAATTGCGGGACAAAGACTAAAGCGCAGGATGCTGTCGGAGCTTTCTCCACAGCCGGAGAAGGTGTAATTAGTTAGTCAGCATGAAAAAAAATCGCGCTTTTCTGAAGTGGGCAGGGGGAAAATACCCCCTGCTTGATGATATCAAGCGGCATTTGCCCCAAGGTGAATGTCTGGTTGAACCCTTCGTGGGTGCCGGGTCGGTGTTCCTCAACACCGACTTTTCTCGTTATATTCTTGCCGATATCAACAGCGACCTCATCAGTCTCTATAACATCGTGAAGGCGCGTACTGATGAGTATGTGCAGGCTTCACGCGAGCTGTTTGTACCTGAAACTAATCAGGCTGAGGTGTACTATCAGTATCGGGAAGAATTTAATGCCTGTCAGGATCCGTTTCGACGTGCGGTGCTGTTCTTATATCTGAACCGTTTTGGCTACAATGGCCTGTGTCGTTATAACCTCCGTGGCGAATTTAACGTGCCATTTGGCCGTTATAAAAAACCCTATTTCCCGGAAGCAGAGTTGTATCATTTTGCAGAAAAAGCGCAGAATGCAGAATTCCATTGCCTTTCGTATGAAGAGTGCATGGATCGTGCCGATGTAAACTCTGTTGTCTATTGTGATCCGCCGTATGCCCCATTGTCTGCTACGGCGAATTTCACCGCTTATCATACCAACAGCTTCAGCCCAAAAGAGCAGGCCCGTTTGGCTGAGATGGCGGAAAAGCTGGTCAGTAAGCGAATCCCGGTGTTAATTTCGAACCATGACACGCCCGATACCCGAGAGTGGTACAAAGCGGCGAAACATTTTCAGGTCAAAGTGCGGCGCAGTATAAGCAGCAATGGCGGCACACGTAAAAAGGTGAACGAATTGCTGGCTCTGTACAAACCAGGGGTCGTAACGCCTGCGAAAAAATAATTCTCAAGGAGAAGCGGATGAAACAGTATTTGATTGCCCCCTCAATTCTGTCGGCTGATTTTGCCCGCCTGGGTGAGGACACCGCGAGAGCATTAGCTGCCGGTGCCGATGTCGTGCACTTCGACGTCATGGACAACCACTATGTACCGAATCTGACTATCGGGCCGATGGTGTTGAAGTCGCTGCGTAAATATGGGATCACTGCCCCAATTGATGTCCATCTGATGGTGAAGCCGGTTGATCGTATTGTCCCGGACTTTGCTGCGGCAGGAGCCAGCATCATTACTTTTCATCCTGAAGCCTCCGAGCATGTCGACCGCACTTTACAGCTCATCAAAGAGAACGGTTGCAAGGCGGGTCTGGTGTTTAACCCGGCAACACCGCTGAGCTACCTGGACTACGTAATGGATAAGCTGGATGTGATCCTGCTGATGTCCGTAAATCCGGGGTTTGGCGGGCAGTCTTTCATTCCTCAAACGCTGGAAAAATTACGTGAAGTCCGTCGCCGTATTGATGAATCCGGCTATGACATCCGCCTGGAAGTCGATGGCGGCGTCAAGGTAAACAACATTGGCGAAATCGCGGCAGCGGGTGCTGATATGTTTGTCGCAGGCTCTGCAATTTTCGACCAACCAGACTACAAAAAAGTCATTGATGAAATGCGCAATGAATTGGCGAAGGTAAGTCATGCATAAATTTCAGGACATTCGTGGCGTTGCATTCGACCTCGACGGTACGCTGGTTGACAGTGCGCCAGGATTAGCCGCAGCGGTGGATATGGCGCTGTACGCGCTGGAGTTACCGACGGCGGGTGAAGAACGCGTGATTACCTGGATAGGTAATGGCGCTGATGTGTTGATGGAGCGTGCGCTCACCTGGGCTCGTCTGGAGCGTGCCACGCTGCGTAAAACGATGGGTAAACCGCCCGTAGATGACGACATTCCTGCTGAAGAGCAGGTGCGTATTTTACGTAAGCTGTTCGACCGCTATTACGGTGATATCGCTGAAGAAGGAACCTTCTTGTTCCCTCATGTTGCTGATACGCTGGGTGCGTTGTATGCGCAAGGCCTGCCGTTAGGCCTGGTGACCAACAAACCAACGCCGTTTGTGGCGCCGTTGCTCAACGCATTGGACATCGCCAAATATTTTAGCGTGGTCATCGGTGGTGACGACGTGAAAAACAAAAAACCGCATCCCGATCCACTACTGTTAGTGGCTGACAGGATGGGGATTCCCCCCGAGCAATTGCTCTTTGTGGGCGATTCGCGCAATGATATTCAGGCCGCAAAAGCGGCTGGTTGTCCCTCAGTTGGCCTCACGTATGGTTATAACTACGGTGAAGGGATAGATCTCAGCCAGCCAGATGTAATTTACGACAGCATTAATGACCTTCTGCCCGCACTCGGGCTTCCGCATAGCGAAAATCAGGAATTGAAAAATGACTAAGCCCATCGTTTTTAGTGGCGCACAGCCCTCAGGTGAATTGACCATTGGCAACTATATGGGTGCGCTGCGTCAATGGGTAAACATGCAGGATGACTACCATTGCATCTACTGTATTGTGGACCAGCATGCTATCACCGTCCGTCAGGATGCTCAGAAGCTGCGTAAAGCAACACTGGATACGCTGGCGCTTTATCTGGCGTGTGGTATCGATCCTGAGAAAAGCACCATTTTTGTTCAGTCCCACGTACCAGAGCATGCACAGTTAGGCTGGGCGCTGAACTGCTACACCTATTTTGGTGAACTGAGCCGTATGACCCAGTTCAAAGACAAATCTGCACGCTACGCTGAGAACATCAACGCCGGTCTGTTTGACTATCCGGTACTGATGGCCGCTGATATTCTGCTGTACCAGACGAATCTGGTACCGGTAGGTGAGGATCAGAAGCAGCACCTGGAACTGAGCCGCGATGTTGCCCAGCGTTTTAATGCGCTGTATGGCGATATCTTTAAAGTGCCTGAGCCGTTTATTCCTAAATCTGGTGCGCGCGTGATGTCCCTGCTGGAGCCGACGAAGAAAATGTCTAAGTCGGATGACAACCGTAACAACGTGATCGGCCTGCTGGAAGATCCGAAATCAGTGGTTAAAAAAATCAAACGTGCAATGACGGATTCCGATGAGCCGCCTGTTGTGCGCTACGATCTGCAGAATAAAGCGGGTGTTGCTAACCTGCTGGATATTCTCTCTGCCGTGACCGGCCAGAGCATTCCAGAACTGGAACAGCACTTTGAAGGCAAAATGTATGGTCACCTGAAAGGCGAAGTTGCGGAAGCTGTTTCCGGTATGCTGACTGAGCTTCAGGAGCGCTACCACCGTTATCGTAATGATGAAGCTTTCCTGCAGAAAGTAATGAAAGACGGCGCAGAAAAAGCCAGTGCTCGTGCATCTGAAACGCTGAAAGCGGTTTATGAAGCGATTGGTTTTGTCGCTAAGCCGTGATTCATTCAGTGTTATTAAAAAAACCGGGTAAACCCCGGTTTTTTTTCGTCTGTGTTTTTTGCAACCCACAAAAATTGTGAAGCGCTTCGCCGTTTGCACATTCCCCCATTGCGTTATACCTTCAATTTAATGAAGATATAAATATTCAATTTAATGAAAATATATGATGAGCCGGACATTTATCAAGAAAGAGGGGGTTGTGCAGACAACCCTGGCCCGTTACTTGCTCGGAGAGAAGTGCGGTAACCGATTGAAAACGATTGATGAACTGGCAAATGAATGCCATTCATCGGTAGGGTTAACGCAGGCCGCGCTTAAAACGCTGGAATCCTCAGGGGCGATCCGTATTGAACGTCGCGGGCGCAACGGTAGCTATCTGGTGGAGATGGATAATCGGACGTTGTTGAAGCATGTCGACATCAATAACGTGGTCTGTGCAATGCCGCTGCCCTATACCCGTTTATATGAAGGACTGGCGAGTGGGTTGAAGGCACAGTTTGACGGCATTCCATTTTATTACGCGCATATGCGTGGGGCAGATATTCGTGTGGAATGCTTGCTAAATGGTGTCTACGACATGGCGGTTGTTTCCCGTCTGGCGGCGGAAAGCTACCTTGCGCAAAATGGGCTTTTCATCGCACTGGCGCTGGGGCCGCACACTTATGTAGGTGAACACCAGTTAATCTGTCGCAAGGGTGAGTCCGGGAGCGTGAAGCGTGTTGGGTTGGATAATCGTTCGGCGGATCAGAAGATCATGACCGAAGCCTGTTTTGGCGAGCGTGATGTTGAGCTAATTGATCTTCCTTATCACGAAAGCCTTCAGCGTATTGCGAAAGGGGATGTAGATGCGGTTATCTGGAATGTGGTTGCGGAGGCTGAACTGGCGGTGCTGGGATTAGAAGCTACACCGCTGACTAACGACCCGAGATTCCTTCAGGCCACGGAGGCTGTGGTGCTGACCCGGACAGATGATTATCCGATGCAGCAATTGCTACGTACCATCGTTAACAAAGAGGCGCTGCTTGCCCATCAGCAACGAGTGGCAAATGGCGAGCAGGAACCCAGTTATTAAGCGAAGGGCATGGGATGGAAAACAGACTGAACCTGCTGTGTGACGCAGGCGTTATCGACCAAGATATCTGCAGCGGCATGCTGCAGGTTGTGAAGCGACTGGATGAAGAGTGGCGTTTGCCGGTTTATTCCGAGCAAGGGACGATGGCGATGACCCATATGGCAAGTGCATTAATGCGCAGTCGTCGGGGAGAAGTGATTGAAGCGCTGGATGATGAACTGTTGACAGAACTGACGCAATCCAACCTCTGGCCAACTATTTTGTTGGTACACCAGATTTTGCTGAAAGAGTTTGCGGTGACACTGCATCCGAATGAAGAGGGGTATCTGTTGGCAAATCTGTACGGTTTGTGGATGGCGGCGCACGAAGTCGTCTGAAGTAAATAGAGTATCGGCGTATTGCACTTTAAATATTCAAAAAAATGAATATTTAACTGAGGGATTAGAAACGAGGCATACAGATGTTTATACATGCATTGAAACGCCAGAACCCTGCTCTTATTACTGCTGCGGTTAGCTTGTGGCAGAAGGGAAAGATCGCTCCGGACAGTTGGGTCATTGATGTTGACCAGGTGATGGAGAATGGCAAACGCCTGCTAGACGTAGCCAGACAGCACGGTATGTCACTCTATTTGATGACGAAGCAGATAGGTCGTAATCCCTGGCTGGCGGACAAGCTTTTACAGCTGGGATACGAAGGCATTGTGGTCGTTGATTACAAAGAAGGTCGGGTCATGCGACGTGCGGGGCTGCCGGTCGCACATCAGGGACACCTGGTGCAGATCCCTTCGCGACAGGTTAGTGAAGCGGTAGCTCAGGGGACCGACGTTATTACCCTGTTTTCGTTGGAGAAAGCGCGTGAGGTTTCTGCAGCAGCGCTAAAGACCGGTCGTGAACAGAGCGTAATGCTTAAAGTGTATGGCAAAGATGATTTTCTTTATCCGGGACAAGAAAGCGGTTTCCCGGCGACGTATCTGAATGAAGTGGTAAGTGAAATACGTCGTTTACCTGGCCTTCGCCTGAGCGGCTTAACGCATTTTCCTTGTCTGCTATGGGATGAGAAATCTGCCGAAACGGTACCGACGCCAAACCTGCACACTCTGGTGGAAGCCAGACGTCAGTTAGAGGCAGCGGGAATTGAGATTGAACAACTTAATGCCCCTTCTGCCAGCAGCTGCGCGTCGCTGCCGCTACTGGCGAAATATGGTGTAACTCATGCTGAACCAGGACATGCCCTGACAGGGACTGTCCCTTCCAATCAAAAAGGTGATCAACCTGAACGTATTGCGATGCTCTGGCTGAGTGAAATTTCGCACAATTTTCGTGGAGATAGCTATTGCTATGGCGGTGGTTATTACCGTCGCGGTCATGCGCAAAATGCACTGGTTTTTACTCCTGACAGTAATACGCCCATTGACGCGAAGCTGAAACCTGTGGACGCCAGCAGTATCGATTATTACCTGCCTCTGGCTGGAGAGTTCCCGGTGAGCAGTGTGGTGGTGTTCTGCTTCCGTACCCAAATTTTTGTGACGCGCAGTGATGTGGTGTTGGTATCCGGGATTCAACGTGGTGCGGCAGAAATTGTGGCCCGTTACGACAGCCTTGGCAACGTTCTGGAGGACTGATGGCCCGATTCGTGGTGTTGGTGATCGATAGTTTTGGCGTTGGCGCAATGAAAGACGTGGCTCGGGTCAGGCCGCAGGATGCCGGGGCAAATACCTGCGGGCATATTCTTGGCAAATTACCGCAGTTGCAGCTTCCCACGCTGGAAAAACTGGGGCTGATTAACGCGTTGGGCTATACGCCTGGTGTGATGAATCCTTCTGCGTCAGCGGTTTGGGGCGTTGCTGAATTGCAACATGAAGGTGGCGACACCTTTATGGGACATCAGGAAATTTTAGGAACCCAACCACAGTCTCCGTTACGTATGCCGTTTAGCGAAGTTATTGCCGACGTTGAACGGGCACTGATTGCCGAAGGCTGGCTGGTAGAGCGACGTGGTGGCGAGTTGACGTATTTGTGGGTCAACCAGGCGGTTGCAGTGGGTGACAACCTCGAAGCCGATTTAGGTCAGGTCTATAACCTTACCGCGAACCTTTCTGTTATCCCGTTTGATGAGGTGTTGAAGATAGGGCACGTGGTACGCGAACAAGTACAAGTAGGGCGGGTGATTGCCTTTGGTGGGCAGCTTAATGACAGCCAACGCATTCTGGATGCCGCTGAGATAAAAGAAGGCCGCTTTATCGGTATTAACGCTCCGCGTTCCGGTGCTTATGAACGTGGTTTCCAGGTAAGACATATGGGCTACGGCGTTGATGATCGGGTACAGGTACCACAAAAGCTGTATGAGGTGGGAGTGCCTACGGTTCTGGTTGGTAAAGTAGCGGATATCGTCAGCAATCCTCACGGCCGCAATTGGCAAAACCTGGTAGACAGTCAGCAGATTATGGATATCACGCTGAATGAATTTCAGGACAAATCAACAGTGTTCATCTGCACCAACATCCAGGAAACCGACCTCGCCGGACACGCAGAGGATGTCGCACGTTATGCCGAACGTTTACAGCTTGTCGACCGTAATCTTACACGTCTTCTGGCGGCTATGGCGCGGGATGATTGTTTGGTCGTCATGGCCGATCACGGCAACGATCCGACCATCGGACATAGTCACCATACCCGCGAAGTCGTACCGATATTGGTTTATCAGCAGGGACTGGAACCCGCCCGGTTGGGCGTTCGTACCACGTTGTCGGATGTAGGGGCAACGGTTTGCGAGTTTTTTGGCGCGCAACCTCCACAAAACGGCACCTCTTTTCTTTCATCGTTGCGACTTACAGGAGACACCTTATGAAGATTGATACGACGGGCTATACCTACGTCCACGAGCATTTGCATATCGATCTCTCTGGTTTTAAGAACAACCTCGATTGTCGACTGGATCAGTACGATCTCATCTGTCAGGAGATGAAGGATCTGCGGGCGTTGGGCGTTCGCAACATTATTGAGATGACTAACCGATACATGGGGCGGGATCCACAATTTATGCTCGATATCATGCGTGATACGGGGATGAACGTGGTGGCCTGTACTGGCTATTACCAGGATGCGTTTTTCCCGGAGCATGTTGCGACCCGCAGCGTGGAGCAGCTTGCTCAGGAGATGATTGATGAGATCCTTATCGGTATCGATGGCAGCGAACTCAAAGCTGGGATTATTGCGGAAATTGGCTCCAGCGAAGGGGTGATTACGCCACTGGAAGAGAAGGTGTTCATTGCCGCCGCACGAGCGCATAACGAAACCGGGCGACCGGTTTCGACCCATACCTCTTTTAGCACCATGGGGCTGGAACAGCTGGCGCTACTGAAAGCGCAAGGCGTTTCGCTCTCTCGCGTGGTTGTAGGCCACTGCGATTTGAAAGATAACCTCGACAATATTCTGCACATGATCGATCTCGGCGCGTATGTGCAGTTCGACACCATCGGTAAAAACAGCTACTACCCGGACGAAAAGCGTATTGGGATGCTGCATGCGTTACGCGATCGTGGGTTGCTTAACCGCGTGATGCTCTCAATGGATATTACCCGCCGCTCCCATCTGAAAGCCAATGGCGGTAATGGTTACAACTACCTGTTAACCAACTTTATTCCACAGCTGCGCCAGTCAGGATTCAGTCAGGCCGATGTGGATACGATGTTACGTGATAACCCCTCTCAATTTTTCCAATAAGGACAGAATCATGAAAAAGATTGGCGTTGCTGGCTTACAGCGTGAGCAGATTAAAAAAACTATCGAAACAGTGGCTCCTGGCTGCTTTGAAGTCTCTATTCATAACGATATGGAAGCGGCGATGAAGGTGAAATCCGGGCAACTGGATTACTACATTGGCGCTTGTAACACCGGTGCAGGCGCGGCGTTGTCGATTGCCATTGCTGTGATTGGTTACAACAAAAGCTGCACCATTGCCAAGCCGGGGATTAAGGCGAAAGACGACCATATTGCAAAAATGATTACGGAAGGAAAAGTCGCGTTTGGTCTCTCCGTTGAACACATTGAACACGCAATCCCAATGCTGATTAACCATCTGAAATAAAGGCACTAATATGGATCTGTATATTCAGATTATCGTGGTGGCCTGCCTGACCGGTATGACATCACTGCTGGCGCATCGGTCAGCTGCCGTATTCCATGACGGCATTCGCCCAATTCTGCCGCAGCTTATCGAAGGTAACATGAACCGCCGCGAGGCGGGGAGTATTGCCTTTGGTCTGAGCATTGGTTTTGTGGCGTCAGTGGGGATTTCGTTCACCCTGAAAACCGGGTTGCTCAACGCCTGGTTGCTGTTCCTGCCGACGGACATCCTCGGTGTGCTGGCGGCCAACAGTCTGCTGGCGTTTGGTATGGGGGCTATCTGGGGCGTATTGATCCTCACCTGCCTGCTGCCGGTAAACCAGTTGCTGACAGCGTTGCCGGTCGATGTGCTGGGGAGTCTGGGTGAGCTGAGCTCTCCGGTTGTTTCTGCATTCGCACTTTTTCCGCTGGTGGCGATTTTCTACCAGTTCGGCTGGCAACGTAGCCTTATCGCTGCGGTCGTGGTGCTGATGACCCGCGTTATTGTCGTGCGCTACTTCCCGCATCTGAACCCCGAATCGATCGAGATTTTCGTGGGGATGATCATGCTGCTGGCGATCGCTATCACGCACGACCTGCGTCATCGGGGCGATGAAGGAATGGATACCAGCGGGCTATCGGTGTTTGAAGAGCGTACCTCGCGGATCATTAAAAACCTGCCGTATATCGCGATTGTCGGGGCATTGATTGCAGTGGTTGCCAGTATGAAGATTTTCGCGGGTAGTGAGGTGTCCATCTTTACGCTGGAAAAAGCCTATTCCGCAGGTATTACACCGGAGCAGTCGCAAACACTGGTTAATCAGGCGGCATTAGCTGAATTTATGCGCGGTTTAGGTTTTGTGCCGTTGATTGCCACTACGGCGCTGGCGACCGGGGTGTACGCAGTGGCGGGCTTTACCTTTGTCTATGCCGTGGGCTATTTAGCGCCGAATCCGTGGATTGCGGCACTTCTTGGCGCACTGGTCATTTCCGCAGAAGTCCTGTTGCTGCGCTCTATCGGTAAATGGCTGGGACGTTATCCGTCCGTGCGTAACGCATCGGATAACATTCGTAACGCCATGAATATGTTGATGGAAATGGCGCTGCTGGTCGGCTCTATTTTTGCTGCGATTAAGATGGCGGGCTATACCGGTTTTTCTATCGCCGTCGCGATTTATTTCCTCAACGAATCGATTGGACGCCCGGTACAGAAAATGGCTGCACCCGTGGTGGCAGTGATGATAACCGGCATTGTGCTGAATATTCTTTACTGGTTGGGGCTGTTTGTCCCGGCATAAGGTGGCGTAAATGAAGACGTTTCCGTTGCAAAGTTTGACACTTGCTGAGGCGCAGCAAAAGCAGTTTGCGCTGGTAGACTCCCTCTGCCGCCACTTTCCCGGTGTAGATTTTCTGTCGGGCGGCGACCTGGGGCTGAGCCCTGGGTTGAATCAGCCCCGGGTGACGCAGCGAGTGGAACACGTGTTGGCTGATGCCTTTCATGCGGAAGCGGCGGTGTTGGTTCAGGGCGCAGGAACCGGGGCGATTCGCGCGGGGTTGGCGTCGTTACTCAAACCTGGGCAGCGGCTACTGGTGCATGTTGCGCCGGTTTATCCCACCACGATGGTGCTCGTTGAGCAGATGGGAATTGAGCTGGTCAGGGCCGACTTCAATGACCTTGCGGCATTAAGACAGGTTATCGCTGAACATCGCCCCGATGCAGCGCTGGTACAGCATACCCGTCAGCAGCCGCAGGACAGCTATGTGCTGGCTGAAGTACTGGCGGAGATTGCCCGGTGTGGGCTGCCAACGTTAACCGATGACAACTATGCGGTGATGAAAGTTGACCGTATTGGCTGTGAATGTGGGGCGACGCTCTCTACCTTCTCCTGTTTTAAGCTCTTTGGGCCGGAAGGGGTGGGGGCGGTGGTTGGCAAGGCGGATATTATCGGTAGAATCCGTGCGACACAGTATTCCGGCGGCTGCCAGATTCAGGGAGCGCAGGCGTTGGAGGTACTTCGGGGGCTGGTTTTCGCCCCAGTGATGCATGCGGTGCAGGCAGGCGTGTCTGAGCGATTGCTAACGTACCTGAATAGCGGGGGGCTTCCCGAGGTGAAACTGGCGGCGATCGCTAATGCGCAGTCGAAGGTTCTGATCGTCGAGTTTCATCAGCCGATAGCTAAAAGGGTATTGGAAGAGGCGCAAAAACGAGGGGCGCTGCCGTATCCGGTGGGTGCGGAGTCGAAATATGAGCTCCCTCCTCTGTTTTATCGCCTCTCCGGGACTTTTCGTGAAGCCAGTCCGGGGCTTGAGGAATATGCGATTCGCATTAATCCAAACCGTAGTGGAGAGCAAACGGTGCTACGTATTTTGCGGGAAAGCATTAAGCAAGTCATGACTGGCTGAAAATGGGTGACGACAGGCATAAAAAAACCGGGAAACTCCCGGTTTTTTTATTGGCTTCATACTGCAGTGTTAGCGTCGAATTAGTGATTCGAAAACCAGTTCAGCTTATCGCGCAATCCAACAACACGACCAACAATAATCAGGGCCGGACTTTCAACCTGCTGCGCCAGTTCACCGAGTTGCGTCAGCGCTCCGTTGACGACGCGTTGTTTAACGGAGGTTCCGTTTTCTACCAGCGCAACCGGCATATCAGCCTGCATACCAAACTCGATCAATTTTTCCTGGATAGTGGCAGCCTGGTTCAGTCCCATATAGAACACCAGTGTCTGCTTTTCTGCTGCCAGGTTTTCCCAGTCCAGCTCGCCGCCAGTTTTCAGGTGGCCGGTGACCAGACGTACGCTCTGGGCGTAATCTCGATGTGTCAGTGGAATACCCGAATATGCAGAGCAGCCAGAAGCTGCGGTAATGCCTGGAACCACAGAGAACGGAATGCCTGCGTGGCACAGCGTTTCCAGCTCTTCGCCACCGCGTCCAAAGATGAACGGATCGCCGCCTTTCAGGCGTACTACGCGTTTGCCCTGTTGCGCTTCGCGTAGGAGGATCTGGTTAATTTCTTCCTGCGGTACACAGTGATAGCCTGCGCGTTTACCGACAAATACACGATCTGCATCGCGGCGCACAAGGTTCATGATGTCATCAGAAACCAGGCGGTCATACACCACGACATCGGCCTGCTGGATCTGCTGTAGTCCTTTCAGCGTCAGCAGCCCAGCGTCACCAGGGCCGGCGCCAACCAGTACCACTTCACCTCGATGATCCAGCGGTTCGCTGAGCAACTGTTCGGTGGTTTCCTCAATCGCTTTCTGATCGTTATTTGCCAGCGATTGCGCCAGACGATCGTTAACGAACAACTTTTCCCAGAAACGGCGACGTTCGCCCATGCTGGCAAACTGTTTTTTCACCCGGGAACGTAGTTGCCCCGCATACTGCGCGACCTGGCCCAGATGCTGCGGTAACACGGATTCGAGCCGTTCACGCAGCAGGCGGGCAAGGACAGGTGAGGTGCCACCAGAGGAGACTGCCACCATTAACGGCGAGCGGTCGATAATGGAAGGCATGATGAAACTGGCGGCTTTTGGCGCATCGACCACGTTACAGAAAATACGTCGTGATTCAGCGGCATTGCTGACGCGAAGGTTGACGGCATCGTCATCGGTTGCGGCGATCGCCAGCCAGCAGGAGTCGAGCAGGGCTTCATCGAACGGCCCTTCAACCAGCGTCAGCATTCCTTCATTTGCCCATACGGTAAACTGAGGAATAAACGCAAGTGCATTAACCGTTAAACGGGCACCCGCTTCCAGCAGTAACCGCGCTTTGCGTTCTGCGACATCACCACCGCCGACGATCAAGCAGTCGCGGTCACGTAGTTGACAAAATATAGGCAAATGATCCACGACATTACCCCTTAATGATTTGGCTGTTATGCCAGATTCTCAGTTTGGTTGATTTTTGCCGGAACAGGGCGCTCCGATTTTGGCGTAGCATACCAATAACCCAATCCCATGAATACGACACCGGACAAAGTATTACCTAGTGTTACCCACAGCAGATTATGACCAATTCCAGCCAACGTATAAGCATCGCTGTGGTGACCGAACCATGAGAGGGCAAACAGCGTCATATTGGCAACAGAGTGCTCGTAGCCGGAAGCGATAAAAGCCAGCAGGCACCACCAGATAGCGAGGAATTTCGCCGCACCTTCAGTACGGATTGCCATCCAGATCGCCAGGCAAACCAGCCAGTTACACAGCGCACCTTTAAAGAACAGTACTGTTGCAGGTGCGGTGGTTTTTGCCAGTGCTACCGTATGTACGATGCTGGTATCGACCGGTAACAGGCTGCCGCCGCCCCAGCTGTACAGCAGGGCAACGAATACGGAACCGACCAGATTTCCCAGCCAGGTTTGCGGCAGAATTGCCCACATCTGGCTGTGGCTGATGGTGCCCGCTTTCACGCCAAGTGTCAGAAACATTGTGTGGCCGGTGAACAGTTCAGAACCGGCGATAATCACCAGCGTTAAGGCAATACCAAAGGTTGCACCCATTACCAGAGGACGTACGGATGGGTCGAGCAGATTACCGAGAGTAAAAATAAGGATGATGCCGAGGCCAACGTAGGCCCCTGCCATAGCTGAGCTGACCCAGAAGCCAAGTGGATTATTAGCCGACAGGCGTGCAATGCGCGCAGCGTTAGCCGCACACTTATTAATAGTGTCTGTGAACATATGTTGATTATCCTTGAAGTACAAAAATAAAAAGAAATCGTAACCGTAGGCCGGATGGCGCTATGCTTATCAGGACTACCAATAAAAGAACTACAAATACGTCAAAAAAGGGGAGGCATTGCGCCTCCCTAAAAATTAATTAACCGCGCAGTTGCACCATGCCGTCTTTCACCCGAGCTTCGTAATGTTTTACAGAAAACTGTTCGTCTTCCATGCACAGACCGTCGCTTAAGCGAAAACGCTGTTTTTTCAGCGGGCTGGCAACCCACAATTCGCCCTGATGTTCAGCAATCAGCCCGCGAGAAAGCACGCTGGACTCAAAGAACGGGTCGATATTGCTGATCGCAAACACCTGATCGCTGTGATATGGGCGGAAAATAGCAACCTGCTCAGTACCTAACAGGGCGCAGACGCCTGTTGCAGGCAGAATGTCATCGATTTTGCAGATGTTTTTCCACTGGCTCATGCGTTTTCCTCCACCAGAGTGACCGGGATGCGCTCATATGGCGTGGCCGGACGATGTTGTTCACGTTCAGGCACAACCTGGACATTCGGATCGCGTTTATCGCTGTTGATAAAGTGTTTAAAACGAACCTGTGCAGATGGGGTGTTGACGGTTTCCGTCCACTCGCACACGACGGCTTCACGCAGACGCGCCATTTCTTCTTCCAGGTGTTCATTCAGACCCAGTTTGTCGTCAATAATGACGGACTTCAGATACTCAATGCCGCCTTCCAGGTTATCTAACCACGGTGCGGTACGGGTCAGTTTGTCTGCAGTACGAATGTAGAACATCATGAAACGATCAAGATATTTGAGCAGCGTTTCGCGATCGATATCCGCCGCCAGCAGATCAGCATGGCGTGGTTTCATCCCGCCGTTACCACAAACGTACAGGTTCCAGCCTTTTTCAGTGGCGATGATACCCACGTCTTTACCCTGGGCTTCAGCGCACTCACGGGTACAACCAGAGACACCAAATTTCATTTTGTGCGGCGTACGAATGCCCTTGTAGCGGTTTTCCAGCTCAACGCCGAAACCTACGCTGTCACCCACGCCATAGCGGCACCAGGTGCTGCCTACGCAGGTTTTCGCCATACGTAATGCTTTAGCGTACGCATGACCAGTTTCGAAGCCCGCTTCAATCAGCTGACGCCAGATTTCCGGCAGGTCATCTTTCTGCGCACCGAACAGGCCAATACGTTGAGAGCCGGTGATCTTGGTGTACAGGTTGAATTCGCGTGCGATACGACCAACGGCAACCAAACCTTCCGGAGTAATTTCACCACCTGCAGAACGCGGGATAACGGAGTAAGTACCGTCTTTCTGGATGTTCGCCAGGAAGTTGTCGTTAGTATCCTGCAGCGGCGTGTGCTGCGGTTTAAGAATGTATTCATTCCAGCAGGAGGCCAGCAGGGAGCCAACGGTCGGTTTACACACTTCACAGCCGTAACCTTTACCGTGTTTTGCCAGCAACTCTTCGAAGGTTTTAATACCTTCCACACGGATGAGATGGAACAGTTCCTGACGCGAATACGGGAAGTGTTCGCACAGGTTGTTGTTGACTTCAATCCCTTGTTTCGCCAGTTCAGCATTCAGTACCTGGGTAACCAGAGGAATACACCCGCCGCAACCGGTACCGGCTTTGGTTTCAGCCTTCAGCGCCGCAACGGTATGGCAGCCTTTGTTGATAGCGGCGACCAGCATGCCTTTGGTGACGTCAAAGCAGGAGCAAATTTGCGCGCTGTCCGGCAGCTTATCCACGCCTATTGAGGGTTTACCGCTGCCTGCGTGCGCTGGCAGAATCAGTGAATCCGGATTTTCCGGCAATTCGATATCGTTCAGCACCAGCTGCAACAGGTTACCGTAATCGCTGGTGTCACCCACCAGGACCGCACCGAGTAGCGTTTTGTTATCTTCGCTGACAATCAGGCGTTTGTAGACTTCTTTGCTTTCGTCGAGATAGACGTAGCTGCGGGCACCCGGCGTGCGTGCGTGTGCGTCGCCAATACCGCCAACATCGACACCCAGCAGCTTCAGTTTGGCACTCAGATCCGCGCCTTCGAAGGCATTTTCGCTACCGAGAATATGGTCAACAGCGACCTGCGCCATTTTGTAACCAGGGGCAACCAGGCCATAAACACGGTTGTTCCAACTGGCGCATTCGCCAATGGCGTAGATATCCGGGTCAGAGGTCTGGCAGGCATCGTTAATCACGATACCGCCGCGTGGTGCCACGTCCAGGCCGCACTGGGTTGCCAGTTTGTCGCGCGGGCGAATACCCGTGGAGAAAACGATAAAGTCAACTTCCAGTTCGCTACCGTCGGCAAAACGCATGGTTTTACGTGCTTCAGTACCTTCCTGGACGATCTCTTTCGTGTTTTTGCTGGTGTGCACACGCACGCCCATGCTTTCAATTTTGCGACGTAACTGTTCGCCACCCATATGATCCAGCTGTTCAGCCATCAGCATCGGGGCGAATTCAATTACGTGGGTTTCAACGCCTAAGCTTTTCAGGGCGCCGGCGGCTTCCAGACCTAACAAGCCACCACCGACAACGGCACCGCGTTTGCTACGGCGAGCGCAGGATTCAATGGCATTGAGATCTTCGATGGTGCGGTAAACGAAACAGTCCTGAGTTTCTGAGCCTTTAATTGGCGGGATCCACGGGAAGGACCCGGTCGCCATGATCAGTTTATCGTAATAGACCGTACGGCCTGCGCTGGAGTGGATCACCTTCTCCTGACGGTTGATGGTAATCGCGCGTTCACCGACTAATACTTTAACGCCATGCTTCTCGTAGAATCCCTCGCGCACCAATGACAGTTCTTCAGCGGTGTGGTGAGAGAAGTAAGAAGACAGGTGTACACGGTCGTATGCTTTGCGGGGTTCTTCACAGAAGACGGTAATATCAAACTTGTCCGCATCAGATTTATCAAGAAGATCCTCAATAAAGCGATGGCCGACCATACCATTACCAATAATAGCGAGTCTGACTTTGCTCATTTTTGCCTCGATTTCTTTTCTATTACTGCCTACCTTAACGATTCAGCAACCCCGCTTATTGATACAAATCAAATTCGCCCTTATATACTCCTTAAGAGGTATATAACTGATTTGTCAGCATTTTTATAAGTCACGGAATTGACAGGCTTTTCATGTTTGTATGAAAAGCATACAAATCGAAGGGTTTTGGCGTGAGTTATCCTGCCTCTTAAGATTGCGAGGTCTACGCAGTCTGGAGAAGGGAAGGCGGATGATCAAAGGCCGGATGGTCATCCGGCCTGGGGAATGCTTTTATACGCCGGATAAGGTGCTTTAACATCATTATCCGGTATTCAGATTTAATGTGCGGCTGGTGTGCTGTGCTGACGATGGCGCGTAACGAATCCAAGGATAAAGCACATCACGAACACCACGGCATACAGTCCGTTAGCCGTCTGTAATGCAGCCAGAGGACCACTGTGGGCGACAATAGGGCCAGTGACCACGAAGGTCAGCATGGTACCAATAGTGCCGCAGGTCAGTACGAAATTAACCAGTTTTGGTGATGCGACTTTAGTCTGCTGAGAGCCGAGGGTGATAATAGTGGTATAGATCGCGCTGGAGAAGAAGCCCAGTGTCAGAATGAACCACGGCATATGCTCTGGCGTGCCAGTGATGAACAGATACATCAGCACAGTAGCCAGACCGGCCAGTACGGTCAGAATGCGCTGCAAATCAAAGAAACGAAGGATAAAGCTAAACGCCCACATGCCGACCATGTAAGACATCCAGAAGTCACTCACCAGTTTACCCGCATCGTTCAGGCTCATACCGAGGCTTTTGGCGTATTCCGGTACCCAGGAGATAAAACCAAGTTGACCAAGGATGTAGCACAATGCAGCAATAGCCAGGAACAGCACACCTATGCCCCATTTCTCTTTCGCCACTGGTGTTTCCGGCTGCTGTGCATGTTTACCCAGCGCCGGGAATTCACAGCCGAAGGTCAGAATGAAAATCGCGACATAAACCAGGCCAATGCAAGCGTAAACCCAATACCATTCAATGCTGCGTGCCAGCAGGAATGCCGCGACCATTGGGAAAATCATCCCTGCCATGCTGAAGAATGAATCGGTAAACAACAGACGGGAACCACGCTGGCGACCTTCATACATCTGGGTAACCAGGAATGTCCCAATTGACATGGTGATACCACTGACCAGGCCCAGTACAAACATCGCCGCTGAGAACAGCGCCAGACTATGGCTGAGCATCAGCCCGGCGACGGCCAGCACCATCAGGACGAAGCCAAAACGCAATTGCGTTTTCAGGGGCACAATTTCCATCAGCCAGGCATTGAGAAAAATAGAGATCAGGATCCCGGCATTCAGGAAGGTGAAAGTGTTACTCATACTGGAAACAGGCAAATGAAAATATTCTGCGATGTTTCCCATCACCATCCCGGTGACAATTACCAACGCACCTGTCAGGGCGTAAGAGAGAAAGCTAATCCATGTGAGCTTGATACGATTGCTGTTAGTCATGACTGGCCTGTATTGAAGTGTAAAGCGCGTTGACAGCGCTATGAGCGGGCAGATTTTAGGCGTTTTAGTGATGTATTTAAATGTTTATTGGTAAATTGTGTTTGCGTTACATTTTTTAATGTGATCAAAATCACTTTATAAGGTTTGGGTGGCGGGATAATCCGCATCGTTACATTTGTTTCAGGTTCGTAAAATTAAGTAAAGGGATGGCCTTGTCCATGAAGGCTCTTTAGAATCAATTCACTTGCTTTATTTCTGCTCTTGTTAAGGAATTCTCATGCTCAAATCGACTCTGGCGGCTGTTGCAGCTGTTCTCGCCCTTTCTGCTCTCTCTCCCGCAGCACTGGCAGCGAAAGGTGACCCACATGTCCTGCTGACAACCTCTGCCGGTAACATTGAGCTGGAGCTGAATAGCCAGAAAGCCCCGGTATCAGTGCAAAATTTTGTCGATTATGTAAATAGCGGTTTCTATAACAACACCACGTTTCACCGTGTGATCCCTGGCTTTATGGTACAGGGTGGTGGTTTTAACGAGCAGATGCAGCAGAAGAAACCTAATCCGCCAATCAAGAATGAAGCCGATAATGGACTGCGTAATACCCGCGGTACCATTGCCATGGCACGTACTGCGGACAAAGACAGCGCGACCAGTCAGTTCTTTATCAACATTGCGGACAACGCCTTCCTTGATCATGGCCAGCGCGACTTTGGTTACGCTGTCTTCGGTAAAGTTGTGAAGGGTATGGATGTCGCGGATAAGATTTCTCAGGTTCCGACTCATGATGTCGGTCCATACCAGAACGTGCCATCAAAACCGATTGTTATCCTGTCAGCGAAAGTCCTGCCATAATCGAATTTTGCGCGGGCAGTTCCTGTCCGCGTTCTCTCCCTTCTCTGCGTAACCCGAAATTGCTGCTTATACTTGTGGCAAGTGTCGGCACATTCAGGGAGGTCACGTGAAAAAACTCACCGATAAACAAAAGTCCAGTCTCTGGGTACAACGGCGAAACGGCAATTTTCAGGCTAGCCGGCGGCTGGAAGGCGTGGATATTCCACGGGTTACTCTGAGCGCTGAAGACGCACTGGTGCGCCTTGAAGAATTGAGGAGGCACTATGAGCGATAAATTTGGTGATGGACGTGATCCCTATTTGTATCCAGGTCTGAACGTCATGCGTAATCGTCTGGGCGTTCATCAAACTCAGCGTCTTGAGCAGGCCGCCTGGGAGTTGACGGCGTTGCGTGCGGCGACGATTGAGCTGGGGCCGCTAAAACGGGGCCTGCCGCATCTGTGTGCTATCCATCGCCAGCTGTATCAGGATATTTTCGACTGGGCAGGTCATCTGCGTGAGGTCGACATTTATCAGGGGGATACCCGTTTCTGCCATTTTGCATATATCGAGAAAGAGGGTAATGCGCTGATGCAGGATCTTGAAGAAGAGTCCTGGCTGGCAGGATTACCGGAAGAAAAATTTGTCGACCGGCTCACGCATTATTATTGCGAAATTAATGTGTTGCATCCGTTTCGTATCGGCAGCGGTTTGGCGCAACGTATTTTCTTTGAGCAGTTAGCGATTCATGCCGGGTATGTGCTCAACTGGAATGGCATTCAGGTCGCGGAGTGGAACCTGGCAAATCAAAGTGGTGCAATGGGTGACCTGTCTGCGTTGCGAGCGATATTTCGTAAAGTGGTAAGCGTAGCCGAGGAAACTGAGTAGAATAGCGCGGTTCTTATGTACCGGAGCCGCCATGATCCTGCTTATCGATAACTACGATTCTTTTACCTGGAACCTGTATCAATACTTCTGTGAACTGGGCGCTGATGTTCTCGTCAGGCGTAACGACGAGTTGACGTTGCCGCAAATTGACACGCTTAATCCGCAAAAAATCGTTATTTCTCCCGGACCCTGCACCCCGGATGACGCCGGGATCTCGTTGGATGTGATTCGACATTTTGCGGGAAAAACGCCCATGTTGGGTGTTTGCCTGGGGCACCAGGCGATGGCACAGGCATTTGGCGCGACCGTGGTTCGGGCGGCGAAAGTGATGCACGGTAAAACATCACCGATTACGCATAACGGACAGGGGGTGTTTCAGGGACTCGTGAACCCGTTAACGGTCACGCGCTATCACTCGCTGGTTGTTGCCCCTGCGACACTCCCTGATTGTTTTGAGGTAACGGCCTGGAGCGACACCAGGGAGATCATGGGGATTCGCCATTGGGAGTGGGATCTTGAAGGGGTACAGTTTCACCCAGAGAGTATTCTCAGTGAACAGGGGCATCAGCTGCTGGCTAATTTCCTCAACCGTTGATTTGTGGTTGCTATTCAGTGATTTTTTATTCATATTTTGTGATTATAATTTCACTAACATTTCTGCTTAACTGGGTGGTAATGACATGGCAACTGAACAAACTGCAATTACGCGCGCGACATTCGATGAAGTGATTCTGCCGATTTATGCACCGGCGGAGTTTATTCCGGTAAAAGGGAAAGGGAGTCGAGTCTGGGATCAACAAGGGAAAGAATATGTTGATTTCGCGGGTGGAATTGCCGTTACCGCATTAGGGCATTGTCATCCGGCACTGGTCGAAGCGTTGAAAAGCCAGGGCGAAACGTTGTGGCATACCAGCAACGTTTTCACTAATGAGCCTGCTCTGCGCTTAGGCCGCAAAATCATCGACGCGACCTTTGCCGAACGTGTGCTGTTCATGAACTCTGGTACTGAAGCTAACGAAACCGCTTTTAAGCTGGCGCGTCACTATGCCTGTGTACGCCATAGCCCCTTTAAAACCAAAATTATCGCCTTCCATAATGCGTTTCATGGTCGCTCACTGTTTACCGTTTCCGTGGGCGGACAGCCAAAATATTCTGATGGCTTTGGTCCAAAACCGGCGGACATTATTCATGTGCCGTTTAACGATCTGCATGCAGTGAAAGCAGTGATGGACGACCACACCTGTGCGGTGGTGGTTGAGCCAATTCAGGGGGAAGGTGGCGTAACCGCAGCGACACCAGAATTTCTGCAAGGCCTGCGTGAATTGTGCGATCAGCACCAGGCACTGTTGGTATTTGATGAAGTGCAGTGCGGGATGGGGCGTACAGGTGACCTGTTTGCCTATATGCATTTCGGTGTGACGCCGGATATCCTGACCAGCGCCAAAGCCCTCGGCGGCGGATTCCCGGTGAGTGCTATGCTAACGACTCAGGAGATCGCCTCGGCGTTTCATGTGGGATCTCACGGTTCGACCTATGGCGGTAATCCTTTGGCCTGCGCGGTTGCAGGAGCGGCGTTCGATATTATCAATACCCCGGAAGTGCTGGAGGGTATTCAAGCCAAACGTCAGACGTTTGTTCAACATTTACAGAAGATTGATGCGCAGTATGACATTTTTAGCGACATTCGCGGCATGGGCTTGTTGATCGGTGCGGAACTGAAGCCACAGTTCAGAGGCCGGGCACGTGATTTCCTTTACGCTGCAGCGCACGAAGGGGTGATGGTGCTGAATGCTGGCCCGGACGTAATGCGTTTTGCGCCGTCGCTAGTGGTGGATAAAACGGACATTGATGAAGGCATGCAGCGCTTTGCGCAGGCGGTAGCGAAGGTCGTCGCCTGATTACCCGATAGTGCGCTGCTTTCAGGCCTACAGGAAAACAGCGTTAACCCTTCATGTCTCGCAACCGGCGGCTAAGCCAGATGCCATGATGCGGCCTTTGACGCCATGCTACCGACGAAATGGTGTGCATGGTGTTCAGGTGGCCAAGTATACGTTGCAGATGCTGTTCCAGGGTGCTTAACGGGCCTTGGGACAGCATTTCCGAAGACTCGAGAATATTCACATCGCCGGAACTTCCCGGCCCGTCATACTCCAACCGCTGCTGGCAACGCTGGATAGCAATTTCACAGGATTCCAGATACCGCTGTGCTAAATCCGGCGTCAGTATCGTATGTTCCCTTGCCAGAGTGGTCATCGCGTTAATGTGCTCGACAATAAACTGGCTGTGCGTAACCCACAGTTTCATATCTGCCAGATAGTGTGAGTTAAACCCTGGTTCCTGCATCGCCTGGTTCAGTGAGTTAAACAGAGTGTTATGCGCCTGATTAACCCGCATACGCTGATATGCCAGCGGTGTAGCCTGCGGGTCGTTGCTGAGAATCAGGCGAATGGCTTCCTGATCGGATTCTAGCGCATCGTGGGCGTTCTTACGCAGCAGGCCGCTCTGCCATTGCGGCCACAGCCAGAGTGTGCCGCCAAAGGCGATCAAACAGCCCATCACCGTATCGACAAAGCGCGGTACGATAAACTGCTCCCCATTCAGCGTCAGTAGTTGCAGGGTATACACTGCCGTGACAGTAAAACCTACTGTGGCCCAGCCGTAGTTTTTGCGGATAATCAGGTAGCTCACCAAAGTGATAAGCAACATAGCCGCCAGCGTGAAACCCTCGGGGATATGGAAGTGCAATGTGACGCCAGCGATGATAAGCCCAACGAGAGTACCTGCCGAGCGATGCAGAATACGCACCCGGGTTGCGCCGTAGCCATTTTGCGTGACGAACAATATCGTCATCAGGATCCAGTATGGTTTTGGCAAATGTAAGGCGCTACCCATCAGGCTGGCGATACTTAACATGACGCTGATACGCCCCGCATTACGCAGCGCAGGGGATTTAAACGACAAATAGCTTTTCAGAGCAGGGAGCAACGGCAATCGGCGCTGCTTATCAGCCATCAAATCCCGGGCATAAAGCGGGCGCTGGGTACGCAGCACGCGGGCAATGCGGCTAAAGTGCCAGTAGCAGAACTGTCCAACGGGATTATCCGGATGCTGCCTGGCAATTTTTTCCAGGGTGCCAATCTGCTTTTCCATTGAAAATCGCGTAGGCAAGCGGTGATACAAAATGTCATCTGCCAGCACTCGTAGTCGGGCGGCGACAGTTCGCGCATTCCAGCGAATTACCTGCTCTGCATGGCTGCGTTCGACCAGTTTCTGCACCTCTTCCGGTTGATGCAGGCTGACGGAAATATGCTCCTGTAAATCCAGAGCCTCCTGAAAGGCACGCAGCAGGCGTTTGTACTCATTGTTGTGATGTGCCGACAGCATGTGCATCTGCTGATAACACTGGGTAATGAGATCGACTGCTTTCTGCTGGCGTATCAGCAGCGGAGGCAGCGCTTTTTCAGGATCGATGTGCTGGGTCAGCAGACTGTATTTAGCCTCACAGTAATCGGCCAGTTCGCGGTATAGCAGGCTGAGTGATTCACGTAGCGGCTGCTCGCGCCACAGCCAAAACCAGAACCAGTTGAACAGACCGTACCACAATGTACCCAGCGCATAGATTAACAGTGGCTCCCAGACGGGCATGTTCCCGGCAAGGCTAAGCGTGAAAATTGCAGCAATGAGCGAGGCAGGCAACAATCGTGCATGCAGAGGACTTAACTCTGCAGTTACGCCGAGAATAAGCGTCAGGCCGGTGAGGATCAGCGGTAACGGTATGGTCTGCGCCAGTAGTAGTTGCATGATCAAACTGCATCCGGCAAACAGCGACGCACCAATAATTAAGCGTTTAAAAAAGCGTTTATGTGGGGTGTCAAGACCGGCAATGTTGCAGCAGGCTGGGACGAGGGAGAAAAGCAGCCCCAGATGTAGTTGACCGATGATAAGACCGACACCCACAGGTAAACACAGCACCAGCGTCTGTCGTAGTGCGTAGTTGATCTCGGGGTGATAAATCAGTCTTCGCCACATCAGTGTAAACAAAAATGGCGCATTACTGAGTAACGCGCCATTTTGGCGGAATTAACGTGTGCCGTAAACGACGATGGTTTTACCGTGCGCGGAGATCAGGTTTTGATCTTCCAGCATCTTCAGGATGCGACCAACGGTTTCACGGGAGCAACCCACGATCTGGCCAATTTCCTGACGGGTGATTTTGATCTGCATGCCGTCCGGGTGAGTCATCGCATCAGGTTGTTTCGCCAGGTTCAACAGCGTCTGGGCGATACGGCCTGTCACGTCGAGGAAGGCAAGGTTACCCACTTTCTCGGACGTAACTTGCAGACGACGAGCCATCTGGGAAGACAGACGCATCAGAATATCCGGGTTCACCTGGATTAACTGACGGAATTTTTTGTATGAAATTTCAGCGACTTCACATGCGGTTTTAGCTCGTACCCAGGCGCTACGTTCCTGGCCTTCTTCGAACAGGCCCAGTTCGCCAATAAAATCGCCCTGATTCAGATAAGAGAGGATCATTTCCTTCCCTTCTTCATCTTTGATCAGCACTGCCACTGAGCCTTTAACGATGTAATACAACGTTTCCGCTTTTTCACCCTGGTGAATCAGCGTGCTCTTCGATGGGTACTTATGAATATGGCAATGAGACAAGAACCATTCGAGAGTCGGGTCTGTTTGCGGTTTGCCAAGCACCATGCGCGGTTATCCTCTGTTATAAGCTGTCTCCAGAGCCAGAAAACGACGCTGCCTCTGGGGTTGCAAAAATGTGCTTCCCGCTACCTGGGAAGGGGGCTGCTAAAAAGTGCACTGCAGCCTGTAATGTGATGTCCTCTGCATACATGCAGTACGTCATTGTATTACTGTAGCATCCCGACTGTTTTAGCATAGCTTTCGCCGTGTGTCTCCTGGTGTCTCGCTTCAGCATGACGCAGGTCGCCTTCCGTTGCGAGAATTGTTATGTGCGCGTAATCTGTCAGGAAAATTGAAACATTGGAGTTACGAATTATGCAAGCGCGTGTAAAGTGGGTTGAGGGGTTAACCTTCCTTGGTGAGTCCGCCTCTGGCCACCAAATTCTGATGGACGGTAACTCCGGTGATAAAGCGCCGAGCCCGATGGAAATGGTGTTAATGGCTGCGGGTGGTTGCAGCGCAATTGATGTGGTGTCGATCCTGCAAAAGGGTCGCCAGGATGTGACCAACTGTGAAGTGAAACTCACCTCTGAACGTCGTGAAGAAGCACCGCGTCTTTTTACCCATATCAATCTGCATTTCATTGTCACCGGCCATGACCTGAAAGATGCCTCCGTGTCCCGCGCGGTAGATCTTTCGGCTGAGAAATATTGCTCCGTGGCGTTGATGCTGGAAAAAGCGGTGAATATCACCCATTCCTATGAAGTGATTGCTGCTTCGTAATGCACGCCTGATGGCGTCATACTTATCAGGCCTGCATGATGTAAACCCGTAGGCCGGATAAGGCATCAGCCGCCATCCGGCAACACTTCACTCGATCCTCTTTCCTTCCATCAGTCGTTGCACTAACGGCAGCATGATCAATTCCATTGCCAGCCCCATCTTGCCACCCGGTACGACTAACGTATTGATGTGGGAGATGAATGAACCCTGCAGCATCGCCAGCAACCAGGGATAATCGATCCCTTCCAGGTTGCGGAAATGAATCACCACAAAGCTCTCATCCAGTGACGGAATACTCTTGGCCGCAAAGGGATTGGAGGTGTCGACAGTTGGCACACGCTGGAAGTTAATATGCGTGCGGGAAAACTGTGGAGTGATGTAATTGATGTAGTCGTCCATTGAACGCACGACCGAGTCCATCACCGCTTCACGTGAGTGTCCGCGCTCGCTGGTATCACGGGTCAGTTTCTGAATCCATTCCAGGTTGACGATTGGCACAACGCCAACCAGCAGGTCGACATGTCGCGCCACATTTTGTTGCGGAGTGACGACACCGCCGTGCAGTCCTTCGTAGAACAGAACGTCAGTCGGCTCAGGTAGTGGTTGCCAGGGGGTAAACGTACCTGGAACCTGGTTCCACGGAACGGCTTCGTCGTAAGTGTGCAGATATTTACGCGACTGGCCTTTTCCTGCCTGACCATACTCAATGAAGGTTTGTTCTAACAGGCCGAAGTCATTGGCTTCGGGGCCGAAATAGCTGATATGCCGTCCGGCATCGCGCGCTTTGCGGATCGCCATGTCCATTTCCGGGCGGGTATAGCGATGAAAACTGTCACCTTCCACCTCGGCAGCACGCAGATTTAACTGCGCGAAAATTTTACGAAACGCGAGGCTGGTGGTGGTGGTCCCCGCGCCGCTGGATCCTGTTACCGCAATCACCGGATGTTTGGCAGACATAACAACTCCATAAATAGGTTGGTTTTTTTATTATAGTCAGCCGTCGGCAGCGGATTACTCGTGAAGCTGTTTCCTTGGCATAATGTTGACCGTTTCATGCAGTTCGGACCACACCAGCACGGCTTCACCAGATTGTAGTTGGCGTTTGACGTCGGCGACTTTTTGTTCGAGCGAGCGTTCATGTTCACCATAATCGGTGCCTTCGCGCAAGACAAAGCTTTCAATCAGGTTGTCCAGTGCTTCCGGGGAGATATCCTGCCACGGGATCATCATGATGACGCCTCCAGGTATGTTGTCAGCCAGTCTGGGATACGGGATTCCAGCCACATCTCAGGATGGCGCAATGTGCCACCAATAAATCCGACGTGTCCGCCGTGTTCGGTTAACTGATATTCCACCTGCGATGGCAGGTTTTCCGGTTTGGGGATCACATGATGATCCATAAAAGGATCGTCTTTGGCATGAATAATCAGCGTCGGTTTGGCGATCTGATTCAATAACGGCATGGCACTACACTGACGATAATAGTCTATAGCATCGGCAAAACCGTGGATTTTGGCGGTGATGAGATCGTCAAAATCGCGAATGCGGCGCAGGGATTTCAGTTGCGCCAGACTGACCGGCAGTGAGCCTGGATAGGCTTCGAGTTTACGTGAGGCATTGGCTTTTAAAAGATTGAGCAGATAGCGCTGATAGACCCGGGAGAAACCTTTCTCCATATGGTAGCTACAGGCTTCGAGCACGAAAGGTGCGGATACAATAACCGCCGCATCTATCGGAATGTCTCGCCCTTCTTTTGCCAGCAGGCATGCCAGCATATTGCCGCCGAGCGAATAACCTACCGCCGCAGTTGGTACGCGGCCGTATTCACGTTCCAGCCAGTGTAAAAACCAGGTGCCGTCTTCGGTTTCGCCGGAGTGATAAATTCGGTTCAGGCGATTCGGTTCGCCACTACAGCCGCGAAAGTGCATCACCACACCCAGCCAGCCGCGCTTTTGCGCTGCTTCAATCAGTCCATGAGCATATGGACTATTCAGGCTACCTTCCAGGCCGTGAAAAACCACCAGACGCGGTTTATGTTTTGCCTGCTGTGGATCTTCACTCCAGGCCAGATCGACAAAGTCGCCATCAGGTAACTCGAGCCGCTGCCAGTGGGCGTCGAACTTCACTTTACGGCGAATCAAACGCGGTAGCATCGTCTGTAGATGGCGATTACGGATCCCGCGCATCGGACGGAATTCTCGTGAATCGTCGGCGGATGGGGTCATTTCTGTAGGAGTGATTTCAACCATAACACCAGAGCAATCAATAAACGGAATGAGCAACTATACCGCGCAGAAGGCCTGCGGGTTAGTCAATATGTAAGTTTACGCTAAGTCAGTCAGTAGGTTACGCGAGAAAAGATGGATATCCACGCCGGGTTTACGCCGCCATAAACGGGCTTTTCGCGTGCCTGTCGCCATACTTTCACCGGTATCTTCAAACATGCCTGATGCTTCAAAGCGGCGGATCAGACTTTTACGCTGAATGGACTGGCCAAGGATTACCTCAGTGGCTTCCTGGAGCTGACCATGAGTAAAGGTATCCGGTAAACAGTAAACGGGCAGTAAAGAATACATCGTTTTTTGCCGTAGCCGATACAGGGCCGCCTCAATGATTTTCTGGTGGTCAAATGCGAGTGGATAGTCGGCAAGTTTATCAACAGGAACCCAACGGGCATCACTGACGCTGGCAATGTGCGGCTCACAGTCTACCCAGGCGATCAAGGCGAACCAGGTGACGGTCAGGCTCCAGCCGCGCGGATCACGATCTGGTCCGGAAAACGTATCCAGTTGTTCCAACCAGGAAGGAGAAACACCTGTTTTTTCAGTGAGTTTACGCATTGCCGTGGCACGGGTGGAATCATCGTGGGCCATATCAATGAAGCCACCGGGTAATCCCCAGCACCCCTTTTGTGGCTGGTTTGCCCGTTCTACCAGCAACACACACAGCGCCTGTTGATGCAGGGTAAACAACACACTATCCACTGTCACCAAAGGGGAGGGAAAGCGGCGGGCATCATACTGATTCAGATAGTCAGCTTCGGTGGTCATAAGGTACTCACGATGATTTGCAACGCTCACAAGTGTACCAGCCCAACCATGGGGGGCAAGTTTCGTTTTTTCTTGTTACTTATCAGTTGATTATCACCATGGTGAAGATTAATGCATATTATGCTTGCTTTAAATATGTCTTAAGGACATTATTAATTGTGTCTAAGGGACACAATTAAGGGGAGAGCGATGAGCGTAAAATTGACATTAACCCTGGATGAGCAGGTGTACACAATTGCCAGCGGTGTTTTTCCTGACGGGGCCGCCTGGTTGAAAGTAACCGATGCGTTGCCATCCTCTGCTCGTCTGATGCGCATTCGGGCGATGGCAATGCGTGATATGAACGACTTTATGCTGGTGGCGCAACTAGTGGAAGCGGTTCGCCACCAAACCGATGTACTGGTCAGTCACCTCGAACTCCCCTGGCTGCCATGGGCGCGCCAGGACCGACATATGGTCGCGGGTGACAGCTTTGCGCTGAAAGTCTTTGCCAGTCAGCTCAATACACTGAAGTTTGACAAGGTAAAAGTGCTCGACCCACACAGCGAAGCCGCGGCAGCGGCAATAGATAACTTTGTGGCTATTTCGCAGGAGACCTGTCTGCAACAAAGCGCGACCCTGCTGCGCCAGTTTCAACAAAAAGCGTTGATGCTGGTTGCACCAGATGCCGGATCGTTGAAGAAAATTGATGCTGTCGCCAGAGCGGTAGGTGTCTCTGAATATGCCATTCTGAGCAAAAAACGTGATGTGGCAACTGGCAATCTGACCGGGTTTGCACTGGTTGCGGGGAATGTTAAGGGCAGAGATCTGCTGATTATTGACGACCTGTGTGATGCCGGTGGCACCTTTATTGGATCAGCTCAGGTTTTACGTGATGCCGGAGCCCGCAGCGTTAGCCTGTATGTCACCCACGGTATCTTTTCTAAGGGTGTTGAACATTTGTTCGCCAACGGAATCGATGCCATCTACACCACAACCTCTTTAGCTGCATCTGCGCTGGCACATCCGCAGCTTGAACTTATCGATATTGACGCGATTTACCGCGCCTGAGGGAGATAATTATTATGAAAATGAACCCTATTCTGGCCATCGACGGCTACAAAGTTTCTCACCGCGTACAGTATCCGCAAGGAACCAGCCGGGTCTATTCCAACTTTACGCCACGCAGCGATCGCTTTTTTTCGTCACCACTGCCGGATGGCAAGTTGGTGTTCTTCGGTCTGCAGGGATTTCTGCAGTGGTTTCTGATCGACCTGTTTAACGAGGCGTTCTTTGCTCGAGCGCAGGAAGAGGTGGTAAAGGAATACAAGCAGGTAATGGACAGCTATCCTGGAAAAGATGCTGTAGCGGTTGACCACATTCGTGCGCTGCACCAGTTGGGTTATTTGCCACTGCATATCAAGGCGCTGGATGAAGGTAGCAAAGTTCCGATGGCGGTGCCGGTATTAACCATCATCAATACCAAACCTGAGTTTTTCTGGCTGGTGAATTACCTTGAGACTGTGTTGTCGGCGGAACTGTGGAAAGCGTCAACTAACGCTACTATTGCTCACCACTATCGCAAAATCTGCGAACGTTGGGCGGAGAAAACCTGTAGCGATCAGACACATCTCGATTTCCAGTGTCATGATTTTTCATTTCGGGGCATGTCTGGTTTGCAGGATACCATGCAGGCAGGAAGCGGGCATCTGCTGAGTTTTAAAGGTACTGACAGCATTCCATCGTTGCTCTATGCCCGCGATTATTACACTGACGGCGAAGGATATTTTATCGGCGCCAGTATTCCCGCAACTGAGCACAGCGTAATGTGTATGGGGGAGCGCGAGCATGAGATTGAAACTTTTCGTCGCCTGATTGCTGATCTCTACCCGCAGGGATTTGTGTCGATAGTCTCAGATACCTGGGACTACTGGCAGGTGTTGACGGAATATACCCTTGAACTAAAGCACATCATTTTGGCGCGTGAGGGCCGGGTAGTATTCCGCCCGGACAGCGGTAATCCGGTAGATATTCTGTGCGGCACCGGCGCGGATGAAGATTCTCGTGCCGATCGTACCCCGCAGGAGAAAGGCTCAGTGGAAGTGCTGTGGGAAATTTTTGGCGGCACGATTAACTCCAAAGGGTATAAGGTGCTCGACCCACATGTCGGGTTGATCTATGGCGATTCCATTACCCTTGAGCGGGCGAATGAAATCCTGCGTCGCCTGGAAGCAAAAGGATTTGCCAGTTCAAATGTGGTATTTGGGGTTGGTTCATTCACTTATCAGTACAGCACGCGTGATACATTTGGTTTTGCGATGAAAGCAACATGGGGGGAGGTTGACGGTAAAGGACGGACGATCTTTAAAGAGCCGAAAACCGACAATGGTCTGAAACGTTCAGCCCGGGGACTGCTGCGCGTCGCGCGTGATGATCAAGGTGAGCTATGCCTGCATGATGAACAAAACTGGGGACAGGAGATGGAAGGAGAGTTGAAAACGCGCTTTCTTGACGGCAAGCTTTTCAATCGTGAACATTTCGAACAAATTCGCCAGCGTCTGGCGACGCAACGCTAACTTACATCCTCCCATTAATCTTTCGCTAGGCCGGATAAGACGCTTTCGCGCCTTTATCCGGCAATCAAGACTACTCGGCAAGCATTTGCTCAAGCTGTTCCTGCGCGTCCAGCCAGGCCATTTCGCACTCTTCCAGCCCGGATTTTGCGCTCGCCTGTTGTTGCAGGCATGCCGTTAGTTCAGCTTTGCGACTTTGGTCGTACAGTTCGCTGTCGCCAAGCTTCTCTTCCGCCTGTGCCAGTTGTGCGTGTAGCTTTTCCATCTCTTTTTCCAGACGGGTTATCTCTTTACGCAGTGGTTGCGTCAGGGTTCGCAGCTCTGCTTCGCGGCGCTTCTGGTCTTTACGCGCCTGGGCGCTGTTGACACTCTCTTTCGCCGGTTCGTCGCTCTGGTTTTCCTGCTTTTGTACGTCACTTAGCCACTGCTGATAATCTTCCAGATCGCCATCAAATGGCTCGACCTTCTTATCGTGTACCAGATAGAGGTCGTCGGTAGTGGATCGAATCAGGTGACGGTCGTGCGAAACCACAACCAGTGCGCCTTCGAAATCAATTAATGCTTCGGTCAGCGCCTGACGCATGTCGAGATCCAGGTGGTTAGTCGGCTCATCGAGCAGCAACAGGTTCGGGCGTTGCCAGACGATCAGCGCCAGCACCAGACGCGCTTTTTCACCGCCGGAGAAGCGCGCGGTCTGTTCGGTAACTTTATCTCCCTGGAAGCCGAATCCGCCGAGGTAATCGCGTAGTTTCTGTTCCAGCTCTTGCGGCGCCATGCGTGCCAGATGCTGAATAGGGGATTCATCAGCCCGCAGGAACTCCAATTGATGCTGAGCGAAATAGCCGAGCTTAATACCCTTCGCCAGACCGATTTCACCACTGATCGGCGCCAGTTCTCCCGCCAGCAGTTTAATCAGCGTTGATTTACCCGCACCGTTACGTCCTAACAGGCCGATACGTGACCCCGGAACCAGGTTCAGTTTGATGGAGTCTAGGATGACGCGATCGCCATAGCCTGCGCTGACTTTTTCCATTTTCAGCAATGGATTGGGCAGGCTTTCCGGCGCGCGGAAACTGAAATGGAACGGGTTATCGACATGAGCCGGAGCGATGAGCTCCATGCGTTCCAGCATTTTAATACGGCTCTGTGCCTGCTTTGCTTTAGTTGCTTTGGCGCGGAAGCGATCGATATAGCTTTGCAGATGCGCCACGCGCTCCTGCTGGCTTTCGTACATCGCCTGCTGTTGTGCGAGACGCGTAGCGCGCTGAATTTCAAACGCGCTGTAGTTACCGGTGTACTCGAACATCGTCTGTTGTTCGATATGAATAATTTTATCTACCACCGGATCGAGGAAATCACGGTCATGAGAGATCAGGATCAGCGTGCCCTGATAGCTTTTCAGCCACCGTTCCAGCCAGATTACCGCGTCGAGATCGAGGTGGTTGGTCGGTTCATCAAGCAGCAGAAGATCTGAACGACAAATCAGTGCCTGAGCAAGGTTGAGGCGCATACGCCATCCGCCGGAGAAATCGCTGACCGGACGTTCAAGCTGCTCATTCGAAAAACCGAGGCCGTGTAACAGGCTGGCGGCACGCGAGCGAACCGTCCATGCATCAATAGCGTCCAGTTTGCCGTGTACGGTCGCAATGGCGTTTCCATCGTTACGTTCGTTGGCATCGTTCAACTGTGCTTCCAGCTGACGATATTCGCGGTCACCGTCAATCACGTACTCCAGCGCAGGCTGAGGAAGTGCTGGTGTTTCCTGGTTCACCCAAGCGAGCTGCCAGTTACCAGGGAACGTAAATCCCCCGGCGTCGGCGCTGATTTCATTTTTCAGCAATGCCAGCAGGGTAGATTTACCGCAGCCATTTTTACCGACCAGACCAACCTTCTGCCCTGGATTAATGGTGGCCGTGGCATTGTCCAGTAAGACGCGCACGCCGCGACGAATTTGTAACGAGGAGAAAACAATCATAAGGCGCCGTATGTTCAGACTATGTTAATTTATCATTATGATAATGTAATGTGCGGGCGCTTTGCCGCACCGAGGCGCAATGGTAGCCCAAAACGTCGAAAATAGACAAAAGACATAACCGGGAGGGGAATGATGTTCCAGCCAGCGAAAGTTTTGCTGCTGTATGCCCATCCGGAATCTCAGGACTCGGTCGCGAACCGGGTTCTGCTTAAACCGGCCATGCAGCTCAGTAATGTTACCGTGCACGATCTTTATGCACACTATCCCGATTTTTTTATCGATATTCCGCACGAGCAGGAACTGCTGCGTGAGCATGATGTGATTGTTTTCCAGCATCCGCTATACACCTATAGCTGTCCGGCCCTGTTAAAAGAATGGCTTGACCGTGTTCTCAGTCGTGGATTCGCCAGCGGTCCGGGTGGAAATCAATTGGCGGGAAAGTACTGGCGGAGTGTCATCACTACCGGTGAGCCGGAAAGTGCTTACCGTTATGATGCGCTGAACCGCTATCCGATGAGCGATGTGCTGCGCCCTTTTGAGTTGACGGCCGGAATGTGCCGGATGCACTGGATGAGCCCTATTATCGTTTACTGGGCCAGGCGGCAGACAAAGCAGGAGCTGGACAGTCATGCTAAAGCGTATGGCGACTGGCTGGCAAATCCGATTCCTTCGGGAGGCCGCTGATGGAAGGTTCTGATTTATTACTGGCGGGAGTGTTATTCCTCTTCGCGGCGGTAGCTGCGGTGCCGTTGGCATCGCGGCTGGGCATTGGCCCTGTTTTGGGGTATTTGCTGGCGGGGATCGCTATTGGTCCGTGGGGACTAGGGTTCATCAGCGATGTGGATGAAATCCTCCACTTCTCTGAATTGGGTGTGGTTTTTCTGATGTTTATCATTGGGCTGGAGCTTAACCCTTCCAAGCTATGGCAGTTGCGACGCTCAATATTTGGCGTCGGCGCGGCTCAAGTGATGCTCAGCGCAGTGGTTCTGGCTGGCCTGCTGATGCTCACGAATTTCTCCTGGCAGGCGGCAGTAGTGGGCGGAATCGGGTTGGCGATGTCCTCAACGGCGATGGCGCTGCAGCTGATGCGGGAAAAGGGGATGAACCGCAGCGAATCCGGGCAACTGGGTTTTTCGGTATTACTATTTCAGGATCTGGCGGTGATCCCCGCGCTGGCGTTGGTTCCGCTGTTAGCCGGTTCTGCTGACGAACATTTTGACTGGATCAAAGTAGGAATGAAGGTGCTGGCCTTTGCTGGCATGTTGATTGGTGGGCGTTATCTGCTCCGTCCCGTTTTTCGCTTTATCGCGGATTCCGGTGTACGGGAGGTATTTACCGCAGCCACGCTGCTCCTGGTACTGGGTTCTGCTTTATTCATGGATGCATTGGGGTTGTCGATGGCCCTTGGAACTTTTATCGCGGGCGTGCTGCTGGCGGAAAGCGAATATCGACATGAGCTGGAAACGGCAATTGATCCTTTTAAAGGTCTGTTGCTTGGTTTGTTCTTCATATCTGTGGGGATGTCGCTAAATCTTGGCGTTCTGTATACCCACATTCTGTGGGTGGTCGCGAGCGTTATTGTGCTGGTAGTTGTTAAGACGCTGGTGCTGTATCTATTGGCGCGACTGAATGGGATGAGAAGCTCGGAGCGTATGCAGTTTGCCGGTGTGTTAAGCCAGGGGGGAGAATTTGCCTTCGTCCTTTTTTCAACGGCATCATCACAACGACTGTTTCAGGGCGATCAAATGGCGCTGCTGCTGGTGACCGTCACATTGTCGATGATGACGACACCGTTGTTGATGAAGCTGATTGATAAATGGCTCTCCCGCCAGATTAACGGCCCGGATGATGAAGATGAAAAACCTTGGGTGGAAGATGATAAACCGCAGGTGATTGTGGTGGGGTTTGGGCGCTTTGGGCAGGTAATAGGCCGTTTGCTGATGGCGAATAAAATGCGTATTACCGTGCTGGAACGCGATATCAGCGCGGTTAATCTGATGCGTAAATATGGCTATAAAGTTTATTACGGCGATGCGACACAAGTAGAACTTTTACGTTCCGCTGGTGCTGAAGCGGCGGAGTCGATAGTGATCACCTGTAACGAGCCTGAAGATACGATGAAGCTGGTGGAACTGTGTCAGCAGCATTTTCCGCATTTGCATATTCTTGCGCGAGCGCGCGGACGCGTGGAAGCACATGAGTTATTACAAGCTGGTGTAACGCAGTTTTCCCGCGAAACCTTTTCGAGTGCGCTGGAATTGGGACGTAAAACTCTGGTTTCATTGGGTATGCATCCGCATCAGGCCCAACGTGCTCAGCTGCATTTCCGGCGGCTGGACATGCGTATGCTACGGGAGTTGATCCCGATACATACCGATACGGTACAAATCTCTCGTGCCAGAGAAGCCCGGCGCGAACTGGAGGAAATTTTCCATCGAGAGATGCAGCAAGAGCGACGACAGCTGGATGGCTGGGATGAATTTGAGTAGGGGATAACCATGGCAATTCGTAAACGTTTTATTGCAGGTGCAAAATGTCCGTCCTGCCAGGCGCAGGACTCGCTGGCGATGTGGCGCGAAAATAATATCGATATTGTTGAGTGTGTTAAGTGTGGTCATCAGATGCGGGAAGCCGATAAAGAAGCACGCGAGCACGTTCGCAAAGAAGAACAAGTGATAGGGATTTTTCATCCGGACTAGCGATATGGCGCAGCTTTTTTTAAGCTAGAGGGTACACGGGTGCAGAATTCCGCTACAATCTGCGCCACTATTCTTTCCATGCTCAGGAGATATCATGAAAGTAGCAAAGGACCTGGTGGTCAGCCTGGCCTATCAGGTACGTACAGAAGACGGTGTGTTGGTTGATGAGTCTCCGGTGAGTGCACCGCTGGACTACCTGCATGGTCACGGTTCCCTGATCTCTGGTCTGGAAACAGCGCTGGACGGTCATGAAGTTGGCGATAAATTCGATGTTGCTGTAGGCGCAAACGACGCTTATGGTCAGTATGACGAAAACCTGGTGCAGCGCGTTCCTAAAGATGTATTTATGGGCGTTGATGAACTGCAGGTTGGCATGCGCTTCCTGGCTGAAACCGACCAGGGACCTGTACCGGTAGAAATTACCGAAGTGGAAGACGACCACGTAGTGGTTGACGGTAACCACATGCTGGCTGGCCAGAACCTGAAATTCAACGTTGAAGTTGTTGCGATCCGCGAAGCAACCGAAGAAGAACTGGCTCACGGTCACGTTCACGGTGCGCACGGTCATGACCACGATCACGACCACGACGGTTGCTGCGGCGGTCATGGCCACGACCATGGGCACGAGCACGGCGGCGAAGGTTGCTGCGGCGGTGGCGGTAAAGGTAATGGCGGCTGCGGTTGCCACTAATACCCTTCGTCTTTCAACCCACAGCGGTATTGGCTGTGATTTGAAATCCTTTGGGTATATATGAGTAGGCCGGATAAGATGTTTACGTCGCTATCCGGCACAAAAAAAGCGGGAATTCCCCGCTTTTTTTATGTCTCAATAATGCGGCGGCGGTGTCTCTTCGGACTGCGACGCAATATGGGACGGCTGAGTTGCTTTGAGCTTCTCCGTCAGTAGACGCAGATGATCGCGCAGTTTGGCCATTTCCAGTTCGTGAGCAGTTACCGTCACATTAAGCTCTTCAATGGTAATTTCCTGAAATGCCAGGCGACTCTCCAGTTCAGCCAGCCGAGTTTCCATCGTTGTATCCTGCATGATTCACCTCTTCTGTTATTTCCGGCAGATCGCGGACTGCGGCGAATTCTACTCAACTTTGCCTGTTTGCACAGCACTCATTCCCGTGTGACGAAACTAATTTAAACAAAAAGAGTCTGAAATGTGGTGATAATAGGGCGTGTCTGTATGTTGATTTGTTCTACAACGCTTTATAGTACGTTTTTATGTTAGCTAACCCTGGGGTGAGATGCCCCGGCCCTGGAGAGATGGATGAAATCACTGTTTAAAGTAACGTTGCTGGCGACCACAATGGCCGTTGCTCTGCATGCCCCGATCACCTTCGCTGCTGATACTGCGAAACCAGCCGCTACCGCTGACAGCAAAGCAGCATTCAAGAATGACGACCAGAAAGCGGCTTACGCGCTGGGAGCATCCCTGGGGCGTTACATGGAAAACTCCCTGAAAGAGCAGGAGAAACTGGGCATCAAACTGGATAAAGATCAGCTGATCGCTGGCGTTCAGGATGCGTTTGCGGACAAGAGCAAATTGTCTGACCAGGAAATCGAACAAACTCTGCAGGCGTTTGAAGCGCGCGTGAAGACTTCCGCCCAGGCGAAAATGGAAAAAGACGCGGCTGATAATGAAGCCAAGGGTAAAGCGTACCGTGAGAAGTTTGCCAAAGAGAAAGGTGTTAAAACCTCTTCTACTGGTCTGGTCTACAAAGTAGAGAAAGCCGGTACAGGTGAAGCACCGAAAGACAGCGATACCGTGGTTGTGAACTACAAAGGTACGCTGATTGATGGTAAAGAGTTTGATAACTCTTACACCCGTGGCGAGCCACTCTCTTTCCGTCTTGACGGTGTTATCCCGGGCTGGACAGAAGGCCTGAAAAACATCAAGAAAGGCGGTAAAATTCAGCTGGTTATTCCACCGGATCTGGCTTATGGCAAAACCGGCGTTCCGGGTATTCCGGCAAACTCCACGCTGGTCTTTGATGTTGAGCTGTTAGATATCAAACCGGCGCCGAAAGCGGATGCGAAGGCAGACGCTGCACCGGCAGATAAAGCTGCAGATGCCAGCAAAAAATAAGGTACCAAAAACCGCCGCCCACAGGGCGGCGGTTTTTTATTATCGACAGGATATAATTAATACTGGAAAGCGCCTTGTGCGCTGTATTACTTTAGATGCCCCTAATAGTGATGAGCCTGCCCTGACAACATAACGACAGGCTCCTGAAAAGGAGTGCTTTTTTTCATGTCCAGGTCGCTTTTAACCAACGAAACCAGTGAGCTAGATTTGCTGGATCAACGTCCTTTCGATCAAACCGACTTCGATATCCTTAAATCCTACGAAGCGGTAGTGGACGGGTTGGCGATGCTCATTGGTTCCCATTGTGAAATCGTATTGCACTCTTTGCAGGATTTGAAATGCTCGGCTATTCGCATCGCCAACGGTGAACACACGGGCCGAAAAATCGGCTCACCGATTACCGATCTTGCGTTGCGTATGCTGCATGATATGACGGGTGCGGATAGCAGCGTGTCGAAATGTTATTTCACACGTGCGAAAAGCGGTGTCTTGATGAAGTCGGTGACGATTGCCATTCGCAACCGTGAGCATCGCGTAATTGGTCTGCTGTGCATCAATATGAATCTTGATGTACCTTTCTCGCAAATAATGAATACCTTTATTCCGCCGGAAACCCCGGAAGTGGGCTCAGCCGTAAACTTTGCTTCATCAGTGGAAGATCTGGTGACACAGACGCTGGAATTCACGATTGAAGAAGTGAATGCCGATCGTAACGTATCTAACAATGCGAAGAATCGTCAGATCGTCCTGAATCTGTATGAGAAAGGCATCTTCGATATCAAAGATGCTATTAATCAGGTCGCTGACCGTCTGAACATCTCCAAACATACTGTTTACCTCTATATTCGCCAGTTCAAAAGTGGTGATTTCCAGGGGCAAGACAAGTAATGCGTTTTGCCATCATGGTGACAGGACCTGCCTATGGCACACAGCAGGCGAGCAGCGCGCTGCAATTTGCACACGCGTTGCTTGAGGAAGGGCATGAGTTAAGCCGTGTCTTTTTTTATCAGGAGGGGGTATATAACGCTAACCTTCTGACATCACCCGCCAGTGATGAATTTGATTTGGTGCGAGGCTGGCAGCAACTCAATCAACAATTTGGTGTAGAGCTTAATATTTGTGTGGCGGCGGCGTTGCGTCGTGGCGTTGTTGATGAGACCGAAGCGAAGAGGCTTGGGCTGACAAGTTCGAACTTACAATCAGGTTTTAACCTCAGTGGGCTTGGCTCGCTGGCCGAGGCATCCCTGACGTGCGATCGCGTGGTACAGTTTTAATGAAACGTGTTGCTTTTGTTTTTTCCACTGTGCCGCACGGCAGTGCATCAGGCCGCGAAGGTCTTGATGCATTACTGGCGACTTCAGCATTAACGGAAGACCTTGGTGTATTTTTTATTGGTGATGGCGTCTTCCAGATCCTGCAAGGACAAAAACCGGATGCTGTCCTCGCCCGTGATTATATCGCGACTTTTAAACTGCTGGGGCTGTACGATATAGAGCAATGCTGGCTTTGCGCCGCCTCCCTGCGTGAGCGAGGGCTTGATCAGGGGGCCAGTTTTGTGGTCGATGCGACGGTTCTTGAACCCCATGATTTGCGCCGTGAGCTTGGCAACTATGATGTTATTTTGAGGTTTTGACATTCTCATGCTGCATACTTTACATCGCTCCGCGTGGCTTACTGATTTCTCCTCTCTTCTTCGTCTTGTTGGTGAAGACGATGAGCTTTTATTGCTCCAGGATGGCGTGACGGCGGCAATAGATGGTACCCGCTTCCTTGAAAGTCTGCAGAATGCCTCCATTAAGGTCTATGTACTGGAAGAAGACATTAAAGCTCGCGGGTTAGATGGTCAAATTTCAGACAGTGTCGTCAGGGTTGGCTATACTGACTTCGTCAGACTTACGGTGAAGCATCCCAACCAGATGGCCTGGTAATTGTGGGATCGTTGTATATTTCTTGACACCTTTTCGACACCGACCTAAAATTCTGCGTCCTCATATTGTATGAGGTCGTTTTATTACGTGTTTACGAAGCAAAAGCTAAAACCAGGAGCTATTTAATGGCAACAGTTAACCAGCTGGTACGCAAACCACGCGCACGCAAAGTTGCAAAGAGCAACGTGCCTGCGCTGGAAGCATGCCCGCAGAAACGTGGCGTATGTACTCGTGTATATACTACCACTCCTAAAAAACCGAACTCCGCACTGCGTAAAGTTTGCCGTGTTCGTTTGACTAACGGTTTTGAAGTGACTTCCTACATCGGTGGTGAAGGTCACAACCTGCAGGAGCACTCCGTGATCCTGATCCGTGGCGGTCGTGTAAAAGACCTTCCGGGTGTTCGTTACCACACCGTTCGTGGTGCGCTTGACTGCTCCGGCGTTAAAGACCGTAAGCAATCACGTTCCAAGTATGGCGTGAAACGTCCTAAGGCTTAATGGTTCTCCGTTAAGTAAGGCCAAACGTTTTATATTAATGTCAAACTAAACTCTTAGAGTTTTGGACAATCCTGAATTAACAACGGAGTATTTCCATGCCACGTCGTCGCGTCATTGGTCAGCGTAAAATTCTGCCGGATCCGAAGTTCGGATCAGAACTGCTGGCTAAATTTGTAAATATCCTGATGGTAGATGGTAAAAAATCTACTGCCGAAACAATCGTATACAGCGCGCTGGAGACCCTGGCTCAGCGTTCTGGTAAAAATGAACTGGAAGCTTTCGAAGTAGCTCTCGAAAACGTGCGCCCGACTGTCGAAGTTAAGTCTCGCCGCGTTGGTGGTTCTACTTATCAGGTACCAGTTGAAGTCCGTCCGGTCCGTCGTAATGCCCTGGCAATGCGTTGGATCGTTGAAGCTGCTCGTAAACGCGGTGATAAATCCATGGCTCTGCGCCTGGCGAACGAACTTTCTGATGCTGCAGAAAACAAAGGTACTGCAGTTAAGAAACGTGAAGACGTTCACCGTATGGCAGAAGCCAACAAGGCGTTCGCACACTACCGTTGGTAATCCCTTCGGAGTATTAGTCACCAGGCGGGCGCTTCTTGTAAGCAGCCCGCTTTGGGCTACTTAAATTGAACGCCTAAAAGATAAACGAGGAATCAAATGGCTCGTACAACACCCATCGCGCGCTACCGTAACATCGGTATCAGTGCGCACATCGACGCCGGTAAAACCACTACTACCGAACGTATTCTGTTCTACACCGGTGTAAACCATAAAATCGGTGAAGTTCATGACGGCGCAGCCACCATGGACTGGATGGAACAGGAGCAGGAGCGTGGTATTACTATCACCTCCGCAGCGACTACTGCATTCTGGTCTGGTATGGCTAAGCAGTATGAACCGCATCGCGTAAACATCATCGACACCCCGGGGCACGTTGACTTCACTATCGAAGTAGAACGTTCCATGCGTGTGCTTGATGGTGCAGTAATGGTTTACTGCGCAGTTGGTGGTGTTCAGCCGCAGTCTGAAACCGTATGGCGTCAGGCTAACAAATATAAAGTTCCGCGCATTGCGTTCGTTAACAAAATGGACCGTATGGGCGCGAACTTCCTGAAAGTTGTTGGTCAGATCAAAACCCGTCTGGGCGCGAACCCTGTTCCGCTGCAGCTGGCAATTGGTGCTGAAGAAAACTTCACTGGTGTTGTTGACCTGGTGAAAATGAAAGCCATCAACTGGAACGAAGAAGATGCAGGCGTAACCTTCACTTATGAAGATATCCCGGCTGACATGCAGGAACTGGCTGAAGAATGGCACCAGAACCTGATCGAGTCCGCCGCGGAAGCTTCAGAAGAGCTGATGGAGAAATACCTGGGTGGTGAAGAACTGACTGAAGAAGAGATCAAGAAAGCTCTGCGTCAGCGCGTTCTGAACAACGAAATCATCCTGGTAACCTGTGGTTCTGCGTTTAAGAACAAAGGTGTTCAGGCGATGCTGGATGCGGTAATTGATTACCTGCCATCCCCGACTGATGTACCTGCGATCAACGGTATTCTGGACGACGGTAAAGATACTCCGGCTGAGCGTCACGCTAGCGATGAAGAGCCGTTTGCTGCTCTGGCATTCAAAATCGCTACCGACCCGTTCGTGGGTAACCTGACCTTCTTCCGCGTGTACTCTGGTGTGGTTAACTCCGGTGATACCATCCTGAACTCCGTGAAATCTGCACGTGAGCGTTTTGGCCGTATCGTTCAGATGCACGCCAACAAACGTGAAGAGATCAAAGAAGTTCGCGCGGGCGACATCGCTGCTGCGATCGGTCTGAAAGACGTGACCACTGGTGATACCCTGTGTGATCCAGATTCTCCGATCATTCTGGAGCGTATGGAATTCCCGGAACCGGTAATTTCCATCGCGGTAGAACCGAAAACCAAAGCTGACCAGGAAAAAATGGGTCTGGCTCTGGGCCGTCTGGCTAAAGAAGACCCGTCATTCCGCGTATGGACTGACGAAGAATCTAACCAGACTATTATCGCCGGTATGGGTGAGCTGCACCTCGACATCATCGTTGACCGCATGAAGCGTGAATTCAACGTTGAAGCGAACGTCGGTAAACCTCAGGTTGCTTACCGTGAAGCGATTCGCGCGAAAGTTACCGATATCGAAGGTAAACACGCTAAGCAGTCTGGTGGTCGCGGTCAGTATGGTCATGTTGTTATCGACATGTACCCGCTGGAGCCGGGTTCAAACCCGAAAGGCTACGAATTCATCAACGACATCAAAGGTGGTGTAATTCCTGGCGAATACATCCCGGCCGTTGATAAAGGCATCCAGGAACAGCTGAAATCTGGCCCGCTGGCTGGTTACCCGGTTGTTGATCTGGGCGTGCGTCTGCACTTCGGTTCTTACCATGACGTTGACTCCTCTGAGCTGGCGTTTAAACTGGCCGCTTCTATCGCCTTTAAAGATGGCTTTAAGAAAGCGAAACCAGTTCTGCTTGAGCCTATCATGAAGGTTGAAGTAGAGACTCCGGAAGAGAACACCGGTGACGTTATCGGTGACTTGAGCCGCCGTCGTGGTATGCTTCGTGGTCAGGAATCCAACGTCACTGGCGTTGTGATCCACGCTGAAGTTCCGCTGTCTGAAATGTTCGGATATGCAACCCAGCTGCGTTCTCTGACCAAAGGCCGTGCTTCTTACTCCATGGAGTTCCTGAAGTACGACGATGCGCCGAACAACGTTGCTCAGGCCGTTATTGAAGCCCGTGGTAAATAAGCCACAGGATTAAAACCTAAGTCCCGTGCTCTCTCCAAAGGGGAGAGCACTATAGTAAGGAATATAGCCGTGTCTAAAGAAAAATTTGAACGTACAAAACCGCACGTTAACGTCGGCACCATCGGCCACGTTGACCACGGTAAAACTACCCTGACCGCTGCAATCACCACCGTTCTGGCTAAAACCTACGGCGGTGCTGCTCGTGCTTTCGACCAGATCGATAACGCTCCGGAAGAAAAAGCTCGTGGTATCACCATCAACACTTCTCACGTTGAATATGACACCCCGACTCGCC